>NZ_JBQGAI010000010.1:0-123793 GCF_056542745.1 Ruegeria sp. AB10 | reverse complement strand
ATCATCTCAATTTAGTCCTGACCCGTGGTTACATCGCGAAACTGATGCGCAGCGAGCAGATCACACGCTACCTTTCGCTGCACCATGACGCATTCTTACCCGCATTTGAAAATATCACCGAGAACGACGCCTTCACTTCATGATCTCTCGCGGTTGATTGAAACGGTTATTGGGGACCCGGACCCATCAAGCGCGGGGACCGCAGGAGACGCCGCACTGTGGGGCGGATCAAGTGCGGTGATGGGGATGGCGGCGGACCCGTCGGGGCCCATCAAGCCGGGCCATATGCCCGGCCATTCTGCTCCAATCCGTCTGAGCGCGCTCTTCATATTGGGAGTACGCGCAGACAACCTCTGGCAGAAACAATTTCTCGTAACAAAATGCGAACGTCGCTGAACGGGTGTTATGTAAACCGCCTTCAGGTTGAGTTCAGCCGTTCAGATTTCAAAAATCAGATCTCTGATCCGCGCTGCAGGGTCCACAATTTCGTCGGGATATCCGAGGGACACATTGATCAGCTGCGTATCGCCAACACTTGAATTTCTAACCCCGTGACAATGGCCGAAGAACCAGCGTTCAGGTCGATGCTTCAGAATAAGCTCACTCAGATCGCTGGCATATGCAGCAGCGATGTTGCCGTCCTGGTTCTCAAGCACGGAAGGATGAGGGGCGTGATGGGTTGCCACGAAGGTTTGTCCGTCAAAATCCTCGCCGAGAGCGCCGCTCAGCCAATCGAGTTGATTGCGATGGGCTAAGACAAGGTCGGACGGCCTCAGCTTTCGATATCCCTTGGAAGCAACGCGAATGTGCCTAAAGTCATTCATTCGTGCGGAGGCGTGACTTTCGTTGATGGTTCTACCTGCTCCCAACTCAAAGTCGGTCCAAAGTGTCGCACAAAGAACACGTGTATCGCCAAACACAAGCTGCTTCTTTTGCACATACCCGACCCCAAATGCGGAGGCGATTTGTTCCAGACGGTCCTCGCCATCGAGGCGAAAATCATAGAAGTCGTGGTTGCCTGGGAAAATCGAAACTCTTTCAAGCGGCAGCAGCTTCGACAATCTCTCAAACGCGTACTTCCACCGCACCTTTGGCTTGTTGGTAAGATCGCCCGCGATCAGAAGGTGGTCGAGCCCGCCAATTTGATCCTCGATGCCTTCAAAAGGATCGCGGTCGGCATCCACCCAGAAGTCATCGTGCAGGTCTGAAAGGAAAAGCAGTTTCAAAGGCTGCCTCCTGTATTATTATTTGAGCCATCCAAGCCCATTAACTTGTTTCTAGGTAGCACGTCTTCACGCCGAAAAAATCTCCCTCGGCACTTTTCCGGCACTGGCAATTCATACAAGCCAGCCCCTTTGATCAGATAGCTGAGATTGCGTGCTGAAATTTGCATTTCCTGGGCCAGGTTTCTGAGGCTGACGTAGGTTTCAGAAAACCGTTCAACGCTGGAAATAGTTATATATGAGCGCACCTTTCGAGACTGCCTGCATCGGGTTCGGAACTCATCAAAGTGACCTTCACGCAGCAGGAAGGCCAGTGTTTTCCCACAGACACCGAAATGCTTCAGAAGCTCTTCCCGTGTCATTGCATCGGTAACTTCCCGGTAAGCTGGCAGTGCCTCAAAAACCTCGGCGGGATCGACACGTATAGCATCAAAACCTCGCACGCCTCCAACAAGACCGACGTCCTGAAGTTTCCCGGAAGTCAGTAGTGTTACGACTTCACTGATACTGCAAACAGATTGATTTGCAGCTTTATAGACCGGCACAAGATCCGCGCTTTCTCCCGATAATACGCGAGCGTTTTTAAACATCGCGTCCCGCAGGTGTTTCAGTTCATGAAGGCAATACATGTATTGCCCTCTACAGGCTGGGTTAACTGGCGCAATCAATCCGGAATCCTGAAGGCTCATCAAGTGCCGCCAGGGCAGCCCGAGGAAACTCAACGCATCCTTTGTGAGTACCGAGGATGACAGCTTTCGAAGCATCTCTTCCGCTGGTTCTGCTTCGATCATAATGGGATCTGACGCAGATATCTCAGCCATAAGACCTGCCGACCTCAGCACATTTGCAAGCTTCACAGGATGTACACCGGTCAGATCGGAGGCGGACGTAATGGTGTGAAACCTTCGTGTCGTACACACCTCGCCAAGTAGTTTGTCACCCGGGTGTATTACGAAATTCTCAAGAATCACGTCTCTGAGAACAGCCCGGACCATTGGGATTGCGTCACCCATTTTCCCATCCATAAGATGAAAGAACACGCCGAAAGTTTTGCGCAGGCTGGATCGGCCGCGTTGCTCTATGAGTTCTTCCAACACGCGTCGCAGAGATTCCGGCCCATTTGAAATCACTGCAAAGCCAACATCTGCCAGCCGGGCTAGTTCTTGACGACTTAACTGCCTGGCAGATCTGAATCCCTCAATTATGCAACCCAGTCTTTCGCTCGCACGGGACAATGCATAGGCACTGCTGCCCGCCAGCCAGGTACTGTCAGTGTTCCCGGAGAATGAAGCGATAGAGAATTCATCCACTCTGGTTGGAGCATGTGTCATCAGACCAATCAGCGTCTCTCTCCCAATCTGAGCCTGCGACAAACGAGCCGTAAAATCATATGGAAACCAGCCGACCTGCTGCTCTGGCATTGGGATCAGCAACAATCCGTGTTTCGGGCAGGTTCGCACAAAATCAAGATACCAAAACACATCGGGGGGAACATGATACCATTCGCGATCATCGGCGGCTTCCAGAACGCATTTTGGGCAGATGTATTGGGTTTGAATCTTGATATCTTTGTTCGGAAATATTTGACCTCCAAGAGTACGTGTGGCGCGTGTATTCGTCCGAATAGAGAACCGCGCCAAATCCGCGACGACTGTACCCGAAAGATCTGCAAGGCGGTTCAGTTCCTCTGGGTCAGCGCGTGAGAGCTTCAAAGCGGAAAGACCCACCAGACTGCAGAACGCCCAGAGACTGGAGCAGCCATTTAAGGCAGCCAACCGAGAGGCGTAAGCCACTGCTGGTTCATTTCGCCCGATTGGAAGAGTTAACCCTAGTCTTGCTCGCCTCATGACAATGCCCAAGGCTTATTGTGCCCCCCTTTCCTGACCAGCTTCCCTTCCAGAACGACTCGCGTATTGATGCTTTTGAAATCGTCCGCAACAAACGGGTTAGCACCATCCACGGCTCCGGTACGATGTCGATAGACCTCTTTGAAATCACCTGTCTCCAGGGTTGTTCTACCGGCGTCGAAGACAAGCTGTATTGCCTCCAGAATAAACTCGAAAACCAGACCAAGCTGCCCCGAGGCAGAGACTATCAGCCTTGCCAAGAAGTCGCTCATCTCCGTAGGTGGCTTAAACTCCAGCTTCGCAGCACTCAGATATTGTGACAGGATGTGTTCAACATCATCCAGGTCGGCTTCTGGTACCAGATTTTCAAAATGGACGGGTGGAAGCCGCCGTCCAAGCTGAAAGTCACTGTCCAGAATATCGGCCAGAACGGTATTACCTGACAATATAACCGAAACCGGCCAGGTCTCAGATTGGGTCAGGCTCTTGATCGTGTTGATCACGCTGCTCGCTTCACGGCCAGACTGGTTTAGAATGAAGTCCTGAGCCTCGTCAAAATGCAAAAAGAACACCTTGTGCTCGGCGAGATGATGGCGCACCAACTTCCAAAGTTCAGGCGCACTTAGTTTTCCCACAATATCAAACTGCAGGGCTTCCAGTGTTGCGATGCCGGTTGACTTCAGTGTTGCCGGTGAAGGTGTTTCGACCGTTACAAACTCACCGACACGTTCATCGGGCGCGTTTTTGCGCGGCACACAGTAGTTTTGACGAATTTTCTTAAGTGCTTCTGATTTACCCGCACCAGACTCGCCGATCACTGAAAGACCCTTCTGCCTCCTGATCTCCCCAAATTTGAGTTCAGCACGCCGCTGCCTGGCCAAGGCAGCAATCCGCTGTTCAAGATCAACAAACCGATCATGGCGCACAAACAATTTGCCGAGCTGAACCATGCGATCAGCGCTGTTTGCCAGAGTTTCCTCTCTGCTCAAATCGCTCATTCTCCGCCCTCCAGAGTCCATTTGGGCTTCAAGCCTGACGGCTTTGGAGCTTCGACGATCGGAGACTCTAGATCATTCTCACCCTGTTTGGGTTGACCGGTTGGGATACCGCCAGTGAAAACCTGACCAACATCAGGAACTGGCTCCGGATCGCGCCATGGGATGACTTCTTCACCATTGAAGAGATCCTCTTCCAACTGGTTTATGTAATCCGCAGTCAACCTCTTGGGAGTTAGACCCACCAGAGCTGCAGCATCCCCGTTGATCTTTCTGATGGCTGCAATTGCTTTTCGAATGGCTGGCAGGTCGCGTTCAAACTGCGCCTGCCCCTTTCGTTTTTTCGCGAGATTGGCCTCAGCCCATTCCTCGGATGTCACCCCTTCAAGATCAGGAATGGTAGAATATGCCGCAATCCAGTTGTCATCGACGCGCACAACAACCCAACTAATGTCGTAAGGATCAACACGAATATCGACGTCACACATATAGTTGTCGATGAAGAATTTTCTAAGCTTCGGACTTGTATACCGAATCCCATTCACAAGGACACCGGTACCGTCAACCTTACGGGTGATCATCTCTCCAAATGCCGCACGCATCCGGTAGCCGTCCGGCGGCGCAGATGCCCCTACCTCCTTGGTAAGCTCGGCCCATTTGACTGAGGGAGCTACGTACCCGATACCTGCGTGAGGGGTCCGGTGATAGATATCGACAACATACCAAATCAGAATCCGCAGAAGTTGTTCCGGCGTTAAGGCGGCGGTCGAAGCCGGATCAATATCGCCCCGTTCAAAGATATTTCCAAAGGTGCGGCCACTCATCATCGGGGTGATCTTGGTTGAAAAAATCCCAAAGAGCCTTTCATTGACACCCCTAAGAGATGGGGCGGCAGCAGGGTTTCTTTCGTACGCACCGAGCGCTGCAATTGCTGCCGTCTCGAATTGCTCATTTGCAAATTCGCTGCGCTGATCGGAAACGACCATTGAGAATCCGCCTCCTTCAACCCAATTAAAAGTCGTGCCGACAGCATCAGATATCGTCGTCTTGTCGCGGGTTGCCATCTCGAGGGCACGGACTGTTTCATCTGCACTGCCATTCAGCACAACACGAAGCCCGACAACACAGCGTGTGGCATGATCAATAACGACATAAACCCAGACACGGCTTCTGGGAATTCTCTGTAAAACTTCGGGCGGCAGTTTACTTGATATTCCTGCATCATGAAGCAGAAGCATTACGTCGCCTTTCCAACCGTCCATCTCGAAACGCTCACATGGCAAGAGTGTTTCAAGGCCAGTCGACGAGCAGTTGAAAATGCCTCGTGCGCGATCTATGCCTTCGCGTTCGCATTTTACAAGGAAGGGTGGAAGCTCTGATATATACCGCTCGATCTGCCTGGCGCAGGGCCGACCTAGTTGGTTTTGACCCGCCTCAAGACGCGCTTCGTTCATGTCATCGATTGCAAGCTGCGTCTCAAAGGCAACTTCATTTGCATAACGCCTTTCCGGAGACGCATATGCCAGAATTTGAGTGTCTATGAACGCATATGTTTCATCACAGAACTTTCGATTGTGATTGCCTGAATTGCATCTGCCATCCTTGAGACTGAGAGGGTTGTAGCCCGACTTCTCATACTTCCTGACCCACCTCATCAGGGTATCAAAGGACGGGCCAAAGGTTACCTCTACAATTTGTCCGGTTTGCCGCTTCTTTTGCTGAAGCGTCCTTCCAATACATCTTTTCATCATTTCGATATCTAATGCAGTGATGAATGGTTTAGCGTTGAGCGGAGTGCGCTTCACTCTCCCCGCATCTTCTTCGGTGAACCATCTTTGAATACAAAACAGCCGGTCCCGGATTTTTTGCTGCTGCCAGAGAGGCTGATCAGCGATCAACTCCTCTGTTCTCAGTGCCCGAAGACGGGCCGAACTCTGGGAATAGTGCCCCGGCCAAATCTTAAAATGCGGAGCCTTTAACAGGCGCCGCAACTTTTCGTGGGATATGGTGTCAAACACCTCGGGATTGTCACTGCAGCGAAGTGTGACGCCGTTAGGACCGTGCGCGAACGCTCGCCACGTTGCTCCGTTGTAGTCCACCTTGTCATGCGGATAGATGCGGAAAATGGGTGCAACTTTCATGCTGCTTCCTCCGCTTTGAAAACAGAGCTGCTAGCGGTTAGCGATCCCGCATTTGCCCGTTGGATTTCACCCCGAAAAACGGCACGAAATGCTGCCCTGAAGCCTCGGCCAGCCAGGTCAGTCTTCCCCGCCAGTGCTCCCAAAGTGGTTGTACCACTCAGGCGATCGATTACTTCGCGGATCGCGTCATCCGCTTCAGGGTCAGGATGCTTTTGAAACTCATGCAGGCGGCGCGCATCGGCGACGAGCCACTTCGGGCAGCTCTTTTCCGTGAACAACGTAACCTGATTGGCAAAGTCAGCCGGCACAAATTCCGCAACCCGCGTTAGCTTGAGTTCCGTTTGGTGTTTAATCGCGATCGCAGAGGGCTTTGTTTCAACCAGTACTTTGAGGCCGGATCGGTATTCGATCAGTGCATCGGCTGTGTATTCTGCTTTGCGACCATCCCATTCATAGTATTTCACCGGTTTGGGCTGATCCCAGATGTGCACAACATTCGGATCCGCCATTGCGACATAGTGACAAGCCCCCTCCAAGTGGCTTTCAGTTTTGAGAGTCACATATTTTTGCAACTTTGGGCTAAAGTATGGGATACCTCCCCGGCTACTTTGACGCGATCTCTTGCTTAGCTTTCTGGTTCCGGCACTGCCCATTGGGGCCCTCACGATTCCCTGGGAGCAATCGACATAGGATTGCCGTGCATCAAGTTCCGATTTCGGGCTAATATGTTGTTGATCGTCGGCCATAGAGCCAGATTCTGGTGACGACATCACGCGCCTCCTTCATTTTACGTAAAAACAATAGCCAGCGCCGCCGCAGAGCGGCGTCGCAGCTTGACTTTTGGCGTATGAGAAGGGAAGTTCGTCAGAGGTGGCCTAGAAATCTACCTACTGAGAGCCCTCGATCGTCATTGACGAAAGAGGGTTTTCGTCTTCCCGGGGGTTGCTTATTTATTCATCCGGGTTCTCCTTTTTTGGTTTATCCGTGCCAAACAGTTCTTCGACTGACGTCCCGAGCTGTTTCGCAATGAATTCTTGAACCGGTTCTGAACTCCGGCTGCGATGGATCACTTTGCTTACGAGGCTACGTGAGACACCGACGCTCTCGGCCACATCAGCCAGCGCAAGTCCAGCCATCTTGAGCTGGTACTTCAGAGTTTCTGCATCCGTGCGCTGTTCATCCATTGAATTGTTTGCCTCAGAAATCAGCCGTCTTCTCGGTGCACCAGATCTGGTGTCACCTCGTGTACACAATACAAACCCAGGTGAGGCGCACAAGATAAATCAGGTGCAAAATTCCCAATTAATATATTTATTTCAAATGGTTAGTTAATAATCAAAACGATTATTAACTTATTGCATTTGCGCATGCGGCTTCTGCGACCTCTCGTAAATCCGCTTGGTTCTACTGTTCTGAAATCTGACCAAAGCCCAAATAGCGTGCAGGCACCGCATCGGTAAGCCAAACACCGTTGTCGGCGCGGAAAAACTCAAACCCGTCGTCAAACATCCGCTGAGCTTCAACGCGCAACACAAGTGGCCGACCATGGCGCTGCCCGACACGTTCAGCGGTATCCGGATCAAGAGACAGATGAACCTGCTGACGCTTCCCCGGCACCAGACCATTTGAAAAGATCGCATCCAAGTTCGCGCTGGCCGTTCCATGATACAACTCGCATGGAGGCTGTTGCGGCTTCAAGCCAAGATCGACTTCAATCGAATGGCCTTGTGCCGCTCTGATACGCCTTCCGTCCTCAGACAGTGTAAAGCGTTTCTTGTCGCTCGTTTCAACAATCTCAATGAGCTCGTCGTGACTGAGTTTCCGACCGGATTTCTTAAGCTTTCGCAGCAACTCGTCAACGCGAGCCCATCCATGCGTATCGAGCTGAAGATCAATTTCTTCAGGTTTGTGCCGAAGCACCAGACTTAGAAATTTGCTCTCTCTACTCATGTTAAGCACTAAAAAACTTTGTTTGTTGCCCTATATTAACGACTCAACCTCTTAGGAAATACGCTGGCCAGTGATCAAGCTATATCTTCTCAAGAATTCAGTTCACTGAGTTACAACGTAAGGAATGTCCAAACTCCCAAAGCGCATAATGTTTGGATTCAGTGCGGTCATCAGAGCCAATGTGGAATCTAGTCTGTGGAAGAAGGAAGCCGCTTTGTGAACGGCCCATACCTGACATCCAACATAATTCCTCTATGCTGCGGTCGCAGCCCGCATTGCGGACATTCATTGGACCCAAACACTTACTTCGTTTAGTCGATCCAAACGGTTGAACGGAAGTGGAGCAATGCCCACCTGTAGTGGTGAACCGTAGCAATTTAAGGGGCATTTAGTGATTGAGGCTGCGCAAAATCTATTTTTAGTAAACCCTTTGGAGTTCTACACAGCTGTGGTTGCGACTTTAGGAGTCGCCTTCTGGTTTCTAGACCGACAATCTATGAAGGCTGCGCTAGAAGCGGCCCGGCACACCGAAATCAACTCTTTACGTATAGAACGTCAAAAAACTGAAATAAATGTGGAGAAGAGTTTCGCTGAGTTACAAATGAAGTGCCAGTCTGCTCGGGATTCATGGCGGGACCACGAATGGCGAAATGGGCCACAACTTCGCGATCCACGGCACATTCCTGAAGAGCAAAGGGAGATACAGAGGATTGAACTCGCGGCAAGATCACAATTAGACCACCTAAAAGCATCGGCACCACCACCCGAAAGCTTTGAAATCGATGAGCTGGAAGCATACTTCTCGGCTGCCAACCGTGCGTCGCTACAATTTGCAAGACTGGCTTCGCAACTACCTGTACCCAAGCGCCTTTTTCAATGAGCGGCCCATTCCAGACTTTGAGCGCGTTTGCCAATGCCGCAGTGCAGCTTTGCCAATGCGGACGTTAGTCTGAGTTGCAGTCATAGGTAAACTTCGGACTGAACACTGGTCTCTCAACGTCCCCTCAATCGCAGTGGTAAGAGCAAACGAAAGATATTAGTGTTTCCTTCCCGCAGTCCTGCGCACACCAAATTGATATGCTATCGCAAAAAGAATTCGGCTTGGCGCAGTTCTTGCAACTGAAGTGGGACACAACGAGCAGCAAGTGATTTCGCGAAAATGAACGAAGAAGATGATGTATTTAAGCTGATCTCAGACTTCATCAAAGGCAAGTCTGGTCCACCGGACATGAATGCTGCGCAGCTATCGGTAACGGGTCAACCGAACATCGATGAATTCATAATGCCACAGCTGAGCAGGTACTACGGAGATTTCGCAGCCGAGTATCCCGTGGTCATTCGAGCTATGAAGAACTGTTCACTTAGTTCTTGCCTGTCATGTTTTGGCGCGATGCTGACCTTGCCTGAGTTCCAGTCGAACAATCGACGGCTTGAAGTCCTTATCCACCTTGCGCTTATGTTCGCGCGGGGCCGGACCTCAATCACTCCGGGAAAGGCCTCCGCTTGGTTTAACCAACTTGACGACGGCACATGTGGCCGCTTGGAAGATCCTGCGGAGGATGTTTTCGTCGCTCCGGTCGCGCTCTCATCAGAGTCATTTCTGGTATTCGAAGGCACCGCGGAAGGAAACGCATTTCAAACACAGATTTTCCTGAATGCTTTAGATGATATGCCCGATCGCGGAGCCTATCTCGCTCTGAAAAACTCGGTGCGAGCGCTCTTGAGAGTATCTCAGACGATAGCTGAGCGAGTTGGAGTTGACGAGTTCCTCATTGGAAACACAGTACCAGCTTCAAAAATTAGAAAGCCGGGCGCTGAAGTCTGGTCACAGCTGATGAAGAACGTCACCTTTTCTTTCGATGAGTTGGATGAAATTGGTGTTACCAGGCAAGAGCTAGATCCCTTCATCATTCATGAAGATACCTTTGAGCTACTAGACAAGCTCCAACCTGGTCACACCCCCGTCGAAGCGCATCCGGTTTACGAGACAAAGAAAGGTCTGATATTTTTTGCGCCAAGCGTCATAGGCTTGGCAATCCGCCATTTCATCATCGAGCAATGTATCGAAGCAGACATGCAAGAGGTTTTGCACGCCTCGATTACAAATGCATATACTCGTCTTTTCTCATCAGAGCCATTTTTGGGGGATACTCGCCTTACGCCCCAACTTGCAAAATATGCCGGTCTTTATGTGTCCCATGCCACGAAAGAAATCGACCCTGGCAGATATCTTCACGTTGTCTTCGTGGTCGATAGCTTCGACGGCTATGAGGATGGTACTTTTGCAGGACACAACGACTTCGACAAGACGGCCGGCTTTGTAAGGCGCGCAATAGAAGAAGCACACAGCGAGGTTGCGGAACGAGCGGGATATCGGGAGGCCGTCACCCTTGTCATCGGCTGCGGTTGGGGGCGCGGATTTGGGTTTGGGCTGCATGAACTACCACCAAACTGGCGCATTGAAATGATGCCTGCGTTTGACGCCTTCACTTTGTCGCGTCTCCCTTCGTTTTCATCCTTGGAGATATTCCGTGTTTTGGATGCAAAGCGCAGCGCCGAGGCGATGGGGATTGAAATCCTAAATGCTAACGGATTACTGAACTTGTACGCGTGGATGAAGGAGAACCACGGGCATATTGTTCCGCACGAAAAGCTTCAGGACGATTTTCTGGATGCTCCCGGAGCAAGCGTTCTTCACCTACCGATTAACTCAAATCTGAACCTACGTCAGAGAGCAAATCTTGGCGCGCATATTAAAACGCTGAGACGCCCCGATGGAACGCTGTCGCGATTTAGGCGGAACAGTGGGACACCGAGATACGGCACCGATGAGCTATCTCCCTTTTACGTTGACCTTAAAGGTATCGGCGGAGACTTGTGGAGATCTGTCTATCTGGGAAAAAAGGGAACCTATTGGATAGAGGGTCGTGTCCCGCAAGGCACAGACGCTTCACTAAGCTACCACATGCTTGCGATGGTGATGCACTGGAGTGAGCAGGTTTTCCGACACTTGGATGAAACTGTGACCACGGAAAACCTCAATGTCTGCCTTAAGGCATTTTTTGACGACCATGAAATGCCCGTGGAGGCTACAACCATCCCCGATGAGAAGGAGATATCTAGCCAAGTAAGTACGCGACCGATCGAAATTGCGGGATATATTGCCGCCAGAATTCAATTGCATGAGGGATATCTCCTCTCGTCGCAACGTCATGATAATCTCGGAGAGCGGATTGTCGTCCGCGCAATGGTTTCCAGTATTATTGGTCAGTTACAAGATGCCGTTGAAGACGAGCAAATCGAAGCCGTTGTAAGCGCCGTGATGCCCTCTGAACATGCGAGGCATTTTCACGGCTTTACCGTGCCAAACATCCGCGATTTCATCAGGGATGATCTACCAAGATCAGTCATCAAGATCACATCTCTGGATGATGCACAGTCGCGCCTTGGTCTAGGTTGGAAGTGCCGCGACCCTTCGCAAGGCCTCTACATCAACGGCCTCCAGGACTGCAAAATTTATCTTCGCCAACTGGTTGATGCAGTTGTGAACGAACTGAAGGCGAGTCTCGCCAATTTCAACCGCCTTAAGACGATCTACGCCCTGCTTCGAAATCATGAAGCTGCGATGAAGGAATTCGAAACTTGGAAGCGGACCTTCGCTTCGGTGAATGCTCTAAGTACCGTCGAGGGAGGTGCAACGGATGAGGCTTCAGAGTCGATTGCAAAATTGAATGCCGCAAGCATGGCTTCCAGGCTGGTTGTGGAAGCTGCAGTTTCAGAGTGCCCACTAGATGACGGTTTGACGCCGGGGCGGTATGATCTTGCTCAACTCATGTCGCGCGCCGCACTGCTTCATCACCTTGGAGGCTATTCGGTTGCTATGGAAGCAGGGATGATGCCAGCGGAGATCAAGATATCACCCGCAGGCGATGTGATGATGAATCACTCCTTCTCGGATGATGTCATCACACCCTTTGGACAAAGCTTTCAGTCGCAGGCACTACGCGATGCCGCTGACGCCTATGTTGAGAACTATGCCCTGCCACGGGCTTGGGAAAATGATCACCCAAAGTCGGACAAGTCAGAGTTGGATGAGAGTTTCGAACAGGCTTGGTTTGATGAGTATGGCTCCTCCATTGATGAGATAGCAGCAATTCTCGGCGGCTTCGAAACAATCGCTCATACTGATCGCAAGGCGGTGATGCCTATGCGGCTTTCCGAACTTTTAGCTCGTTTAGCAGCCGACACTGGGCTGGAAGAAGAGCGGTTAAGAACTTGCCTAGAACCTTTCCTCCTCGCGCCCAGAGCATCATGGAACGATGTACCGGAGGGTTTTGAGGAGTCGAGCTGGCACCCTTGGCGCTTCCAGCGCCAACTCTCAATAGTCTCACGACCGATCATTCAGCTCGACACGCGCCATGATCCGACCTGTCTTGTCGCCCCGGCAATGACATACTTGCACATTCTGAAATACGTCTCTGATGCGCGCCTCGGTGATTTTGACCAGAAGTTCTTTCGCGCTGGCGGAAGCATGTTCAAATGGATGGGCAAGATCAATGGTAGCGAGGGAGAAGAATTCAATGAAACAGTGGCGAAAGAACTTCGTCGATTTGGCTGGAAGGCCGGAGCAAATCTATCGGATGGGCAAATTCTCTCCCGTGCGAAAAAGCAAGGCTTTGGTGATGTCGACGTCTTGGCATGGAATCAAGACCAGAGGCGAGTGCTGATAATCGAGTGCAAAGACCTTTCATTTGCCAAAACCATGGGCGACATCGCATGGCTACTTAGCAAATACAAAGGCAAGATAAAACCAAACGGAAAACCCGACCTTCTTCGAAAGCATTTAAACCGCTGCGAAGAAATCGAAGAAAACCGACAAGCGCTTTCGACTTTTGTAGGCTTCGAAGTGAACGAAATAGAGCGGATTCTTCTCATGAGCCAAGCGACCCCCCTGCAGTTTGCAAAAGTTGGAGAAGAGAACAGCGTCGCAGTAGTAACGTTTCGGGAGATTGAACCGATTTTCGGCTGCGAACGAAGCGCTTCTTAGGCTGGGTCTGGTGGCAGAACTTGGCAACCGGTAGTGATCTAGTGCGGAACAGCTTTGTGGTCACCAGCGTTTTCCAAAATTTTGCTCATCCTGGAAAACGTACTTGAAAGGCCATCAATGAGCTTTTCATAGATATCAAAGAGCGATGCATCTGCTTCTAGGCCAAGGCGTCTTGTCACGGTTTCCAGCTGAGGCGGATTTGATCCCGGCGTCAAATGCGAGTAGGCAACGCGGAGGTCGTAGAGCACATAAAGCGGCGACATAAGAGCCGCAACCTCTTTGTTTGACGCCATTGTTTCCAATATGGTCTGCAAACGCTTCAAACTTCCGGGCCCCGGAGATTTCACGCCAAGGCTCTTTACGACTCCGTCGAGCGCAGCGTTATCCAGAGATTCCAAATAGACCTTGTTCAAAGTGTCGGCGACGTGACGTCGCTCTTTCGGCGTATCGACGACCGGTGGAGTGAAGGATAGTGCAAGATCATAAGCCTCCGCCTCGAGGTGACCAAGCGCAACACCAAACCGGGCAAGGCTCTTGCTTAGGAATTCAGATCGGAGGCGGAACAGCACTTCTTCTTTGGCGAGTTCGGTGAACACCGCTTCTATCTGACCATCATAGAATTCGCTCCCTAGCGAATGATCAGAAGGAATGTTTTCTGAGCGCAGGTAAAATTGCTCTTTCTCAGGCAGCTTGGCGATATCTCCCAGCCACATGACGACATGTCCATGACGATTGAGACCAAAGCTAATGCTGTCCTCTTGAGTGTCAATCGATCCGTAGGTAGTCGATGCGAATTTCACGCTGTATTCAGGGGAATTGTCATACTTCAATAGCACACTGCGATTGAAAAACACGGGTTGGAGGAATCCTTCATCAAAGGCACGATACAAACCAGGAATGTAAAAATAGTCGTCAGGGTCAAAGAGAAAAGGTACATTCGTGAACCCGAATTTTTCAGTATGTTTCCGCCTATTGACCCTAACCACCTTTGACGATCGCTCAAAAGCATCTTTGTGGAGATTTACTATCGCAAAACGTGAACCGTCCGGAAGCTGTTCATGTCCGCATTGAGGGCACCTCAGTACCGGTAGACCGCAGATTTTGATGGCGACACCAGAGACAGTTTCATTGAAGTCAAAAAAAGAAAGTTCAGTGTGTGCATTACAGTTGCCGCAGTAGATCTGCTGAGGAACACCGTCTTTGGGGATAATATCACTGATTTCCATAGTTCATCCGCACTAAAAAATTGACGCCGCGCCACCGAAACAACGGGTTTCTCGCAGAAAGCGATAGCATAGAATCCTGTGGGCTCTCCTTTACGGGGCCTAAAATTGCATAGAGGGCAGTAGTGAGCTTGTCTTGACCAGCCATAGACTGCACTGTTAGCGGCCGTGACATTTTTTATATTTTTTACCGCTGCCGCAGGGACAAGGTTCATTCCGGCCTGTTTTCTTGGCTTTAGCAGGCGGGGCAGTTTGTCCTGGTCGGTTGAGTGTCATCCTCCTGGCAGGTTGAGCCATTCGAGAGGCATCCTCATAGATGTGGGCATTTTCGGCTGTCCGAGATGTGGGAATTTGGACTGCAAATGATTTTGCTTGATGATAAACACCATCTGCGCTGACCTCAGCAAAGACACCAATGACGTTCTTAGCTTTGAGGGCCACTGCGACTGCGCTTGCTTTGTTGTTCACTTGTGTCCAGTCGACTTGGCGATTGTATTGCTGAAGCCAAACGAAGAGCGGGTCGCTATCTCCGCCCAGAGAAAAGTAGCGAAATGGGTGCTCGGTCAGGGTTTTCCGAAGATCAATCAGCATTTTCGCGAGATTATTTTTGCCGTCCCCCCCGAAGTCACGGATATGACTTTCCGCTGAAAGCCATCCGCTTGCTCGAGTGGCATCAAGGGCATCAAGAATCTTCGACACTTCCAACGGGATTTCCTGCATAGGAAGCGCTTTAGTTTCCCAGTCCTCTCCTTCGAAGCACTTGTCAACAATCTCACTCATTCCATCCCACAAGACCATGCTGGCTTTGCCGTCTTTGAGCTGTTCAGCCAAATCATGATCAAATCGATTTTTTGTCAGGTAAGCACCAAGATGGTCGAACTCGTCGAAGAGATGAGCTCGGCGAACCCTGGCAACGGATTGCCGAACCTCTAGGTAGTGGGCAAAAAATCCTGGCGTAGGCAAAAACCGCTTAAGTACGAATAAGTCGTCAATTGACAGAGAAATAAAGGCATGCTGCCCAAGCAACGGTTCGACTTGCGGCAGTTCCTTGCAGAATGCCGCAAGGGGCGAGAACGACTCGACGGTAAGTCCGATTGGCACCAACACGCGATAGTCGGAGCGGCGGACACGGTCGCACTCTTTGTACTTGCCATCAATACGTTGATAAAGCGGCACTTCGTCTGCAGAATTAAGGTAACGAAAGAAACGGTCGCATTGCTGATACGCCTTGAGCACCAAGTCTTGTACGGACTGAGCGTGGCGACCGAAATCCAGCTCAGGTGACGCAATGGTTGCAGCGGCTCCAGCTTTTGCTTCAACCAAAATAAGCACATCATCAATCAGGACAAGCGTGTCGTTTTCGGACCACTGCTTGGCGGTAGGATCCTTGTAGTAGACTTCCCGAAGCACTTTGGCACTGGGGAGTTGGGCAGAGAGAATATCGGCGAAGGCTGCTTCGCTCATAAATTTCTGCCGATCTTCAAAAGCTTTCTTGTAGTCAGGCTTTCGCTGAAGAAGATTGAAGAGGAGTGCACGATACCCTGCGTCACGGGCAAAACATGGGTCTACAGCGTAGTAGTCAGACCCAAGCTGGATCAACGGTTTTTTGCGTGCAGGCAGTGTCCGGTAAGGTGTACCCGCAAAGTCACCAGCAGCGAAGAATTCTGTTTCCTCCCCCCGACTGTAGGCCAAATCCGCTAGAAGCATCGGCGGGAGTTTGGTGTGACGGCTTACATTGGCAACGCCACCACGAAACATATCGTCTATTGCTCGGCTTGCGGAGCTTAGTTGTTCCGCATTTTCTGCCCCCCACGCTTCCATGATGTCTTCTACGGACTTTTCATTTGCGTCTGCAAAGGCCTGCGCCGCTTGAAACTGTTGCGTCATCTCCAAAATTGCGTTGGCTTGACCAGTACGTGTGGCGTTGGCCATCGCTTGAAAACCTTCGGCGATATCGTCCGCACCAACGCCGTACACCTCTGTCAGAACATCATCATGCGGCGCCAGAACGTAGCGATAAAACTCCCCTTCTAAGACTTGATAACGGTTGCCGCGCAGCATGACCCAAGTAGACTTCGCGCGAAACTCAATATCGGCTGTGTCAGGACCGAATACGCCGTTTTTCGTTCCCGCTGATGAGACCATTGCGAAGAGCATTGCTTGCTCCCGCAGCTTCTGGCTGAGGTGATAAAGTTCCACGCACTTAGGTTCATCGAATGTCATGTCGTCGGGAGCAGAATCAGACGCAAGCACCGCATGAACGTATTCAAGCAGAAATTGATTTTGGTTGATGAGGTCTTCTGGGTCGTCGGCTCCTGGCTGTTCCCCATCGGCAACCTGTTTATCTCCCATCCCTTTCAGCATAGGCTGAGCGTAAATATAGCCAAGTAGATCATGGGGAGGCATTGCCACTATTATTTCACGCATGCTGGCGGCGGTGGTTTGCATTTCTGTTAGAAGAGCGGCTTCCGCCTCTTTTCTTTCTTTTTCGTCCATCGAAAAGTTCACCGGCTGTATTTAAGAGGCAATTGCGGAAACGTGGCACGCGTGGATTTTGGATCTTGGCAAGATCCAGCGCCAAATGAAACGACGCAAGGGACCACTCATTCCAGTCGTGGATCTCCTTTGTACAAGAAGCCCTTACCGTCTTACAAGCAGGTCCGCTTCTCCGCAGAAACATCTGCAGTTAGCACCCGCAGCGAGCTTCCGCTGTCCGCGCCTAAATAATGGAGCACGCAAAAGTCTGCTATGAAAGTTGTAAGTTTGACGCCGAGAAATGGCATCTCGGCGTCAATAAATGTCACCTTATGTGTCGTTCCACAACAGTTTACCCCCCAGGGTCAGCCACATTTGGAGTGCCCACAACTGCGGCAGGTCATGCAGCCTTCGATCATCACCATGTCGAACTGGCCGCAGGACGGGCATGCTTTGCCGCGGGGGGCATCCATGTTGACCACCTGCGCTTGCGGGTCGGACTTCAGGCCCATGCCTTCGCCCTCGAGGAAACCGATGTTGATCAGGTGTTGCTCAATCACCCCGCCGATCGCGGCCAGGATCGAGGGGATGTACTTGCCCTTCACCCAGGCGCCGCCACGGGGATCAAACACCGCCTTCAGCTCTTCGACCACGAACGACACATCCCCGCCCCGCCGAAACACGGCCGAGATCATCCGGGTCAAGGCCAGCGTCCAGGCGTAATGTTCCATGTTCTTCGAATTGATGAACACCTCGAACGGACGCCGCCGCCCGCCGATGACGATGTCATTGATCGTCAGATAGATCGCGTGCTCGCTATCTGGCCATTTCAGCTTATAGGTCGAGCCTTCCAGCGATTGCGGCCGATCCAGCGGTTCGGACATGTAGACAACCTCGCCTCCATCGACCTCGTGCGGGGCAGCCGCGCTTTCACCCGGTGCGGTGTCGGCGCTTTCCGATACGGTCAGAACCGACCCGGTCACGTCGTTCGGACGATAGGTCGTGCAGCCTTTGCAACCCTGATCCCAGGCTTGCATGTAGACATCCTTGAAAGCGTCAAAGCTGATGTCTTCGGGGCAGTTGATCGTCTTCGAGATCGAGCTGTCGATCCATTTCTGCGCCGCCGCCTGCATCTTGACGTGATCCGACGGAGACAGCGTCTGCGCATTGACGAAATACTCCGGCAGTTCCTTGTCACCGAACTTGTCCCGCCACATCTGCACGGCGTAGTCCACAACCTCTTCCTCGGTGCGCGAGCCATCCTTCTGCAACACTTTACGCGTATAGGCATAGGCAAAGACCGGCTCGATCCCCGAGGACACGTTGCCCGCATACAGGGAAATCGTGCCGGTCGGCGCGATCGAGGTCAGCAGAGCGTTGCGGATACCATGCTCGCGGATTGCATCACGCACGTCCTCGTCCATCTGCTGCATGGTGCCGCTGGCCAGATATTTCTCGGCGTCGAACAGCGGGAACACCCCTTTTTCCTTGGCCAAATCCACCGACGCCAGATACGCGGCGCGGGCGATCGCCTGCAACCAGCACTCGGTCTGACGCGCCGCCTCGTCGGACCCATAGCGCAGGCCAAGCATCAGCAACGCATCCCCCAGACCGGTCACCCCCAGCCCGATGCGGCGCTTGGCCTGTGCCTCGGCGGCCTGTTCGGGTAGCGGGAATTTCGACGCGTCGACCACATTGTCCATCATCCGCACGGACGTCGCCACCAACTCCTGCAGCGCGGCTTCATCCAGATGCGCGGCGTCCTCGAAAGGCTCGGCTACCAGGCGCGCCAGGTTGATCGACCCCAGCAGGCAGGCGCCATAAGGTGGCAGGGGTTGTTCGCCACACGGATTGGTCGCCGCGATTGTTTCCACATAGCTCAGGTTGTTGGCCTGATTAATCCGGTCGATGAAGATCACGCCGGGTTCGGCATAATCGTAGGTGGCCTGCATGATCTTGTTCCACAAGTCACGGGCTTGAACGGTGTGATAGACCTTGTCGCCGAACACCAGTTCCCACGGGCCATCGGCCTTGACCGCCTCCATGAACGGGTCGGTCACCAGCACCGACATGTTGAACATACGCAGACGCGCCGGGTCGGATTTGGCGGTGATGAACTGTTCGATATCCGGATGGTCGCAACGCATGGTCGCCATCATCGCCCCACGGCGCGAGCCTGCGGACATGATCGTCCGGCACATGGCATCCCACACGTCCATGAAGCTCAACGGGCCCGAGGCATCCGCAGCCACCCCGTGCACATCGGCCCCACGCGGACGGATGGTCGAGAAATCATAACCGATCCCCCCGCCCTGCTGCATGGTCAGCGCGGCCTCTTTCAGCATGTCGAAGATGCCGCCCATGCTGTCGGGCACGGTGCCCATGACAAAGCAGTTGAACAGCGTCACCTGCCGCGCAGTGCCTGCGCCGGCGGTGATGCGGCCGGCGGGCAGGTATTTGAAATCCTCCAACGCCTCAAAAAACTTCTCTTCCCAGTGCGCGGGGTCTTTTTCCACCCGTGCCAGATCGCGGGCGATGCGTCGCCAGCTGTCCTCGACCGTCTGGTCGATGGGCGTGCCATCCGCCTGTTTGAAACGGTATTTCATGTCCCAGATCTGCTCGGCGATGGGGGCGGCAAAGCGGCTCATTGGCGATTCCCTGTATTAGAAGAGGGATACAGACTATCATCTACTAAACCTTGATGACAATCGCGCATGAGCTACAATGGATAGATAGTCGATGGACGACTCTGTGGGAAAGCTGTGGATAAGTACGTAAACCTCATAAAACTCTCGGTTGGCTCGGAAAGCGTCGACACGCTGATGGCGTGGCAGGACAGCCGCAAACCGCTGTATGAGGACGGCTGCCCGCGCCACGTCACCCGCATGTGGCCCAAGCGCGAGGCCGAAATTCTGAACGGTGGATCAATCTATTGGGTCATCAAGGGCGTGATCCAGTGCCGCCAGCGCATCCTGCGGCTGGACGAGGTACGGGGCGAGGATGGGATCCGCCGCTGTGCCATCGTGCTGGACCCCGAGGTGCATCGCACCCAGAACGCCCTTAAACGACCGTTTCAGGGCTGGCGCTATCTGAAACCCGAGGACACGCCTGCCGACCTTCCCAAGGGGCGCGAGCAGGACGACACCCTGCCCGATGACCTGAACCGCGCGCTGGCCGATATCGGCTTGCTTTAACGCAGCCGATCCATCAGTTCGGACAGAACCGCCTTTTCCTCGGCATCGCATTTCGCCACCCGACTGCGCCACAGCGTTGCCTGCGATTGCAGGATCAGCCCGTCCGACAGGATTTTCAGATGGTTTGCCCGCAGGGTTTCCCCGGTCGAGGTGATGTCAGCAATCGCCTCGGCGGTTTCGTTCATCACCGTACCCTCGGTCGCGCCCTGGCTGTCGACCAGAGTATAATCAGCCACGCCCGCATCCGTCAGGAACTCACGCACCAGCCGATGATATTTGGTGGCAATGCGCAGCCGGTGGCCATGGGTCTTGCGAAACGCCGCAGCAGCCGCGTCCAGATCGTCCAGCGTGTCCACATCCACCCAGCAGGCGGGCGTGGCGATGATCAGATCAGCCTTGCCGAACCCAAGCTGCGAAATCTCTTCGACCTGCTGTTCCCAGCGCGGCAGTTTCTCGTGCACCAGATCGATCCCGGTGACGCCCAGGTGAATGCGCCCCGCGGCCAGTTCGCGCGGGATTTCCCCGGCAGACAACAGGACCAGCGAAACGCCATCGATCCCCTCGACCTTGCCCGCATATTCCCGATCCGACCCACTGCGCGACAGGGTGATGCCGCGCTTCTCGAACCACGAGAAGGTCTTCTCCATCAACCGGCCCTTCGAGGGTACGCCCAGTTTCAGGCTCATTGCGCGTCCTCCTCAATCTCCAGCATCAGGTCGGGGCGGATGACGCCGCCTACAGCCGGAATTTCAGCGCCGTTGCCCAGTTGCCGGGTCAGCGCATCATAGCGCCCGCCGGTTGCAATCGGGGGCAGGTCCGGGCGACCCTCGGCGTAAAAGCCAAAGACAAACCCGTCGTAATACTCCATCGATGTCCTGCCATAGGCGGCCTCGAAATCCAGCCGATCCACATCGACACCGCGCGCCTGCAGGGACGCGACCCGCGCCTCAAGCCGGTCTAGCGCCGGGGTGATCTGCGGCAGGTCCACCGCCACGTCACGCAGTTGCTCCAGCGCAAAGGGCATGGTCTCGCGTACGTTCAAAAGCGTTTCCAGACCAGCCAGTTCACTGTCTGAAATCGGCGGCGTATCGCGATCTTCGCGCAGGGCTTCGATCCGTGCCTCCACCTCGGATGCACGGCGCTTGCCGATCACGGGGATGTCGTGGTCCAACGGGTTTTCCGCATTCAAGAGAGCCTCGCGCCCTTCCGGGCCGGGTTTGCGGCCCGCGAAACGGTCCAGCAGAACCCGGAACCGGCGCGGACGCCACAGATGCCGCATCAGCGCGGCTTTGCGGCGGTCCGTCGTGCGCAAGCCCTGGACGGCTGCGGTCAGGATGCCGATATCCCCGGTCGCGGCACGCAAAGGCAGACCGCGCAGTTGCAGCGCGAACAGCGAAAACACCTCGGCATCGGCGCCCGAGGGATCGTCACGGTCGAACACCTCATAGCCGACCTGAATGTACTCGTTGGACCGATCCGGGTCGTGTTCCTGACGGCGGAAGACCTCACCGGAATAGGTGTAACGCGCGGGCTCGGCCCCCTCGCTCATGTGCATCTGCACTACGGGCAGGGTGAAATCGGGGCGCATCATCTGCTCACCGCGCAGCGCATCCGAGGTCACGTAAGCGCGCGCGCGGATATCCTCGCCATAAAGGTCCAGCAGCGTTTCAGCCGGTTGCAGCAGCGGCGGGTCCACCACCTGCGCGCCTGCGGCCTCGAACCGGACGCGCATCATCGCGGCGCGGGCCTGTATCTGGGAACGGTTGGGCATGGCCTAGTCCTGACTGTCCAGAATTTCACGCACCTTGGCGACCAGATCGCTGCGCGGTACTTCGAACTGGCTGGGGCGTTCCTTCCATTCCTCAAGCGTGGCGCTTTCGGCGATCTTGGCGCCAAGGATCAGGTCCTTGATCTGCACGATGCCGTTGGCCTTTTCGTCACCACCTTCGATCACCGCAATCGGCGAGTTGCGCTTGTCCGCATATTTCAGCTGATTGCCGAAATTCTTGGGGTTGCCCAGATAGACCTCGGCGCGGATCTCTGCATTGCGCAGCTCGGCCACCATCGCCTGATAGTCAGCCATGCGGTCCCGATCCATAACGGTGACCACAACGGGGCCCGTGGCCTTTGCGGCGATCCGGCCCTTTTCGCGCAAGGCAGCCAGCAGACGGTCAACACCGATGGAGACACCAGTTGCCGGTACTTCCTGTCCGGTGAAACGCTTGACCAGATCGTCGTAGCGACCACCGCCTGCAACAGAACCAAATTGGCGCTTGCGGCCTTTTTCGTCAAAAATCTCGAACGTTAGTTCAGCCTCGTATACCGGTCCGGTGTAATATCCCAACCCACGTACGACGGAAGGATCGACCCTGATCCGGTCCGCCCCGTACCCTTGCGCGCTAAGAAGCTCAAAGATTTGCTTAAGCTCTTCAACGCCTTGGAAACCCACAGTAGAACTTCCGACAATTCTCTTCAGATGATCGAAAACTCTTGTGTTCCAAATAGACAAAGCATCCGGATCGGAAGCTACTGGATCATTTCTAAATTCATGTGAAACTGCGTACCGCGCTCGGTCCAACTGGTCGCCGCGTTCATTGTTGCCCTCATCGAAAGCACGTGAGGCTTCCTGAGAAAGCTCATTCTGAACAATGCTGAAATAGTTGATAAACCCCAGAACAGGTTGCATCTGGGCATCGCTCAAGCCGACACCGTCGATAAAAGCTCCAGAAGAATCGAGGCGGCCTTTACCTAGCAGTTCTCGCACGCCCTGCTCACCAACTTTGTCGAATTTGTCGATTGTTCGCAGAACAGCGTCCTTCTGATTTTCATCAGCGAGACCGATGGTCTCTAGCACGCCATTCAGAACCTTACGGTTGTTGACCCGCACCAGATAGTCGCCGCGCGGAATGCCGACGGTCTCCAGAGTATCCGACAGCATGGCACAAATCTCGGCATCTGCGGCCATCGAGGCCGTGCCCACCGTATCCGCATCGCACTGATAAAACTGACGATAGCGCCCCGGCCCGGGCTTTTCGTTGCGCCAGACCGGACCCATCGCATAACGGCGATATGGTGTCGGCAGATCGTTACGATGCTGCGCATAGACGCGGGCCAGAGGCGCTGTCAGGTCATAGCGCAGGGCCATCCAGTCGCCCTTGTCGTTTTCGTCAACCTCCTGCCACGCGAACACGCCCTCGTTCGGGCGATCCACGTCGGGCAGGAACTTGCCCAGCGCCTCGACGGTTTCGACCGCGCTGCTCTCGAGCGCATCAAACCCGTACCGATGATAGACGTCCGCAATGGTCCGCAGCATCTCGGTGCGCTGCGAGACTTCCTGGCCGAAATAGTCGCGGAACCCTTTGGGCGTAATCGCCTTGGGGCGGGGCTGTTTCTTGGGCTTGGCCATGTGGGGCGTCCTTGGGATTTTCATGTTCCGCGCGCGGTCTATCCCATGGCCTGCATCGGGGCAAGGCGCGCTTTCGCTGGCCACGGCGTCACAGGGTCGCTATGACCGGCGCAGGAACAGGAGTCCCCAATGCAGCATCTGGAAGAACAGATCGCCCATCTGACCCGCACGGTCGAAGAGCTGAACACGGTCGTCACCCGCCAGCAATCCGAGATCGACCGCCTCACCCGTCGCGTCGAGATGCTGTTGCAGCGCGAGGCCGAACGGGCGCAGGAAGGATCGGGCGGAGTCGTCTTCGGAGACGAACGCCCGCCGCATTATTGACGGATCACAGGCCCAGCGTCGTTTTCACCGCGTTGTCGACCACTCCGCCCAGCAGGGCATCCTTATCGGCGGCGCATCCTTCCGACAGCGCGGCGATGAAGGCTTCACGCAGTTGCGCCTTTTCCTCGTCAGTGGTCGCGTGATCTTCGATATTGATCTGACGATTATACAGCGACAGGGCCGTCATCTTGCCCACGACCTCGACAACAAAGGCTTCGTCCCCGTCAGCCTCTTCAGCAATCGAAGCGCAGGTGTAGTGCATCACAGGCAACGCGTCCTGTACCATCTGTTCAGCCGCGTCATCGGCAATCGCCACACACGGAACCATCAGGATTGCGGCGCAAACGGGCATTTTGAATCTCATAAACTGCATCGCCATCACTTCCAGTTATGTCCGATAATGGCCCCGGCCACGCCGCCAATCGCTGCGCCCTTGCCGTCGCCAACCAGTGCACCGACGCCCGCGCCGATCAGCGCGCCTTCGATCGTCTTTTTCTTTTTGTCATCCTTGTCATCTGCCAGCCCCCCGGACGCCATCGCCAGAGACGCGGCGGCTGCCAATGCAAATGTTCTTAAGCCCAAAGCTGAAAAGCGCATGAAAGTGCCCTCCTGTGACACGCCCCAAATGAAGCAATGATCACAGCCTAGCCGCGCAAAAACGCTGTGGCAACAAATGGCTGGCTCAGATTTCCTGAACGTCGGTGACACCGTCCAGAGACTTGATCGCGCCCTTGATCTGAGGGTTGATCGGGAAATCCTGCCCCAGATCCATCTCGACATCACCCGGCAGGCCCGGGTCCATCAGAAAGACATGGATCGGCCCTTTCGAGGCCCGCTTGGCCGCACCAGCGGCGTCCTCAAGCACCTTGGCGACGGTTGCCAGCACCGCCGGTTCGTCCACGAATATCCGTAGCCCCGTTGCCCCAGCCTCGGCCACGACCGTATCCACCGGCCCGACCGAGCGGCCCAGCAGTTTCAGCTGATCTGCCTCCATCGTCGCCTCGGCGGTCAGCACCACCTGCGCGCCGGTTTCCAGATACTCGCGCGATTTCTCCAGCGTTTCCGAGAACAGGGTGACCTCATAGGCGCCCGTCGGGTCCGAGAGTTGGGCAAAGGCGAACCGGTTACCGCGCGCTGATTTCCGTTCCTGCCGCCCGGCCACGACACCTGCCATTTTCGCAATGAACGGCCCTGACCGCGCCTTTTCCGTCACCTCGTCCAATGTCAGCACCTGCTTGCGCTTTAACGCAGGCATATAGTCATCCAGCGGGTGGCCCGAGAGGTAAAAGCCGATGGCCCTGAACTCCTCGCTCAAGCGCTCGGCGGGCAACCAGTCGGGCGTCGGCGACAGGCGCGGTTCCGGCAGGTCGTCGCCCGCCTCACCAAACAGCGA
The DNA here is from genome assembly GCF_056542745.1 of Ruegeria sp. AB10. Classification (NCBI taxonomy): domain Bacteria; kingdom Pseudomonadati; phylum Pseudomonadota; class Alphaproteobacteria; order Rhodobacterales; family Roseobacteraceae; genus Ruegeria; species Ruegeria sp. AB10. The sequence continues at coordinate 98,575 of NZ_JBQGAI010000010.1, read as the reverse complement.
CACCTGGTTCGAGTTCTTCTGATCATGGATTGCCGCAGAATACTGCACCAGAGGATCAAGGCTTTCGAACACGCGGCGGCGGTTATTGTCGAGTTGATCGAAGGCCCCGGCCCGCGCCAGCATCTCCAGCGGGCGTTTGCCGACCTTCTTCAGATCAACCCGCCGGGCAAAGTCGAACAGGTTGACGAACGGCTTATCGCCACGCCCTTCCACAACCAGATTCATCGCCTCGACGCCGACGTTTTTCAACGCGCCCAGCGCATAGACCAGTTCGCCATTCACCACGTCAAAGGTCGCCAACGACCGGTTCACACAGGGCGGTACATAGGGCAGTTCCAGCCCCTTGCGGACCTCTTCGAAATAGACAGCCAGCTTGTCGGTCAGGTGGATATCGCAGTTCATGACCCCGGCCATGAACTCGACCGGGTGGTTCGCCTTCAGCCAGCCGGTCTGATAGCTGACCACCGCATAAGCCGCCGCGTGGGATTTGTTGAAGCCGTAGTTGGCGAATTTCTCCAGCAGGTCGAAAACCTCGCTGGCTTTCTTGGCGTCCACGCCATTCTCGCCCGCGCCCTTTTCGAATTTCGGGCGCTCGGCGTCCATCGCCTCTTTGATCTTTTTACCCATCGCGCGGCGCAACAGGTCGGCGCCGCCGAGGCTGTACCCGGCCATGACCTGCGCAATCTGCATCACCTGTTCCTGATAAACGATGATGCCTTGCGTTTCCTCAAGGATATGGTCGATGAGGGGATGAACCGAGGTGATCTTGCGCAGCCCGTTCTTGACCTCGCAATAGGTCGGGATGTTCTCCATCGGGCCGGGACGATACAGCGCCACAAGGGCCACGATGTCCTCGATACAGGTCGGCTTCATCCGCTTGAGCGCGTCCATCATGCCCGAGGATTCCACCTGGAACACCGCCACCGTCTTGGCCGCCGAGTAAAGCTTGTATGTCGCCTCGTCATCCAGCGGGATAGCGTTGATCTGGTTCTCGGCCCCTTCTGCAGGTTCGTAAAGCTCGGTGCCGTCCGCCGCGACATGCAAGGGACGCCCGGACTTGAAAATGATGTCCATCGCGTTCTGGATCACGGTCAGCGTTTTCAGACCCAGAAAGTCGAACTTGACCAGCCCGGCCTGTTCCACCCATTTCATGTTGAACTGAGTCGCTGGCATGTCCGAGCGCGGGTCCTGATACAGCGGCACCAGCGCGTCCAGCGGACGATCTCCGATCACTACCCCCGCCGCGTGGGTCGAGGCGTTGCGCAAAAGCCCCTCGACCTGCTGGCCGTAGGTCAGCAGACGGTCTACCACCTCCTCGCTGCGGGCCTCTTCGCGTAGTCGGGGTTCGTCCTTCAGCGCCTTTTCAATGGAAACAGGCTTCACGCCCTCAACCGGAATCATCTTAGACAGCCGATCCACCTGCCCATACGGCATCTGCAACACCCGCCCGATATCGCGCACGGCTGCCTTGGACAGCAACGCACCAAAGGTGATGATCTGCCCCACCTTGTCGCGCCCGTATTTCTGCTGCACGTACCGGATCACCTCTTCCCGGCGGTCCATGCAGAAGTCGATATCGAAGTCGGGCATCGACACCCGTTCGGGGTTCAGAAACCGCTCGAACAGCAGCGAATAGCGCAGCGGGTCAAGGTCGGTGATCGTCAGTGCATAAGCCACCAAAGACCCCGCGCCCGAGCCCCGCCCCGGCCCCACCGGAATGTCGTGATCCTTGGCCCATTGGATAAAGTCCGCAACGATCAGGAAGTAACCGGGAAAGCCCATACCTTCGATGATGCCCAGTTCAAAATCCAGCCGTTCCTGGTATTCTTCAGGTGTCACCGCATGGGGGATCACCGCCAGACGTTTTTGCAAGCCCTCATTCGCGATGCGGCGCAGTTCGGCGACCTCGTCATCAGCGAATTTCGGCAGGATCGGATCACGGCGATAGGCCATGAACGCACATCGCTGCGCGATCTCGACCGTATTCTCGATGGCCTCGGGCAAGTCGGCGAACAAGGTCACCATCTCCTGCTGCGACTTGAAATAGTGCTGCGCGGTCAGGCGGCGGCGGCCCTCCTGCTGGTCGACATAGGCGCCCTCGGCGATACAGATCAGTGCGTCGTGGGCCTCATACATGTCTGTCGTCGGGAAATAGACGTCGTTGGTCGCGACCAGAGGCAGGTTCTTGGCATAAGCCATTTCGACATGGCCACGCTCGGTCAGGCGTTCGGCCTCGGGCTGGCCGTCTTCCCCCGGATGGCGCTGCAGTTCTATGTAAAGGCGATCCGGGAACATCGCCGCCAACTGATCAACCAGCACCTCGGCCGCAGGGCGCTGACCCTGTTGCAGCAGCATTCCAACCGGCCCATCCGGCCCGCCTGTCAAACAGATCAAACCGTCCGACCGGTCCGCCAACTCTTCCAACGTGACCTGCGGCAACTGCCCGCCCTTATCCACGTAAAGGCAAGAACTGAGCTTCATCAGGTTCTCATACCCCACCTCGGATTGCGCCAGCAACACCAGCGGCGCAGGCGCTTTGGGCTTTTCACCGGGCTGCGCCTGCAGATAGGTCAGATCAACCTGACAGCCCATGATCGGCTGCACCCCGGCGCCACTGGCGGTCACTGAAAACTCCAGCGCCGAGAACATCGAATTGGTGTCTGTCACCGCGACAGCGGGCATCTCCATCTTCTCGCACAGGGCGGGCAGCTTTTTCAGCCGCACGGCGCCTTCCAGCAGGGAATATTCGGTGTGAACACGGAGGTGAATGAATCGAGGGGTACTGCTCATACCGCCTACGCTATCCCAGCCAGCTGCCCGGCAAAAGCGGGAACCGCAGCTTTGGAATGCCAAAAAAATCAGTGCGGATTATTCGGCTTTTGCAGAAGGTGCTTCGGGATTGACCGGGCGCCGCCCGAAAAAAGCGCTTTATTTACAAGCGACTGCCTTTTACACAAACGCGACATTCACAAGCTGTACCCGTCTAATGGTGCATAATATAGGCAGTTTTTCTTGCCAGAGAACCTGCCCTGTTTCTAACATCTGACGGCAAGCTATCCGCCCGCCACTCTTTCTACGTCGCATCGAAGGAGGGCACCCAAGGGCGCAACCGGGTAAGGCGACGGGTTTCTCGAATGAATATCACGTTTCTTCTGAACGGAGAGACAGTGGAGCTGGCGGATGTCGATCCGACAGCGACCCTGCTGGACTGGCTGCGCGAGGATCGCGGCCTGACCGGCACCAAGGAAGGCTGCAACGAGGGCGATTGCGGCGCCTGCACCGTCATGGTGACGGATGAGGGTGGTGCCAAGGCACTGAATTCCTGCATCCTGTTCCTGCCGCAACTGCATGGCAAAGCGGTTCGCACAGTCGAAGGCGCAAGTGGCCCGAATGGTGAAGCGCATCCGGTGCAGCGGGCGATGGTCGATCTGCATGGCTCTCAATGCGGCTTCTGCACCCCCGGCTTTGTCATGTCGATGGTCGCCAGCCACGCGAATGGTGCGACGGATCACGACACCCAGCTTGCCGGAAACCTGTGCCGCTGTACCGGCTACGCCCCGATCATTCGCGCGGCTCAGGCCGCTGAGGATCAGCCCATTCCCGTCTGGGTCAAAGACAAACCGGTCGCCGTGCAGGCATCGCCGATGGTGCCCGGCTCATCCGACGAATTGGCAGCAGTGTACGCCGAGAACCCGGATGCCACCCTTGTCGCTGGAGCGACCGATGTGGGGCTTTGGGTCACCAAGCAATTGCGCGACCTGGACCCGGTGATCTTCCTCAACCGCTGCGAGGATCTGAAACAGATCACGATCACCGAGGACGAAGTTCGCTTTGGCGCGATGGTCGACATGAACCGGATGGGCGCGGCGCTGACTGATCTGCACCCCTCTTACGCTGAAATGATCCGCCGTTATGCCAGCGTTCAGGTGCGCCACGCGGCCACCGTTGGCGGTAATATCGCCAATGGGTCACCCATCGGAGACAACCCACCCGCCCTGATCGCGTTGGATGCCACCCTGCATCTGCGCAATGGCGATGCGCGGCGGTCGATGCCTCTGGAAGAGTTCTTCATCGATTACGGCAAGCAGGACCGCGCTCCGGGTGAGTTCGTCGAAGCCGTCAGTTTCCCCCGTCAAGCGGATCGCTTGAAAGCCTACAAACTCAGCAAACGGTTCGATCAGGATATCTCGGCCGTGTGCGGCTGTTTCAATATCACCGTTACGGACGGCACCGTCACACAAGCGCGCATCGCGTTTGGCGGCATGGCGGGCATCCCGAAACGGGCAACCCATGTCGAGGCCGCTCTGATCGGCAAACCGTGGACGCGCGAAACCATTGACGCCGCGCTGCCCACCTTTGCCGACGACTATTCACCACTCACGGACATGCGCGCCTCGGCCACCTATCGTCTGGAAACCGCAAAAGCGATGCTGGAACGATATTTCCTCGAGGATCAGGGCGAAGTGACCAATGTGCTGGAGGTGTCGGCATGAGCGTGACCAAACCCCTCCCCCACGACGCGGCACCGCTGCATGTGTCCGGCTCGGCGCGTTACGTGGATGACATCCCGACGCCAAAGGGTTCTCTGCATTTGGCATTTGGCCTGAGCCCGATTGCCAAAGGCAAGATCACCGCGATGGACCTGTCGGCCGTGAAGGCCGCTGAGGGCGTAGTGATGGTGATGACTGCGGATGACCTGCCGTTTGCCAACGACGTCTCACCCTCGATCCATGACGAACCGCTGCTGTCCGACGGAACAGTTCACTATATCGGTCAGCCGGTGTTTCTGATCGTCGCCACCAGCCATCTGGCCGCCCGCAAGGCCGCGCGTCTGGGTAAGATCGACTATGCCGAAGAAACACCCATTCTGACGGTCGAAGAGGCTCTGGCCGCCGATAGCCGGTTCGAGGACGGCCCGCGCACCTATGCCAAGGGTGACGCCGACGCGGCCATTGCGGGCGCGGCCCACGTGGTTGAAGGCTCCTTTGAACTCGGCGGGCAAGAGCATTTCTATCTGGAAGGTCAGGCTGCGCTGGCCGTGCCGAATGAAGGTGCGGATATGCTGGTGCATAGCTCGACCCAGCACCCGACCGAGATTCAGCACAAGGTGGCGGACGCTTTGGGCGTTCCGATGCATGCTGTCCGGGTCGAAACACGCCGGATGGGTGGTGGCTTTGGCGGCAAAGAAAGCCAGGGCAATGCGCTGGCCGTCGCCTGCGCGATCGCTGCGCGCGTTACCGGTAAAGCCTGCAAGATGCGCTATGACCGCGACGATGACATGATCATCACCGGCAAGCGTCACGCCTTCCGGATTTCCTACAAGGCCGGGTTCGATGAGCATGGTCATATTCAGGGCGTCTCGTTCCTGCACCACGCCATCTGCGGCTGGGCACAGGACTTGTCCCTTCCCGTCGCCGACCGTGCGATGCTGCATTCGGACAACGCCTATCTGCTGCCCAATGCGCGGATCGAAAGCCACCGGCTGAAGACCAACACCCAATCCGCCACCGCCTATCGCGGGTTCGGAGGCCCGCAGGGCATGGTCGGGATTGAGCGCGTGATGGACCACGCTGCGCATGAGTTGGGTCTTGACCCGGTCGAACTGCGCCGTCGTAACTACTATGAGCCGGCGCACAAGGTTGTCGAGGTCGAACCGGCTGAGAAACCGCTGGGTCACCCCGACCCGCATGAAGACCTGACCAGCCGTGGTGCAGTGGAAATGGGGGACGCTCCGGTACGCCCCCTGCCCGCAGGCGGCAACACCACGCCCTATGGTATGGAGGTCAGCGATTTTGAGCTGCACGGTATGACCGAAGCGCTGCTGAAATCCAGCGACTATGCCGTGCGCAAAGCCGCAATCAAGAAATGGAACGCCGAGAACAGCGTGATCAAGAAGGGCATCGCCTTCTCTCCGGTCAAGTTCGGGATTTCATTTACGCTGACCCATCTGAACCAGGCGGGCGCGCTGGTGCATGTGTATCAGGACGGATCGGTCCACCTGAATCATGGCGGCACCGAGATGGGACAGGGGCTGTTCCAGAAAGTCGCGCAGGTGGCCGCGTCCCGCTTTGGCATCCCGCTGGAGATGGTCAAGATCACCGCCACCGATACCGCCAAAGTGCCGAACACCTCGGCCACGGCGGCATCCTCGGGCAGTGACCTGAACGGCATGGCCGTAAAAGCGGCCTGCGACACGATCCGCGACCGGATGGCCGACTATCTGGCTGAACGCCATCAGGCCGACCCATCCGCGGTCACCTTTGCGGACGGATACGTTTCGGTCGGCGAGGAACGCTATAGCTTCGCCGAAGCGACCGCATTGGCCTATCAGGGGCGCATCAGCTTGTCGGCGACCGGCTTCTATAAAACGCCCAAGATCGAATGGGACCGGATCGCTGGGCGTGGCCGCCCGTTCTTCTACTTCGCCTATGGGGCTTCTATCACCGAGGTCGCCGTGGACACTCTGACCGGCGAAAACCGCATCCTGCGCACCGATATCCTGCATGACGCGGGCGCCTCGCTGAACCCGGCGCTGGATATCGGGCAGGTCGAAGGCGGCTATGTGCAAGGCGCAGGCTGGCTGACGACCGAGGAACTGGTCTGGGACGGCAAGGGCAACCTGCGCACCCACGCGCCCTCGACCTACAAGATCCCGGCCTGTTCGGATCGGCCGGACATCTTTAACGTCGCGCTCTGGGATGGTGAGAACCGCGAGGACACGATCTATCGCTCGAAGGCTGTGGGTGAGCCACCCTTCATGCTGGGCATCTCGGCGTGGTTGGCGCTGTCGAATGCGGTGGCCGCCTGTGGCGACAGCTATCCGGCACTGGATGCACCCGCCACAGCCGAAGAGGTCTGGCGCGGCGTCCAACGGGTAAAAGGAGGAACCTGATGGGATTTGATCAAGAGGCTTTGTGGGAGGCGGTCAAAACCCACGGGAAAGTCACCCGGGTGGTCATCGCTGCGATCAAGGGGTCATCCCCGCGCGAAGTCGGCGCTGCAATGCTGGTTTGGCCAGAAAAAACCGGCTTCGGGCAAAGTGGCACCATCGGCGGCGGCACGCTGGAGTTTCAAGCGGCTGAGGCCGCGTGGACACAGACGGTACAAGCCCGCCTGACACATCACGCGCTTGGCCCTGACATGGGCCAATGCTGTGGCGGCGCGGTGTCACTGCTGAGCGAGGTCTATGACCAAGACGCCATGAACGCGCTGGACGATACCGTGATCGCGCGGTCTCCGTCGGGCGGCGACATGCCCCTGTCGGTCAAACGTCTGCTGGCGGCCGCGCGCGGACAGGGCGTCGCGCCCGAACCGCAACTGGTCGACGGTTGGATGGTTGAGCCGGTACACAAGCCAACACGAAACCTGTGGATCTGGGGCGCAGGCCATGTGGGCCGCGCGCTGGTGGATGTTCTGTCCCCCCTGCCCGATCTGGCGATCACATGGGTAGATACGGGGCCAGAGCGGTTTCCTGACGCGATTCCCAACGGTGTAACGGTGGTTCCGGCGGCAAAACCCGCCGAACTGGTGCGCCATGCCCCCCGCGATGCAGAACATCTTGTGCTGACTTATTCGCACAATCTGGATTTAGAACTGTGCAACCGGCTGCTTTCGCATGATTTCCGCTTTGCTGGCCTGATCGGCTCGGCTACCAAATGGGCGCGATTCCGGTCGCGGCTGGCGGCCCTCGGGCATTCGCCCGAACGGATCAGCCGGATCACTTGCCCGATTGGGGACCCCGGCCTGGGCAAACACCCGCAGATGATCGCCGTTGGTGTCGCAGCGCAGCTCTTGCGCCCGGCCCGACAGAACGAGTTGAAGAAGGACCTGAGCGCGTGACCACTCCACTTTTAGGCCTGCAAGGGCTGACCAAGGCCTATCCTGGCGTCGTGGCCAATGACCAGGTGTCCTTTGACATCGGTGAGGGCGAAGTTCACGCCCTGCTGGGTGAAAACGGCGCGGGTAAATCCACGCTGGTCAAAATGATCTACGGGTTGGTGAAACCCGACAGCGGCACAATGTTGCTGCGGGGCCAGCCCTTTGCGCCACCTGAACCCCGCGCGGCGCGGGCCGACGGGATCGCAATGGTGTTCCAGCACTTTTCGCTGTTCGATGCATTGAACGTGGCCGAAAACATCGCGCTGGGGATGGAGAACCCGCCCCCGATGGGTGATCTGGCCTCGCGCATCCGCGAAGTGTCCGAGACCTACGGCCTGCCGCTGGACCCCTACCGCACCGTTGGCGACCTGTCCGCAGGCGAACGCCAGCGGGTCGAAATCATCCGCTGTCTGCTGCAGGACCCGAAGCTGCTGATCATGGACGAGCCGACCTCGGTTCTGACCCCTCAAGAGGTCGATATCCTGTTTGAAACACTGAACAAACTGCGGTCCGAGGGCACTTCGATCCTGTATATCTCGCACAAACTGGAAGAAATCCGGACCCTGTGCGACCACGCCACGATCCTGCGTCTGGGCAAGAATGTCGGCGAGTGTGTCCCCTCTGAAACCTCGGCCCGCGACATGGCCGAGATGATGGTTGGATCGACCTTGCAGACGCCCGAACGGTCGGGCCGCGAGTTCGGCGAGGTCGCGCTGGATGTCAGCGGGCTGTCTGTGCCCTCGCCGTCGGAATTCGGCACGGCGTTGCGCAATGTCCACATGACGGTCCGCAAGGGCGAGGTTCTGGGCATCGGTGGCGTCGCCGGGAACGGGCAGGATGAATTGCTGGGCGTGCTGTCGGGCGAAATCCTGACAACCGCCGATGCGATCAAGTTCAACGGCCAGAAGATCGGCAAGCTCGGCCCCACCGCCCGGCGAAAGCTGGGCGTGCTGACCGCCCCCGAGGAACGGCTGGGTCATGCGGCGGCTCCGGATATGAGCCTGACCGAAAACGCCCTGCTGACCGGCTCGGTCCGCGAAGGACTGGAAAGCAACGGGTTCCTGAAATGGGCCGAGACCAAGAGCTTTGCTGAGAAAATCATCAGCGCTTTTGACGTGCGCACGCCTGGGCCGGAGAACGCAGCGCGCTCGCTGTCGGGCGGAAACCTGCAGAAATTCGTGATTGGGCGCGAGGTGTTGCAAAACCCCGACGTGCTTGTGGTCAACCAGCCGACATGGGGTGTGGATGCAGCGGCGGCGGCCTCAATCCGGCAGGCCATTCTGGATCTGGCCGCCAAAGGTACGGCGGTGATCTGTATCAGCCAGGACCTCGACGAGCTGATGGAAATCTCGGACAGCTTCGCGGCCCTGAACGAAGGCCGCCTGAGCGCCCCGCGCCCGACCACGGGTCTGACAGTCGACGAGATCGGCCTGATGATGGGTGGCGCGCATGGCATGGAGGTGGCGCATGTATGAACGGTCGCGTCGCCTTCGGCGAGAGTATTTGAAAAAAGATGAAGATGGGTGGGGGATGAGCAGATGATTGTGTTGGAGAAACGGCCGCAGCCGTCCAAGGCGTGGTCTTATGCCACCCCTCTGGTCGCGGTGCTGGCGACGATGGTGTGCGGCGGCATTCTGTTCGCCATTCTGGGCAAGAACCCGGTTGAGGCCATCGGAACCATTTTTTGGGAGCCTCTGTTTGGTGAGTTCGCCTTTTACTACCGCCCGCAATTGCTGGTGAAAGGCGCCCCTTTGGTGTTGATCGCCATCGGCCTGTCGCTGGGTTTCCGTGCCGGTATCTGGAACATCGGTGCCGAGGGGCAGTACATCATGGGCGCCATCTTTGGTGCGGGGGCCGGTCTGGCCTTCTACCCTCTGGATGCGTGGTACATCTTTCCGATCATGGTGATTGCCGGAGCCTTTGGCGGCTGGCTGTGGGCGATGATCCCGGCCTTTCTGAAGGTGCGATTTGGGACCAACGAAATCCTCGTGTCGCTGATGCTGGTCTATGTGGCCGAGCAGATGCTGGCCTCAGTCTCGTTGGGGTTGCTGAAAAACCCCGAGGGGTTCGGCTTTCCCGGCTCGCGCAACCTGCAATCCTATGACAGCGCGCATAATGCTGAGCTGATCGCGGGTTCGGGGATGCATTGGGGGGTCGTCACAGCGCTGATCGCGGTGATCTTTGCCTATGTCCTGCTGAACCGGCATATGCTGGGTTTTCACATCCGCCTGACGGGTGAGGCACCCCGCGCGGCCAAGTTCGCAGGTGTGAACCCTGCGCGTCTGATCCTGTTCTGTTTGGGACTGTCCGGCGCGCTGGCGGGGCTGGCGGGGATGTTCGAAGTTTCCGGCCCGTCGGGTGTGGTCAGCATCGACTTTAACGTCGGCTATGGTTTTACCGCGATCATTGTGGCCTTCCTTGGTCGTCTGCATCCGGTGGGCATCCTGCTGGCCGGTGGCCTGATGGCGCTGACCTATATTGGCGGTGAAATCGCCCAGTCCCAGCTGGGTCTGCCCGCCGCGGCCATTCAGGTGTTCCAGGGAATGCTGCTGTTCTTCCTTCTGGCCTTCGATCTTTTGACCAACTACCGCATCCGTGCGGCCCGTAGCGAGGTAGCGTAAATGGACCTTGGTGAAATCAATCCCGTCCTTCTGGTCGCCTCTCTGATGGTGGCCGCAACCCCCCTGCTGCTGGCCGCGATCGGAGAGTTGGTCGTCGAGAAAGCAGGTGTTCTGAACCTTGGCGTCGAGGGCATGATGATCGTCGGCGCAATCAGCGGCTTTGCGATCTCGGTCGAGACGGGCTCGCCCTGGCTTGGCTTTGTCGCGGCGGCCATTGGCGGCGCTGTGCTGTCGCTGCTGTTCGTACTGCTGACACAGGTCGCACTGGCCAATCAGGTCGCAAGTGGCCTTGCCCTCACCCTATTCGGACTCGGCTTCAGCGCGCTGATGGGTCAAAGCTATGTGGGGGTCAAGCCACCCGACATGGGTGAAATCCACATCCCCGTGATCAGCGATATCCCGGTGATTGGCCCGATCCTATTCCAGCATGATCCGATCCTCTATGTCGGCATCGCTCTGACCGCGGCTGTCTGGGCTACGCTGAAATACACCCGCGTCGGCCTGATCCTGCGCGCGGTGGGGGAAAACCACGATGCGGCGCATGCGCTTGGCTACAAGGTCATCAAGATTCGCATCATGGCGATCCTGTTCGGTGGCGCCTGCGCGGGCCTTGGTGGGGCTTACATCAGCCTGATCCGCGTGCCGCAATGGACCGAGGGCATGACGGCCGGTGTCGGCTGGATTGCCCTGGCTCTGGTGGTGTTTGCCAGTTGGAAGCCGTGGCGCGCGTTGCTGGGTGCCTATTTGTTCGGCGGAATCACGGTGTTGCAGCTGAATTTGCAGGCAGCGGGCGTTGCCATTCCCGTCGAGTATCTGGCAATGTCGCCCTATATCATCACGATCCTTGTGCTTGTGATCCTTTCGGCCGACAAGAGCAGCGCACCTGCCGCACTGGGCCGGACCTTCCATGCCTCGCACTAGGGGCCAACTGTACCAACTTGGGGAGTAACACATGAAATTCACTACACTTCTGACAAGTGCCGCCTTGGCGCTGGGTCTGGCCACAGGCGCCATGGCCGAAGACAAGACCAAGGTCGGCTTCGTCTATGTCGGCCCGGTCGGTGACGGCGGCTGGACCTATGAGCACAACAAGGGCCGTCTGGCAGTTGAGGAGCACTTTGGCGACAAGGTCGAAACCGTGTTCGTTGAGTCGGTGCCGGAGGGCCCGGATGCCGAGCGCGTGATGACCCAGATGGCGCTGGAAGGGGCCGATCTGATCTTCACGACCTCCTTCGGCTACATGGACCCGACCATCAACGTCGCCAAGAAATTCCCGAACGTGAAATTCGAGCACGCGACCGGCTATAAAACCGCCGACAACGTCTCGGTCTATTCGGCCCGTTTCTACGAAGGCCGGGCTGTTCAGGGCCATATCGCGGGCAAGATGACGGAATCGAACATCATCGGCTATATCGGGTCCTACCCGATCCCCGAAGTGATCCGCGGCATCAACTCGGCCTATATCCACGCCAAGAAGGTGAACCCGGATGTCGAATTCAAGATCGTCTGGGCCTACACTTGGTTCGATCCTGCAAAAGAGGCTGATGCCGCCACCGTTCTGATCGAACAGGGCGCGGACGTGATCCTGCAGCACACCGACTCGACCGCGCCTCAGGCGGCTGCGCAAGAGGCAGGCAACGTGATCACCTTCGGCCAGGCCTCGGACATGAGCGAATACGCTCCGTTCCCGCGCGTGTCGTCGATCATCGACAACTGGGCACCCTATTACATCGCGCGCACCCAGGCCGTCATGGATGGGTCGTGGGCGACCGTGAACACCTGGGACGGCATCCGCGAAGGTATGGTTGAGATCGGTGAGATTTCCGACGCCGTACCGGCCGACGTGAAAGAAGAAGCCCTGGCGATGAAGGCTGCCATGGCTGCGGGCGAATACCACCCCTTCTCCGGTCCGTTGAAAAAGCAGGACGGCAGCGACTGGCTGGCCGAAGGCGAAACCGCCGATGACGGTACGCTGGCAGGCATGAACTTCTACGTCGAAGGGCTGGAAGGCGAAATTCCGCAGTAAGCTTAGATCACGCGATCACTGGAAAAGGCCCGCTTCACGCGGGCCTTTTTTAAGTTCTTCAGATCCGAGAAAAACACAAATATTCCGATTATTCCCGAGTATTCCAACGGGGGAGATTATTACAACCGGACAGAGAGGCTACGACTGAATCGTGTTACACAATAAAGGAGCACGACATGAAAAAGCCCAATCACAATGCCGACATAAAAAACCCCAACAAAGGCTCGCCCGGACAGAACAAAGCCCATGCGAATGCCCAAGGGCATCGCGGCGGGCAGCTGAACCCAAACCGCAAAACGACCAGCGCCAAGAAGTCATGACATGCAGCCGGGCGCTTTCGAGCGCCCGGCCTATTTAAGGATAAGAAATGAGCGCCAAAAGAAGCACCGAATTCTATGGTGACACTGAAAAACTGATCCAAATTGCATCGAAACACGGGATGCGGCAGACGACCATTGCCTCGCTGTGTAACGTGAGCCAATCCACTGTCAGCAAGTGGAAAAGCGGGGAACTTCCTGCAAAACGCAAGGATATTGCGCCTTTGCTGAAGAAATTCGGTGAGCACCTACGGCGCACACCATTCAAACTCTATCAGACTACGGCCACGCAAGAAGAACCTAGAAAGTTCGTCCGCGTCGAAGGCAAGTTGATCCTGCGAGAGAAGTTCCGCGGCGTTCATAAGGAAAATGTAACGCCCACGCTCCGGGTATCGATCCATCGTCAGGGCGCTGATCAGTTTGCCTTTGTGATCGAGTCGACCATAGCCACTTACCCAGAACGCAACAAAACCACGGGCCCTATGCCCCTGATCACAGATCGGCTGGCTGCTTGGTTTCTGGACGGCACCATTGATCAGGCCGTGTGGGTTGCGGATATGGACAAGCTACGAGACTTGGCACTGCGCCTAGCAAGCGGTGATAATGCCAAACTCTTCCCGTCTCTCGGACAATTACCATATCTCGTGGCCGAGGCACTGCTTAACCACGGGTACAAACTGGATGACCTTGTGGAGTTCAAACTCGCAGAGTAATCTGCACCTCCACAACCAAACCGCCCGAAGGGGCAAATTCTGGCAGCGCCTGAGACACGGGCCCTGTGTCAGGTTTGTGAGCTTTTTGCACGCCGCGTGATCCGGCCTTTTGCCGCCGCGCCGCGCACGAACCGTTAAGGTCCGAACGAGACGACCCGAGCCCGAGCCTAACACGCGACGGCAGGCTCCTCTCTAAGGGGTATGGGGTGGGTCGCCACCAAGCCGCAGGGTGACCTGCCGCTTGGTGGCTGTTTTCAACATCAATGCCCGGTCAGAACCAGCGTGTTCACCGGCATCAGGATCAGGCGCAGGCGCAGGCCTGCGGCGTGGACCACACCGATCGTGTCGATCACGTGCAGGGCGGCAGATTGCCAAAAGCCCAGATCCTCGTGCTCCAGCCGTTCATGATTGTCGGTATAGACATTGGCCAGACAATTGCTGCCCGGCGGGATGTCATCGGCCATGCCTTTATAGAGCGGCTCCATATACACCAGGATCGAACCCGGATTGGTGTTGGCCTGCACATCCCGCAGTTCATCCGTGGGGCGGATTTGCCCGGATGGGATCACGTCCTGAACCTCGACCACCACCATCGGGATCACTGTGAAGGGCTTGGTCATGCACCCCAGTTCTCCGATCATACCGGGTTTGATAACCTGCGCCGACATCTGGTTGAACGCGGCCTGAAACCGGTTGTGACCCGAACTTGACGGGACCAGAATACCAGCCGGGCGCAAAAGCGGGCTGACATAGTCACCGACCTGCAGGCCGAATTGTTCGACCCGGCCCGTCACACCGGCGCTGATCACGGTCTTGTCCAGTTCGGTCAACGCGGCATCCAGCTGCGCGTTGGCGCTGGCCAGTTGGGCAGGGATCAGTTCCTCGATCTGTTGCACGACGGCTGCACGCTGCGACTCGGCAGCCCTCAGTTGCGCCTCACGTTCGGCCACCAGATTCTCCAACCGATCAATCTCGGCCAGTCTTACGGCACTGGAGCCTTCGTCGCGCAGCGTGGTGTTGCGCTCAAGATCCTCAAGCGACTGATCCAGCCCGGCGCGGGCACCGGCAATGCCGGCTTCGGCCTCGGCCAGATCGGTTTCCGCCACTTTCAACGAGGCCTGAACCTGCGCGATCTGGGCATGGGCGGCCTCAACCATGGCGGTCTGGGTGAAATCCTCGATCCGGAAGATCGGCTGGCCTGCGACAACCTGCTGGTTGTTGGAGACATACACCTCGGACACGCGGCCACCCAGCTGCGGCAGGATCGTCACCGTGCGGAAATACGAAGCCGCCGTCTTACTGGCCGGGTGGAAATAAAACAGCGTGGTGATCACCGTCAGCGCCAGAATGGCACAGGTGGTCAGGCCCCAGCGCAGCTCATACCACATGGTAAACAGCGTGATTTCATGACCGATCCGTTTGCCCTGAACAAACCGGCGGAACAGATAGTCGGGCAGCACCGTTATCAGCGCGCACATCAATGTCTCAAGCATGTCTTACTGCTCCTGCTGCGCGGCGGTTTCCGAGGGCTGGACCGGCGCCGGTTCGGGCGGGTCCTGTTTGCCCAAAGATCGGATCGCGTCGGCGATGGCCCTCAGCGGGGCGGCAACGTCGGGAAACTGGAACCCGGCCACCAGAACGGCGGCAACCCAGAACAGACCGTTATGGGTGAACAGCGCCAACAGGGCCAGTATGCCGACCAATTGGAACTGTGGGTGGTTGGATTCATGCGCGATCTTTTCGGGGATCGAGTGCAGGGTGAAATATCCCACGCCAATCAGAATGATGACGACAACGGTAAAAATAAACATGAACGTCAAAAGAAAATCACTGCCGTCCGCCTGGGTCACGTAGGACGGAATATGCCCCGTGGCCATCGGGTGTAGGTCTGCGGTACTCACCCTGCCCTCCTGTTTCTGCTTGGTTCTTGTTTGGATGGGTTGATGCGTAAATTCAAGCCTGCTTTAAGTTTTCAGACGTTTTCATGCACTGAACACGGCACGTGACCAAAGGGGACACATGACTGATTTTCTGATCATCGGCGGCGGCATTGCCGGCCTCAGCACCGGGGCGCGGCTGTCCCAGCACGGGAAAGTCACCGTGCTCGAGGCCGAGGAGGCCCTGGGCTATCATGCCTCGGGCCGTTCGGCCGCATTGTTCGAAGAAAGCTATGGGCCGTCGTCGGTTGTAGCACTGAACAAGGCCAGCGCCGAATTCATGCGCACCGGAAACGGTGGCTATCTGACGCCGCGCGGGTTGATGCTGGTTGGTGGAAAGGGTCAGGCCTCGGGGTTCGAACGGGACATGGTGGATCTGAACATGCAGGTCATCACCACGGGGGAGGCGCGGGCTCGGGTACCGATCCTGAACCCTGATACGTTGGGCTTCGCCGCCGTCAGTACTGCGGCCTTCGACATCGACACGGACAGGTTGCTGCAAGATTTCGCCCGCGTCATTCGCGGTAATGGTGGTGAGGTTCTGACCAAAGCCAAGGTCACCGCCATTCGCAAAGCCCGTCACTGGATAATCGAGGCCGGTGGCACCTACGAGGCCGATACCCTGATCAATGCTGCGGGCGCCTGGGTGGACAAGGTCGCAGCAATGGCCGGGATTGCCCCGATCGGGATCATTCCGAAACGCAGGTCGATGGCACGCCTGCCTGCGCCGGGCGGGCATGACGTGAAAGACTGGCCCATGATGCTGGGCGTGGGTGAGGCGTGGTATGCCAAACCCGATGCGGGCAAGCTGCTGGTTTCTCCGTCCGAGGCCGATCCGGTGCCGCCACATGATGCCTATGCCGACGATATGATTCTGGCCGAAGGCCTGGCCCGGTACGAAGAGATGGTCACCGAGCCCGTCACGCGGGTTGAAACCAACTGGGCGGGGTTGCGCAGCTTTGCCCCCGATGGAACCCTTGTGCTGGGGCCGGAACCGGCTGACCCGTCGTTCATATGGGTGGCCGGTCAGGGCGGGTACGGGTTCCAAACCTCTCCGGCCGCGTCGCAGTTGGTTGCGGACCGCGTGATCGGTGCTGCGCCGGACCTGGATGCGGAAACGATTGCGGCCCTCAGCCCGGAAAGGTTACGCAGATGACCAAACGCCCTTTACCGTCCAATGCCAGTGTCGCCACCGAAGGGCAGGACGGGCGGCTGATTGCCCCCGCCGCGACCCGCAACGCCGAGGCGCTGTGTGACCTGCTGACGCAATGGGCCCCAACGACCGGACAGGCGCTGGAGATCGCCAGCGGCACAGGCCAGCATGTCAGCGCCTTTGCTCAAGCCTTGCCCGACCTGCATTGGCAACCGACCGAAGTTGAACCCGATCGGCGTGCCAGCATCGACGCTTATGCCACCGATCTGCCCAACGTCGCTGACGCCGTCGCACTGGATGCAACAGCGCAAGGGTGGCATGAAGCGTTCGCCGATCAGAACCTGATCGTTCTGATCAATCTGGTGCATCTGATCAGTTGGCAGGAAACACAGGTACTGATTGCCGAAACCGCACAGGCACTGGCCCCCGGGGGAAGGTTTATCCTCTACGGGCCGTTCAAACGCTCAGGCCAACTGACCAGCGACGGCGACCATAGGTTCCATAGCGCGCTGGTCCAGCAAAACCCCGAGATTGGATATAAGGACGACAAGGACATTGCCGGTTGGATGGCGGGGCAGAACCTGATTGTCCTCGATATTGTCGAGATGCCCGCAAACAATCTGGCCTTTGTCGCGGAAAAGACCGTCACCTGATCAAGATCAAGGCCCGGTTTGACGCATCAAAACATATTCCGTTTGCCTGATATTAAATGGAATAATGACATGAGCTGGCAGGACAAGATCAAAGACACACGCAATGGTCTGCGCAACCTCAACGGCGCGATACCCGACGCCACCCGCGCATTCGGTGCGCTGAGCGCTGCGGTCAAACAAGGCGGAACACTGGATTACAAGACCAAAGAGTACATCGCCTTGGGCATGTCCATTGCGATCCGGTGCGAACCCTGCATCACACTCCACACCGAAGCGCTGGTCAAAGCGGGCGCAACGCGAGAGGAGTTTTCCGATGTGTTGGCCATGGCCGTTCAGATGGGCGGCGGGCCATCGATGATGTATGCCGCCAAGGCATTGGAATGCTACGATGAACTGAGCGCCTGATCCCAAAAGTAAAAGGCCCCGGACTGATCCGGGGCCTTTGTGTGTTTAGCCGTCCTTGCGGATGGTTTCGTTCTTCGGATCGTAGGGGCTGTCGCAGGTGACGACCGCATCCCACAGCTTGTCCTGAATTTTGACTTGCAGCTTGGTGCCTTCGACCGCCATCTCGGGCTTTACGTAGCCCATGCCGATGGATTTCTCGAACGCGACCGAATAGCCGCCCGAGGTCAGACGACCCACACGCTCACCTTCCGGCGTATACAGCGCCTCGCGGCCCCACGGATCGGCATCGTCCGGCCCGTCGATCAGCAGAGTGCAGCACTTCACGCGCACACCGGTCTCTTCCAGCTTGGCCTTGCCGTAGAAGTCTTTCGACAGGTCGACAAAGCGCGGCAGGTCAGCTTCCAGCGGGGTCGCATCGCGGCCCAATTCGGTGCCGAAGGCGCGATAGGATTTCTCCTGACGCAGCCAGTTCTGGGCGCGCGCGCCAACCAGCTTCATACCGTGCTTCTCACCGGCTTTTTCCAGCAGGTCGAACAGGTAGTTCTGCATCTCGATCGGATGGTGCAGTTCCCAGCCCAGCTCGCCGGTATAGGCCACACGGATCGCGTTCACGGGGCACATACCCAGTTCGATCTGGCGGGCCGACAGCCACGGGAAGCGCTTGTTGGACAGAGCGGTTTCCGGATCGGCGTCCTTGATGACCTCTTTCAGAACGTCACGCGACTTGGGTCCGGCGATGGCGAAGACGCCCCACTGGGTGGTCACGTCCTGGATCTCGATGTAGCCGAACTCCTCCATCTTGTCCTCAGCCGCCTTGCGCAGGTAGTCGGCGTCATACTCGGTCCAGGCACCGGCAGAGACGATGTAGTAGTTGTTCTCGCCATTGCGGACGATGGTGTATTCGGTGCGAGTGGTGCCGTTCGATGTCAGCGCGTAGGTCAGGTTGATACGACCGACCTTGGGCAGCTTGTTGCAGGTGAACCAATCCAGGAACTGGGTTGCACCGGGGCCTTTGACGACATGCTTGGTGAAGGCCGACGCGTCGATCAGGCCAACGCCTTCGCGGATCGCTTTGGCTTCTTCGACGGCATATTGCCACCAGTTGCCACGGCGGAACGAACGGCTTTCCTCGTCGAAGTTTTCAGGCGCATCGACGGGGCCAAAGTAGTTGGGGCGTTCCCAACCGTTTACCCAACCGAACTGGGCGCCACGCGCTTTCTGGCGATCATAGGCCGGGACGGTCCGAAGCGGACGGCAGGCCGCGCGCTCTTCATCCGGGTGGTGCAGGATGTAGACGTGCTCATAGCACTCTTCGTTCTTGCGCGCCGCGAACTCGGTGGTCATCCAGTTGCTGCTGTAGCGTTTGGGGTCCAGCGAGGCCATGTCGATCTCGGCTTCGCCATCGACCATCATCTGCGCCAGATAATAGCCGGTGCCGCCTGCGGCTGTGATACCGAAGCTGAAGCCTTCGGCCAGCCACATGTTGCGCAGGCCCGGAGCAGGGCCAACCAGCGGGTTGCCATCGGGGGTGTAGCAGATCGGGCCGTTGAAATCGTCTTTCAGGCCGGACTCGGCACAGGACGGAACACGCTCGGCCATCGCCATATACTGTTCAGCGATCCGGTCCAGATCCAGCGGGAACAGGTCCGCGCGGAAGCTGTCAGGCACGCCATGCTCGAACTGCGCGGGTGCGCCGTGTTCATAGATACCCAGAATCCAGCCGCCGCGTTCCTCACGCGCGTAGGATTCATTGTCAGCGTCGCGCACAACGGGGTGTTCGGGGTTACCAGCTTCGCGCCATTTGACCAGCTCGGGGTCTTTATCCATGACGATGAAGGTATGCTCAACCGGGATCGCGGGCATCTTGATGCCCAGCATCTTGGCGGTGCGTTGCGCGTGGTTGCCCGATGCGGTCACGACATGCTCGGCGGTGATCACCACCTGCTCATCTGACGGAATGAGGTTGCCGCCCTTTTCGACCATCTTGGTGCAGGTGACTTCCCAATGGGTGCCGTTCCAGTGGAAGGCGTCGGCCTGCATCTTGCGGACGATGTCCACACCGCGTTGACGCGCACCCTTGGCCATCGCCTGGGTTACGTCGGCAGGGTTAATGTAGCCGTCTTCGGTGTGGTAGATCGCACCTTTCAGGTCCGAGGTCTCGATCAGCGGCCAGCGTTCCTTGATCTGATCAGGTGTCAGCCATTCATAAGCAACGTCACAGGTCTCGGCTGTGGACGCATACAGCATGTATTCGTCCATGCGTTCCTGCGTCTGCGCCATGCGCAGGTTGCCAACCACGGCGAAACCTGCGTTCAGGCCGGTCTCTTCCTCAAGCGTCTTGTAGAAATCGACCGAGTATTTGTGGATGTGGGTCGTCGCATAGGACATGTTGAACAGCGGCAGCAGGCCCGCTGCGTGCCAGGTGGATCCGGACGTCAGCTCGTCCCGTTCGATCAACATCACATCGTCCCAGCCCGCTTTGGCCAGGTGATAGGCAATCGAGGTCCCGACGGCGCCGCCGCCAACGACCAGTGCTTTGACTTGGGTTTTCATAACCGGACGTCTCTCCTTGGAATCTGTTGGAACCATATGGCGCATTTGCAGGGCCAAACGCGACATTCATCCGACCAGTGAGAGAAGGAAAACGACCCCGCCGCTGCATATGAGCGGCGGAATCTGTCTATCTGAGCTTATTGCCCGGTGACTGAACACCGCTTGATGCTGCCGACCTTGGCACAGCCGCCACCCAACCCGCCCTTGTGCACACGCACCGGCTGGCTGGCCTTTGTGCGCGTTGCCGTGGCCTCTTTGGGTTCCGATTCCCCGAACGCCGGCAGCTTGTCTTTCAGGCGGCTGAAAAAGCCGGGCGCCTCTTGTTCGGCGGCGGCGTCCTTTGCTGCGGTATCCACTTCAGCGGTAATATCCGTTGCTGCGGTGTCCTGTTCGGCTGGGCCATCCAACGCGGCGTGACGTTCATCCGAATCCAGCAGCAATTTCTGCGCCCGCCCATAACCGATCTGCAGGACATCCTGATTTTCGAAAACCTCTCCGCCGGTGATGTCCATCAGACCTTCGCCGTTGAAACCCGACGCTGTCATCGTGTTCACCATAACCGCGGCAAAATCCAGATTCTCGAGCTTTTTGCTGGCTATCTTCTCCTGAACCATCTTCATTTTGGAATACAGGCGGTCCATTTTCGTGGCGACCTCAGGCTGCCGGTCCATCGGTACCGAAAACCCCTGCCCCACTACAGGCGAAGGGAAGGTCAGCAAAGCATTCAGGGCCGCATAGTCAACCGCGCCCAAAAGTTCGCGGATCGAGGCATCGCTGGCATTGGTATGCAACCGGATCACGACCTCTTCGTCAATTCCGATCCGCCCCGTGATCTTGCGATACGCAAGCGCCTCAGTCGGAGAGGTCATGTCCTGAGTAACTTCGATGAACGCGACACCACCGATAACGGCGAACCCTTTCTTGATCACGGCATGTGCCATGAAATTCTGCTGCCGGGACAGCGCGAGCCCCGCCAATGTGTTGCGCACCGATTCCGGTTTCAGGCTGATGTCGAACCAGGCGATTTCTTCACCTTGAACATAGACCGCACCAGTCTCGCTGAGCTTGCGCAGAATGCCGTCTTTGCCCCCGCTGGACAGGCTCATCAGTTCCGCCGTGTTTGAAATGGAACTGATCAGCGGCGTCATGCCATAGCTTGAGATCGCGGTCGCAACGGCCTTGTTATCCGCATCGGTCAGCTCGTATCGTGACCATCTTTTGGTGGATGCCGGGAGATGAGGTTTTGCGCCCGCTTTCCACAGCTTCTTGCGTTCCCGCTCGGCCTCTTTGGCGTCACGTTCGACCTGCTGCTGCGCAAAGCGATGCTTGATCGTGTCCACATAGCCATTGGCGGACAAGGTGCCTTCGTGTTTTTTGTCCTGTTGATAATAATCCAGGCCGACGATGACCAAGACTATGATCATCACAAACCCAAAGATCCGCAAACCGTCCATCTGAATATCCGAAATCAATCGCTGCTCGTTTTCGCGAAAGATAAACCCAAATTGGGGCAGTCTTATGACTGCGACGCCGGAATTTCGGCGCGGATCAAAACTCTGCGGATGGTAGAATTTTACCTGGATTCATGATGTTATCCGGATCCAGTGCCGCCTTGATCGCCCCCATATAGGTGACCGCCGGGCCAAGTTCCTTGATCAGATAGGGCCGCTTGCCCTGCCCGATTCCGTGTTCACCGGTACAGGTCCCTTCCATCGAGATCGCCAGATCGTTCAGCCAGCCTACAAAGCCATCAGCTTTGGCCACCTCGTCCGCGTTCTCCATGTCGATCAGCAGCAGAGTGTGAAAGTTCCCATCGCCCACATGCCCGACAATTGGAGCCAGAAGGCCAAGGTCCTGCGCTTTGGCCCGCGTCGCCGCGACGCATTCCGCAAGGCGCGAGATCGGGACGCAGACATCGGTGGAAATGCCGCGCGCGCCGGGGCGCAGTTGCAGGCTGGCCCAATACATGTCGTGCCGGGCCTGCCACAGCTTGTTGCGCTCTTCGGTGGTCGAGGTGGCGGCGAAATCCGCGCCACCGAATTCCTCGGCGATCTGACCAAAGGTTTCAGCCTGCTCGACCGCACCGGCCTCGGACCCGTGGAATTCCAGCAGCAACAGCGGCGTTTCTGGCATGTCCAGCCCGGAATAGGCGTTGGCGGCCCTGACCGACAATTCATCCAGCAGCTCGATCCGCGCGACCGGCACGCCATACTGGATCGTCATCATCACCGCCTGACAGGCAGCATCGACCGTTGGAAAGGAACACCGGGCCGAGGTGATTGCCTCGGGGATGCCCTGAAGGCGCAGCGTAAGCTCGGTGATGATACCCAGCGTGCCCTCGGCCCCGATCAACAAGCGGGTCAGGTCATACCCGGCCGAGGATTTCTTGGCCCGGTGTCCGGTGCGGATGATCTGCCCGTCCGGCATCACCGCTTCCAGACTGAGGATATTGTCCTTCATCGTGCCATAGCGCACCGCATTGGTGCCCGAGGCCCGTGTTGCCGCCATCCCACCCAGCGAGGCATTGGCGCCGGGGTCGATAGGAAAAAACAGGCCCTGATCGCGCAGATGGGTGTTCAGGTCCTCGCGCGTGACACCGGGCTGAACGACGCAATCCAGATCGCCCGCGTGGACAGCCAGAACCTTGCTCATCTGGGTCAGATCTACCGAGATACCACCAGCCGGAGCGTTCACATGCCCTTCCAGCGAGGTGCCGGTCCCGAAGGGGATCACCGGCACCTTGTGCCGGGCGCAGGTTTTGACGATCTCGGACACTTCTGCGGTCGAATGCGGGAACACCACCGCATCCGGCGACTGGTTTTCGATCCATGTGGTCGTGTGGCCGTGCTGTTCGCGGATCGCCTGACCGGTTCGCAGACGATCGCCGAACTTCTGCTTCAGAATGCCGACAGCTGTTTCAATCCCGGCCTCGTTTCGGGGCAACGTCACTGCCTGCACCATGAAGAACCTCTCTTATTCGCCCAGCGCGATGCCTTCGCGGCGCGGGTCTGCGCCACCGATCAGAACATCCCCGATTTCAATCGCGTGCAGGCCCGAGGTCAGATCGCGCGGATTGACCTCGAACCCCAGGCCGATCAGCGCATCGGCATACCCCTCGGCGGCAGTGCCCTGCTCCACATCATAAGTGCCAAAGCGGTTGACCAGATGCGGCAAAGACAGCGCTTGTTGCACATCCATGTCCCAATCGGCCCAAGCGATAATCGACTTGGCCACGTAACCGATGATCCGGCTGCCGCCCGGAGAACCAATCGCCAGCACCGGTGCGCCGTCCTGCATCACGATGGTCGGGCTCATGGACGAGCGCGGACGCTTGCCCGGCTCCAGCCTGTTGGCAATCGGCACACCATCGCTGTGGGTTTTGAACGAGAAATCGGTCATTTCGTTGTTCAGCAGGAACCCGTTGGTCATCAGCCGCGAACCGAACCCGTTCTCGATGGTCGTCGTCATCGACAACACGTTGCCATACTGATCGACAATCGAGATATGCGAGGTCGAGGGCAGTTCCAGCGACACGTCATCCGCCCAGTTCGACGCGTGGTCGAATTCCGGGTTGCCGGGCGCGACGTCGGTCAGCGCCCCCTCACCGCCCAGCAGTTGCCCGCGCTCGTTGAGGTAATCGGGGTCCACCAGGCCCTGTGTGGGCATCGGGACAAAATCGTGATCGGCCATGTAGCGACCGCGATCCGCAAAGGCCAATCGCGACGCGTCACCGATCAGGCGCCACGAATGCACATCCTCGGGGCCCATGGTCGCTAGATCATACCCTTCGAGCATCCCCAGTATCTGACCTACCGTCAGCGCCCCGGACGAAGGCGGTCCCATGCCGCAGACCTCATAGGCGCGATAGGCGGCGCAGACCGGCTCGCGTTCGATCACCTGATACAGCGCCAGATCGACGCCGGAAAGCACCCCCGGATTGCCTGGCGCATTGCGGACGGTGTTGACGATCCCAGCCGCGATTTCACCACCATAGAACCCGGCCGATCCTTCGCTGGCCAGAACCCGCAGCGTTTCAGCATAATCCGGGTTCATCAGCCGCTGCCCCTGCTGCAATGGCTCTCCGCCCGGCAGGAAATACTCAGCTGTCACGGGGAACCGCGACAGACGTTCGGCATCAGCTTCGACCAATGTGGCCAAGCGCGGCGAAACCAGGAACCCCTCGTCCGCCAGCGTGATGCCATCCTCAAACAGGCTGGGCCACGGGCTGCGGCCCCAACGCCGGTGCGCCTCGGCCAGCAAAGCAGGTGTGCCGGGTGTGCCGACCGAAAGACCGCCGACCACGGCATCGTAGAATTTCAGCGGCTCACCATTTTCATCGTGGAACAGCCTGTGGTTCGCCTCAAGCGGAGCCGTCTCGCGCCCGTCCAGCGTGGTCAGCTTGCCGGTTGCGGCGTCGTACCAGACCAGAAAAGCTCCACCGCCAAGGCCCGAGGATTGCGGCTCGACCAGCCCCAACACAACCTGCACGGCGACCATCGCATCAGCGGCAGATCCCCCGGCCCGCAGCACCTTGGCCCCGGCCTCGACGGCCAGAGGATTCGCGGCAGCAACCATCCAGCTCTGCGACGTCACCGGCTGACCGGCCATCTTGGCCTCAAGCGAAGCGATGACCTCTTCGGTCAGGCCCTGAACCTGCCCGTCCGAGGCCCCCTCGGGGGCTACTGCATCCGCAGTCTCCTGTGCGAACGCCGCGCCACCCATCGTCAACGCCGCCAAAAACAATCCCGAAATCAGATTTCGTTTCATCGTATCCTCCTGAAAATTCGTCTGTCGTCCCTGCGGCGCAAACGCATCACAACATGGATGGCACAACCTGATCCGGCGGGCGGTGTCCGTCTTCGAAGGTCTTGATATTGATGATGACCTTCTCGCCCATCTCAATCCGCCCTTCCAGCGTGGCCGATCCCATATGAGGCAGCAATACGACGTTCGGCAATTGCCGCAGGCGCGGGTTCACATGCGTGCCGTGCTCGTACACATCCAGCCCCGCCCCGGCGATATCGCCCGAGCGGATTTGACGGGTCAGCGCGTTTTCATCGATCACCTCACCCCGCGACGTGTTCACGATAACGGCGGAAGGCTTCAACAGCTTCAGACGCCGCGCATTCATCAGGTGGAAGGTCGACGGCGTGGACGGGCAGTGAACCGAGATCACATCCATCCGCGCCACCATCTGGTCGAGGCTTTCCCAATAGGTCGCCTCAAGCTCCTGTTCGATCTCGGGGCGCAACCGGCGGCGGTTGTGGTAATGCACCTGCATCCCGAAAGCCGAGGCACGGCGGGCCACAGCCTGACCGATCCGTCCCATGCCCAGAATACCAAGACGGCGCCCGCCGATCCGGCCACCCAGCAACGCGGTCGGGGCCCAGCCCGTCCAATCGCCTTTTTGCATGACCGACAGCCCCTCGGGAATCCGGCGAGTGACCGAGAGGATCAGCGCCATGGTCATGTCCGCAGTATCGTCGGTCAGCACGCCGGGCGTGTTCGACACAAGAATGCCCCGTTGCCGGGCCGTGGCCACATCGATATTGTCGACCCCCGCTCCATAATTGGCGATCAGGCGCAGCTTTTCCCCGGCCTGCCCCAGCAACCCGCCATCAATGGCATCCGTCACCGTGGGCACAAGGACATCCGCGCTTTGCACCGCTGCGACCAGTTCTTCTCGTGTCATGGGCGTGTCATCGTCGCGCAACTGTACATCAAACAACTCGCTCAGCCTGGTTTCAACCGCCTCGGGCAACCGTCGCGTAACGACAACACTCAGACGTTCTCTTGGCACCTTCGTCCTCCCACCGCTTTGCAAACCTTCGCGCGCCATGGCATCGTGGCGCAGGATAAGGCGGGGCACAAGAACCCCAACGCATTGAGACGACCTTTTTTCGAAACCCGATCAACAGGCACAAGAGCAGACAGTCAGTGAGTGGTTTTCTACCAGTAAAACGCCGCCTTCTGGTGGTCACATCCGCATTTCTGGTCGCGCTGAGCACTCTGACCGCCAGCGCACAGGACAAGCGCGGCCCCGTTACCAATCTGCCCCTGCCACGATATGTTTCGATGAAAGCCGCCGAGGGCAATGTCCGCCGAGGCCCCTCGCTGACCCATCGAATCGACTGGGTGTTCAAACGGCGCGGAATGCCGCTGCAGATCACGGCTGAATACGGCAACTGGCGGCGGGTACAGGACCGCGACGGTGCCGGTGGTTGGGTTCACTATGCCCTTCTGTCCGGTGCGCGCACGGTGCTGATCGAATCCGAGCTATTGACCGTCTACACAAGCCCCGACCCCAATTCGCAGGTCAGCGCGAAATTCGAATCCGGTGTAGTGGCGCGCCTGGGCAGTTGCAGCCTGGACTGGTGCCACATCTCGGCCGGCGGTTATCGCGGCTGGGCGCAGAAATCGAACCTCTGGGGCGTCGAACCCGCCGAGATTCGCGAATAGCGGGGCGTTCCTGCCGCCCCGCGTGAAACGTGCAAGTGCTACGCGCTTTCGGCGGTACGTGTGCCCATTTCCTTATCCAGCAGCAACAGGTTCCAACGATCCCCGTTGGCCGCTTTGGTCTGGTCGAGAATTTTTCCGAACAGGTCTTCTTCCTCGTTCTGCTCCGCCAGGAACCAGTTGAGCATGTTCTGAGTGCTGTATTCCTTGACCTCATGCGCCATCTCGAACAACGCATTGATCTGGCCGGTCACGGTTTCCTCGTTCGCCAGCGCGTATTCCAGCGCCTCAACCGGCGAGGCATAATCTGTTTTGGGCTTGGCGATCCCGTCGATTTCGATTCTCCCACCACGCTGAGCGAGAAAATCGAAGATGCGCATGGCGTGTGTGCCCTCTTCTGCCGAATGGCCGCGAAACCATTGCGCAAATCCGGGCAGGTCCTCGGATTCGAAATACGCCGCCATAGCGAGGTAGGTATAGGATGCGTGAAGTTCGTTGTTGATCTGACGATTCAACGCTTCTGCGACCTTCGGGTTCAACTTCATCTTCATCTCCTGTGTCACGGTATTCCGGGGCAATCCTACAGCTATGTTTTCCCATGTTCTGGCGCAACCATTGCCTTTGGGATTTTTTTTATTTTTCAGTATTTTGCCTGGAAAATTTGCAAGTGAAAAGCACTTGCAGCATCAAGGGTATTCCGCGATCCGATGCAGTCAGCCGCCAAACATCTTGTAGCCGTAAAGAAGATGCGGTTGGCACAGCGCCCTTCGTGGCCTGAACCCGGCCCAGTGGCGACCGCCCTTCCCCACGGAACGCTTCATCGTTCTATTGACTGGCAGGCGTAAATTCCAAGCCTCGCACCAACGGGAACAAGGGCAAAATAAATTTTACTCCAAGCCCAAGTTTTTCACTCAAAACCTCTTGAACCCGCCGATCAACAATCGTAGATAGCCGCTCACCGATGGGGTGTAGCCAAGTGGTAAGGCAGCGGTTTTTGGTACCGTGTATCGTAGGTTCGAATCCTACCACCCCAGCCATGATTTTCCCTTGTGTGCCGTCCGGTATGAATCGCGACTTGTCCGGTTAGAAAACCGACTTTTGTCGGGCAAGAACGCAACCTTCACCAAATTCGGCGGATTTGATAGTGGGTTCTCGGCCAAGTTTGCTGATTTGGTCATTCCAGGAACTACTGCGGCACATGCTGCTTATCCCGGTATATCGCAGGTCAAATAATCCCGAGCCTTGGAAAGCGAAAAGACGCTCGACAATGCCCAATTTGTTTTTCGAGAAATATGCTGATGAGCTTTGCCATGCCTCAACATGATCAACAATGCGCTCAACGACGTCATCAAAACGAAGGTTTTGGATTTCACATAGTGCTTGTACGAAGCCGGGGCGGTTTTCGACCGCACAGTTTTCGGCAAGAGCATCTAGGAACCTGTCTTCGGTATTGTACTCGAAGCCCTTGTTTTCTCGAATTGTATGCAGAGCTTCGTCGATATCTGAAACGGAGCACGCGTCGCAAACTTCAATGATATGTTTGAATTCAGCCTCTAGTTCCTCCTCTTTCTGTCGTTGAGCGGCGTCATCGACCCGGTAAGAGCGCGAGGGGCCGTTGCGCCGTTCGTTATTGGGTATGTTCGCAGGGAACGGTCCACACCTTTGCTCCACTCTCCGCGTCCTCTTCTAATCTCACGGTTAAGGCATCATTCAAAGGAAATGGCTTCAGGCCGTAGCGAAGACATAGCCACCAGGCATCTTCGCGGCTTACCGCTTTGCCGATTGTCTGGCCACCAACTGGGGCAACAGAATTGATCATAAATTTTTCCGTTTCAAATGGTGTGAGAAGTTCGCATTGAGCAATCCTTGATTACATGTAAGCACTCGAGACCACGCGGCAAGCAATGTGAGCCGTCATTTATTCAAGATCGAAATTGGCTTGTGCATCTCAGATCTGTTGTTTGACCGAGCATAGATTTCACGCGCGCGGCGAACGTCTGGAAAGGGGTTGCAAACGCGGAAGCCGAACGACGATCTCAAAGTCGGCTCTGGGTCGCAATTCTCGCCCATCTCGGTATCGGAATTTTTGCAATCAGACTTCGTGATCTCAAACCACGTTCCACTCCAACAGGCTGACCGTGAGAACGAACCCATCTCGCTCCCAAAACGGCAGCTTCTGATTTACAATCTTGGATCAACGGGCTCACTTTCCAACGCAAGCACCGCCAATGCACATTCATGCACCTTAGAGAGCGGTAGCCCTTCGACAAAACGATGCAACCCCTCAAAGCCGAGTTTAAATTCACGTTCGGCGAGCGAGAATTTGCGACCCAGCCCGCGTTGGCGGAGGCGTTCGATATTCTCAGGCAGATCATAATCGGGACCATAAATTATCCGAAGATAGTCACGCCCGCGCACTTTCATTGCCGGTTGGATCAGACCTTTGTCGCCACGCAGGATAAATGCGTTGGGTTTGAACACCAGCCCTTCCCCTCCCGAGCCAGTGTGTTTCATCCACCAGTCAACGATCGTCTCGCGATCAGCCGCATTATTCGGGTCAATGCGTTTCCAGCCGGTCGTTTGTAGGATCGGATCGGTGGCGGTCAATTTTCCCAGAGTTTCCATATGCCAGGTATGGGGCTGATCCGCGTAAACCTTGCCTTCGCTCGCCAGGATGTGGAACGGCGCTATGTGATAGTCCTCAATACTGTCCGCTGCCCAGCAGTACCCGTCGATTGTCTGTCCCATGAGTTCCGCATTGGAAAACCGAGTTTCGGTGCGTTTGCGGAGGGCCTCAAGCCCCTGAACTTCCCCGGCTTTTGCGATTGCCTCCATCAGTGCAGATGCGGATGATTTTGCTGCGGCCACCGTCGGATTATACTGCCGTTTGAGCAACTCCTGCGCCTTGGCGGACCAGGGCATAAGTTCAGCGTCAAGAAGCACCCAGTCGGTCTGAAGTTCTTCCCACAGATCCGCTGAATGCATTGCATTTCCAATTCGCGCAACAACTGCGGCTTCTTCGGACTCGTCCTTGAAGAAGGGTCGCCCGGTACGTGTATAGATCACGCCTGCTTTGCCGTCTTCCACGCCAAATCTGGCCTTTGCGGCGTCCGCATCCTTGGCGACCACCAACAAGGCACGCGATCCCATGTGTTTTTCTTCGACAACCAGGTCGGTCACACCCCGGCTAGCGAAATGGTCCATCGCCTGATTGGGATGTTCCAGAAACGGGCCTTCTGGTGCCGTTGGGCATGCGGCCATCGTGGGTGGCAGATAGATCAGCCATCTGGGATCAACGGCAAAACGGCTCATCACCTCCAGTGCAGCCAGACTGTTTTCTTCGGGAATCTGCAGGGTGGATTTGAACCGTGTTTCTATTCGCATCTTGGTTGCGTAATCATCGAAATAAAGCAGACGGTCATGATCTTGTTGTGCAGACAAGGATTGGTCAGCATCCAAAGGTTTAGCAGGGATCGCGTATTGCGTTTTTGCCGGAACGGAAACCGTTTCCCGCTCAGGCCACCGCAATGCTGTAAGCTTACCGCCAAAGACGCATCCCGTGTCGATGCACATGGTGTGGTTCAGCCATTCGGCCTCGGCCATTGGCGTATGGCCAAAAACGACATCTGCCTTGCCACGGTAATCGCGCGCCCATTCCAAACGCACGGGCAGGCCGAACTCATCGACCTCACCAGTTGTCTCGCCGAACATTGCGAAATTACGCACATGACCGGATCCGCGCCCGTGCATTTCTTCTTTCAGGCCCGCGTGGGCAATGACCAGCTTGCCATCGGCCAACCAGGCATGAGAGCGCAATTCCCAAATGAAGTCCGAGACCCGTTTGCGGAAGGTCTCCGAGGTTTTTTCAAGCTCAGCGACGGTCAGATCCAGACCATGTGCCTGTGTCACATTCCGGCCCTTCAGCCATTTATTCAGCTTGAAGTCGTGATTGCCAATCACGCAGCGGCCAGAGCCTTCATCGCACATGCCCATGACAAGGCGCAAAGCATCCAGATTGCGCGGACCCCGGTCCGTGATATCACCGACAAAGAGCGCTGTACGGCCTTCCGGGTGACGGGCGCGGATCAGGTCTTCGGAATCCGCCTCAAACGGGTCGATCACGTATCCGAGATTTCTAAGCAGTTCGGTCAACTCGTCAAAGCAGCCGTGAACATCGCCGATGATATCAAAGGGACCATGATCAGCGCGATTGTCCGTCCAGAGGGGTTCGCGGGTAATCTCCAGCGCATCCACTTCCTCGGGGGATTTCATGATCTGAACTTGACGGAAGCCCTCTTTCTGCAAGCCGCGCACACCGCGCCTAAGTGCCTTGGCATGATTGCGTGCTACGTGTTCACCAAAATCGCGGTTGGGGCGGTTTTGATTGCGTTCGTGACAAATCTTAGGGTCGATATCGAGCACCAGCGCCACCGGAAGCGCATGATATTTACGCGCGAGTTGCACGAGCTTCGCCCGATCCTCACGTTTCACGGATGTGGCGTCAATGACCGTCATCAAGCGACGTTTTAATCGAATGGACGCCGTGTAGTTGAGCAGATCAAAAGCATCGCCGGTCGCCGCAAGATCGGTTTCATCGTCTGACACGATGGCACGACAGGCATCAGAAGACACAATCTCGGTTTCCAGAAAGTGCTTGCGCGCAAAGCTGGACTTGCCCGATCCGGTGGCTCCGATCAGAATAACAAGAGCAAAATCGGGGACGGATATCTTGGTCATACGGCATCCCCTTCCAAAGTTCTTCCACTTACGATCTGCCGCAATAATTCGTCGCCTTCATCCATCAAGTTTGGCCGTTCTTCCTCTTTTGCCACGACTCCAGCCCAAGCAATCTGATCGTGGATGAAGGCATCGATCATCGGAATGCGAGCTCCATGCCCGATCTCTTTGGCGGCGGATTTTAGGACCAGAAGCCGTTCGATATGTTTGACGAGTTCTCGATTCAGCGACTGACCCTCGACCAACGCCTGCAGATTCATTGGCGGCTGGACCGAGGGGGTTTGCCTGATCCATGAAATCGCCAGAGCGGGCCGCAGGATGTAGAAGTATTTCTTCAAAGACACATCTGGGTTGTCCCCGACATGCTTGTTCCATTGCTTCACCGCCAGGTTGCGATAGTGATGCAGGCAGCTTTCGCCAAATGTGGTTTTGTCCGCGAATTGGATCAGACGATCACAGACCGCATCATTCCAGCGATACCGGATCGGGCTCGACAGCCATTCCAGCATCACCGGATTGGGCTTGATCAGAAGGCCAAGCGCTTTGCGAATATCCCAACCGTTGATGTCCCAGTCGCCTTCGATGGGCAGTTCTATGACATCACGACCGGGCTCAATGCTGAGATACCAGTCAGGTTGGCGGGCATAGATGAACCGCACATCGTAATCGCTGTCGGGCGACGGAAATCCCCAGGCACGGCTGCCGCTTTCGATGGCAAAGAGGATACGCACACCCTGATCGGCCTCCAAGGCAGTTAGCTTGGATTGAATGATCGCTTCGATATCCGGCGCTACGGATGGGACAAAAACAGGCAGACTCATACGACATCCTCCTGTTTGAACACAGCCATCTGCGATGGGCCGCCATGGGTGTCGTCAACCGGCCCCAAAGGCGTGAAACTGACGCAGTACCCATGTTCTTCAGCCACCTTATTGGCCCAGCTTTCGAATTCCGCTCGGGTCCATTCGAACCGGTGATCCGGATGGCGCAGTTTGCCGTCCTTCAGACCGTCGAACAGCACATTATATTCGCGGTTGGGTGTCGTCATCACCACCATGCGCGGACGGGCATCGGCAAAGAGCGACAAAACAAGCGCCGACAAGCGGTGCGGTTCGACGTGTTCGATTACCTCGACCAACGTCGCGGCATCAAACCCCTGCCAGCGCCGGTCGCCATAGGTCAGGCTGCCCATTTGCAGCGATACGCGCTCGGCCATGGCGTCCCCGGCCTGATTGAGCCGCAGCTTGCGATGCGCCGCCTCCAAGGTTCTCACTGACGCATCCACGCCAACAATGCGCGCCAGCCCGCGTTCCTTGATCAGCCGCGACATCAGCTTGCCTTCACCGCATCCCAAATCAAGAACCGAAGTGACATTGTTCTGCTTGAGCACCTCTGCCACCGTATCCAACCGCAACGCATGCAAGCGCAATGGCTTTTCAAGCTGCTCTTCAGGCTTGATCTTCGGAGCTTCCTCCGGTTCTTCTTCCCGCAGCGCCGTTTCTTCAAGGCGGGCGAGAGCCATGTTCATCAATGAGCGGCGATGCTTCAAGGCGCGGCGCGTGATGAGTTCCTTCTCCGGATGCTCGGACAACCATCCCTCACCCTTCGCCAGAAGCTTGTCGATCTCTTCTTCGCTGACATAGTAATGCTTGAAGTTATCCAGGACAGGGACCAGCACATAGAGATGCCTGAGAACTTCGGCGAGGCACAATGTTGCAGACAGGCGCAGATCGATAATTTGCTCTTCGCCAATCTCTGACGGCGAGAGAATGGTGTAACCCAATGGCCCGAACAGCCGCCTGACCAGATCCAGATCACCCGACAACGCAACAGGTACAACGCGGATTTCAAATGGCAGCGCACGGTCTGCCAAAGCCTGCCGGTCCTTTGATTTTCCAGCCATCGTCTGGGCAAAAGCCCGCCCCATCGCAACCGACAGAAATGAGCTTGCTACAAAGGGGCGGTCATTCACGTATTGCGCCAGCAAACCTTCGCTGTGCTGGTTTTTCCCACGCACCAGACCGACGGGATCGACATCTAGATGCATCACAGCTGTTGTGCGGCCCTGAGATTTCTCGGGGTAGAAAATCGTGACCTCACCCGCCGACGTATCTCGCGTATGCATGTGGTCAGGATGCTTGTGCAGCAAGAATCCAAGATCACTCGCGGCGTAATCAGCATTGTCGGGTGCGGTAAGGGTAATTTCGATTTGCATAATTTGGTCAATCAAGAACGCGTTGAAGTTTAAGGCATAAAAGCCAATTTGGGCGGATACAAGGCGGCCGAATTCGATGTGTGTTTAAACTGCAGCCCAACGTCCATGAGTGGATCGCAAAGGTCGCCAGTGATTACCGGCGACCTTTCTTCTTGTTTTTCCAGAACGGGGGTACATCCCCCGCCATGATGCAGCCGTAGGGATCGATATAATCTTCGATCTCGGCCAGATCGTAGGATTTGATCTGAGCAACCACGTTGTCGGCGTTTTTGTAGCTCGACGGCAGTTCCGAGGCGTCCACGCCCCCGGCATGGAACCGAATATCCAAACCCTCGGTTTCTGCCTTCAGCATTTGCTCAGGCGTGACCGATCCCATGCGCCGCTTGTGCTCGGACCGTGAGAAGTTGCGCCCTGCACCGTGCGGGCTGAACCCCAGACCGTGACCCGCATCCTTGCCACGCACAACAAGCACGGGTTCGGACATGTTCAGCGGAATAAGCGTGAGCCCCGTCGCATCCGATGCGTACCCATCCCAGGCTGGGGTCGCGCCCTTACCGTGGTAATAGATATCGCCCCGCTTGAAGACGAAGTTGTGCTCATTCCAGAACCGCTCGCCCACATCACCCACGCGCGCGGCCTCGACCGTTGCTTGGTGGATGGCGTTGTGGTTGGCCTTGGTCCACTTACGGATCAGCTGAAGCGCCTCCCAATAGTCGCGACCTTCCTCAGTATCTGCCGGGATCCAAGCGTTCTGCTTGGCAGTCTTGGGCGACAGTTCCTTGCGGAACTTCTCGGCCACATGCATCCCATGCTTATAGAGAACCGCCCCCGGTCCGCGCGACCCGTGGTGGGTCACAATCGCGGTCCGTCCGGTCTTGCGTGAGCGCCCGACAAACAGGAAATGGTTTCCATCTCCCTGCGTGCCCATATGTTCCTGCGCCATCCGCAGGGATTTCGGGTTGTCCAGAAATGGATTCTCCCGGAACGCGTCCATCAGCTTCATCGAGGTCGTAAACCGCTTGCCCTGAGGCCGACCACCGGGGCCGAAATGCGTGACCGACTGGGCCGCATCCAGCACAGCCTTGGGATCGGCATTGCCCAGATCGGTGATCATGACCGAACAGCAGATATCAGCCGAGTGCATCCCCGGGTGGATCGCATTACGCGCCGCTGCCACACCTCCAACCGGGATGGTGCCAACAGGCCCAGCCGGACAGGCATCGGGCATGATGGCCCCCGCCTCAATTGTCGGCGTGCGCATCAGGGCGATCATGGTTTCACGCACCTTGTCGACATTGTCTTCCTCGTCTGGATGATCCATGTCGATATTTTCATGAAACGGCACTTCTCCGGGCGCGCGCAGGTCCAACGTCACCGGAGCGGGAGGAATCTCGCCCTCCAGTTCCTGCCGGATACGCACCAGCCCGAACCCTTCGGCGCGCATCTCATTCGCACGCGCCAACAGCGCGGGGAATTGCTTGCCGGGGCGATGCCCCCATTCCTTCAGGTGTTCACCGGTAACCGGGTAATTTTGAGTTTCTTCAGTCATTTATTTCTTCCAATATGTATTGTCTGTAGCGGGGACGAACATATGCCATGTCCAGCAATCAGAACTCTCGGTTCCGACTTCGATTCCGCAGCCGCAAATCCGGTTGGGGCCATCGCATCCATCCAATGCACAACAGCCATTTAACCTTGAGGGTATGTTGGTCAGGGTAACCTCTTTCAGTATGTCATTTAGGTTCATCCAGTTCTCTGAGTATCCCTCAAGGTTCCAACCCGGAACTGCTTGTTGCCGTTCCCGTAGAACTTCGTTGGCCATGACGAGCACATGACCCCTAGGCACGGGATGAACTTCTTCTTCGTACCGATCATCATTGCGCAGATCACAGAGGCGGTTCATTTCCTCGACGGTGTCAATCTTGCAAAGCCAGTTTGAAAGGCGAGCGTTACAGTTCTTGCAAAACAGAGCGGTCTTCATTGAACTCTCCAAGAGTGAAAAGGTCACGGCGACAAGGGGTTGATGAAACATTTTCAACTGCTCTATCCAACTGAGCTACATCGCGGAATGCGATGGCGGGGCTCGAACCCGCGACCAGGTGATTATGTAGTTCCACCGGCATTCGCCGTGATATTTCGGGTTCGGAGGACAAGAGGTTCATGAGAGGCCTTTCGGCAGTTCGTTTCAAGCGATGTACTCCCACGGGCATTCCCCCGGATATTTTCCTTTCATTTCTGGCTCGGCTGGTTGGGATCGAACCAACGACATCCTGATTAACAGTCAGGCGCTCTACCGCTGAGCTACAGCCGAGTATTGGGGCCCCCGGCGACAAGGGATGAAGAAACAGATGGGAGGCCCGCCCCGCATCCGAATGGGCGGATGCGTTTGCCATCTGGGCGCAGGCAAGGAGGGGAGTTGAACCCGCTCGGCCTATCCCGGTTGGTGCCATGTAGTTCCTTCGGCATTCGCCGGGGTTTTCTTGATAGTATGGCGACAAGGGGTTGATGAAACAATTTGCCCGGTGCTCTGCATATTTGAGCTATACGCCGCATCGGCGCAACGTGGTCGCTAACCGCGCATCTCCGGGGTGGACTGTAGTTCCATCGACATTCGCCATTTGTTTCCTTTCATTCATTTCATCTTATGTGCCCGGTGGGGATCGAACCCACGACGCACCGCTTAAAAGGCGGTTGCTCTACCACTGAGCTTCGGGCGCGTGCCCCGGCGACAAGGTGTTGGTGAAACGAACCTGCTCTACCTGACTGAGCTACATCGCAACGCGATGGCGGGATTCGAACCCGCGACACGGAGATTATGATCTGTAGTTCCACCGGCATTCGCCGAGATTTTTCGCGTTTAAGGCAAACAGCGCGGTATAAGGTCCCGCCCATGCCAGAGAGCGCCCGCAAGAGTGACGGAGTCGAACCGCCAAGTTCCTCTGATCGTGCCCCCGCACTGTCTGCGCTAAACGCGATGTTCTTTCCTTTTTTGTTTCGTTTCGGATGGGTCAGGCGGACAAGTCTGATTGTGAGACGGCGACATTACCTAAAAATGTAGTCCCACAGGCATTCCGCCTGAACCTCTTTCATATTTCGATATTCTCGATCTCACCAACCCAGTGATCTGGGCCGGTCTGACCGTTGGCAAACGCCGCGATCTGGTCAAAGACCGCATCCGAGAACCCGCCGACATTCAACACATCTCCACGTGTCTGCGCCTGCGTGGTCCCGTATGGAGCGATGTCGATGCAGACCAGCTTGGCCTTTGGGTTGCGACGCTTGATCGCTTCCCATTCCTTCAACATCGCCGTGCCCTGTCCGCCGGCGCGGGCATCTACCCACGACTGGTTGTCAGACACGAACACCACCAGATCCGGTGCACGACCACGATCGTTCAGCCACTTCAGCGGCGCGGAACAGTTTGTTCCACCACCAGCCAGAGCGGCCAGACGCTCGGCATTGGTCAGGATCGTGTCGCGCGGCTCCAGACGTACGTCACGCACGTCGAAGTCGAACGGCAGAACCTGACAACCACGGTTCACGCGCTGGAATGACGCGGCCACAAGGGCTGCTACATCCACGTGACGCACGGCCGAGGTGGCGCCTGGGCGATACCCGGTCACAGACCAGGTCATGGACCCGGAGACGTCCGGACACACGATCACCTGACCCGCGATCTTTGGCACGTTCTGCACCGCGATTTCCATCGCATCATGCAGGGCGTCAACGATCTCGCGCGGCATCTCGCTGTTCACGTTCTGCGCCGCCACCATCAACTGGTACGGAAACGCACGTGCCTTGGCGATAGCCTCGGGGTTGCGCAGCAATGCCGCCACGTGACCCATGTTCTTTGCCACGCCGAAAACACCGTGACGCTGAAACGTATTCAGGTTCTGGCGCACCATCTGCCACGAGCCTTTACGTGCGATCCGCGCCCAGTGGGCGGAGGACAGCTCCAACTGCGTCAGCATCTGGAACGGCACGTCAGGCACCGGGCCTTTGCCGGTTTCCTTGAATGCCATCCACTCCTGCACAGCCGGTGGCAGCAAAGCCACCTCGCACGGCCGCCCGACGATCCAGGCAAACAGCGCCTCCCGTTCAGCCGATACTGGTTTCGGATGCACCATCTTGATCACGTCAGCCAAAGACGGGTCGTTCCCGATATTGGCGTTCAGCAGCGCCCAGCCAGACGCGGTGTTCAGCCAGTTCTGCACCATAGCTTTAGGCGCAGAACCCA
This sequence comes from Ruegeria sp. AB10, assembly GCF_056542745.1. Classification (NCBI taxonomy): domain Bacteria; kingdom Pseudomonadati; phylum Pseudomonadota; class Alphaproteobacteria; order Rhodobacterales; family Roseobacteraceae; genus Ruegeria; species Ruegeria sp. AB10. Next base: position 60,674 of record NZ_JBQGAI010000010.1, on the reverse strand, counting down.
ATGACTTACGACCAGTCTGGCCGGAACGGATAACCTGCACAAAGGTACGCAGCATTTTGCCGTTATCGACCACACGGCCAAAAGCCGAACGGAACAAGACCGGATCACGCCGAGCCAGAACAGCCAGCAACACGGCAGGCATATCCTTCATGTATCCCGAACGGCGGGCATAGATTGCAGCCTGCGCCAGATAACGAGGTTCAACAGACTCGGCCACGTCCAGAACATATTCCAGTTCCTCCTGCGGCGACTGATAGAACATGCCCCCGAAAGTGCCGGTTACAGCGACTTGAGCCAGAGCATGGGCATCGGAATAAGCGTAGGCCGGTGCCGCGTGGGCATTCTTTGCAGTTGCTTTCGGCAGCAACCGGCCTTTGATCGATGCAAACACGGATTTGTTCGCCATTTTTTTGTTCCTCATATTTGGTGAGGACGTTTTGGCATGATGTTCGGTTCACCCGAAAGAAAATCGAATATTCAATCAACTCATTGATATTAAAGTAAAAATATGGAGTTTGAGTTTTCGTACGCGCACATATACTATCTAATAGTATCGCTATTTATAAATTTGGATACGCAATGAAGAACGTGGTCATCGGCTTTCTCGGAACCCAGTTGGATATGGGCAAGAAAAGGCGTTGGAAACCGACACCTAGCCTTGTCAGCCATGATCACTTCAAGGTGGATCGGCTCGAGATTCTCTATGACATGCGATTCAATCGTCTAGCCAAGCAGGTTCAGCGTGAGATCGAGGAAACGTCACCTGAGACGGAAGTGTTGCTTCAGCGGCTTGACCTGAACGACCCGTGGGATTTTCAGGAGGTCTATGGCAAGCTGTTCGACTTCGCGCGGTCCTATGGGTTTGACGATGAACGCGAACGGTACCATGTGCATCTGACCACCGGAACACATGTGGCGCAGATCTGCTGGTTCCTGCTGACGGAAAGCCGCCATGTACCAGCGCGACTGATCCAGACCGGCCCACCCGGACCGGATGAGGAAACGCCAAAGTTCGATGTCATCGACCTGGACCTGAGCCGCTATAACGCACTTCAGCAGCGCTTCGATCAGCTGTCGCGGGAACATAGCGACCAGCTGAAGGGTGGGATCGAAACACGCAATACAGAATACAACGATCTGATTGACAGGGTTGAGTTGGTCGCCAGCAATTCCGACGAACCTATCCTGCTGCTCGGCGAAACCGGCACTGGAAAGACCGAACTGGCCGAGCGCATTCATAGCCTCAAACTCGATCGACGCCGCGTCAAAGGCCGTCTGGTCCACGTGAATTGCGCAACATTGAACGGGCCAGATGCCATGGCGACGCTTTTTGGTCAGCGCCGCTCTTACCTTGGGGCGGCAGGGACTGAACGCAGCGGGTTGTTGCGCGAAGCGGATGGCGGTGTCCTGTTTCTGGATGACGTGGACGAGTTGAACACCAACATGCAGTCGGTTCTGCTGCATGCGATTGAAACCGGGCGGTTTTATCCACTGGGGTCCGCCCACGAAATCTCAAGCCGGTTTCACCTGATCGCCGGGGCAAACCGAGATCTGCGTAGTCTGACGGCTTCTGGACAGTTTCGCCCTGATCTGCTGGCCCGGCTGAACACATGGAGCTTCACGTTGCCCGCGCTGCGCAATCGCACCGAGGATATCGAGGCAAATCTGCTGCACGAGCTGGATCGCTGCGAAAGAGATTTGGGCACACATGTCGGTTTCAACTCCGATGCCCGCGCCCAATATCTGGCCTTCGCCAAAGACCCGGCAACCCATTGGCCGGGAAACTTCCGTGACTTCACGGGCTCGATCCGTCGTTTGTGCACGCTTGCACCACGCGGGCGGATCACAAGGGCGATGGTCGCGGCCGAAATCGAGACGCTTCTGGCGGATTGGAAGTCTGCTCAGTCCAATGACGACTATAGGCTGGTGGCCGATGTGATGGGTGACGCTGTATCGGATGTTGACCCGTTCGACCTTGTGCAACTAGCTGAGGTGATCCGCACCTGCCGCAATTCATCCAGTCTAAGCGCAGCTGGTCGGGTGCTGTTTGCGGTCTCTCGCGGCAAGCGAAAGACCCAAAATGACGCGGATCGTCTTAGAAAGTATCTGGGGAAGTTTAATTTGGAGTGGGGGGCGTTCTAGCCCGGCGGAGGCACGGTTTTCGGTTGCCAAGCTACGGTTACTCTGCGGCGATATCCTGCAGGTGACTTTTCAGCCCTAACGCCTGCGCTGCGGTTTCTGGATCAGCGCTGTTGGCCAAAAGCCACCCCTGTATCTGGGCAGGGCTGTGCCTTTGATGTCCCAACTGCTGCTCGAACACCCCAGCCAAGTCGTGTTCACCAGGAAAAAATCGCATGTACAGCCGACGAGCCGTGGCCGCGTTTACCAATCCAAGTTCGGTATGCACATCAGCGCGGCCGGGGCGGATCAAGGCCGGGTCCAGCTTTTCCTTGTGGTTTGTGGTCATGACCAGAGCACGGCCTTCCTGAGCGGCTACACCATCGATGGCGTTGAGCAAGCCCGAGAAGCTGACGCCCGAGCGTTTCTCACCACCTTCGCGCTGAGTAAACACGGCGTCCACATCCTCGATTGCGATCAGCGACCCCTTGGGGGCGCACATCATCGCTTCACGCAGATCATCATCCGTCAGCGTGACGCGCCCGATATCCAGCGACGCGATATCCAATGACAGGTCTGACGCCAGCGCGCGAATGAGGCTCGACTTGCCCGTGCCCGGAGGGCCGTAAAACAGATACCCTCGCCGCCACGGAACACCACGTTCCGCGTACCAGTCGCTGGCTCCATAGAACCAACGCATGTCCTCCAGCACTTTCTCGATGCGATCGTCATCCACCAGTACCGTATTGACGGAACGGCGCGGGACATCACCGACATGATCCCACCAGTCCCCTTTCAGAATATGAAGGCCAGGGCCGATACGGTCCCTGGTTTGGGAAAGCGTACGTCCCTCAGCGATCCAGCCCAATATCGTTTCGACCTTTCCGAACAGGACGGTGACATTCAATACCTCCATCGGGCGCTGGTTGTGTGATGCGCCCACTTTTGACTTTTCATTGATGTCGCGCTCCAGACGGCAGAGCTTTCCTCGCCAGAAAAACCAGTGCCGCCCTGGAGCAGGTGCATAGCCCTTTGTTCCCCGAGCCCATTTGCCATCCGTCATACGCACATGACGCGAATGGGACAGGACGTTGTTCTGCTCCATCCAGATACAGAAATGGCGATAGGCCGCGCTTCTGTTGTCGAGCGTTAGGCTGACCCAAACACGCCGAACAATCACACCGTACATGGCCATAAACGCAATGCGCAGAAAGGCCGCCGCGACCCCGAAGGCCCCGAGCGCCAAGCCGCCCGCGAAAAAATCGCTGGTCAGGGCGCTGGTCAGGAATTGATCAAATGCTTCCATCTTAGCCCCCTTTCACTTCGCGAAAGTCGTGACCTTTGAAACACCGCACCGGATTGCCGCGTTCGAGCGCATGGTGCAGCTCATTGCGGCTTGCCTTTTGTGCGGCTTCTTCCGCAGTGGCTTGCGCGGTCATCAGATGCTGAAGACGTTCCAATGCCAGCGCCTTGTTGCGGTGTTGCGACCGTTCTTCGCGCGCCACCGCTGCAAGCCCGGTTTGCCTGTGCGTCGCCCGCACTGCGCTATCGGTCGTGTTCTGGTGCTGCCCGCCAGGTCCGCCCGCCCGGAAGGTTGCAAAAGTGACGTCGCTCGCTTGAATGCGTTCAAGTGTTTGCACCGGTGCAGGCAAGTCGAACACCCCAATGAACCAATTGGCCCGTTTATGCGTCGGACGCAGATTGCTTTCCGCCCGCCACTGGATCGTACCGCGCCAATTCTTGGCGAAGGCATCCGCGTCGTCACCGCTGACCAGAACCACTGCGGATTTATAGCCATGTTTTGTACGCATCCCATTGGCGTCGAAGTCCACGGCGATGAGCTCGGCCTCGTTGCGCATTGCCTCCAGCACTCCTGCAACTGCTTGCTGGCATTCCGCCGGACCGCTGCCACTGGTGACCAAGAGTGAAATATGTCGGGATGCAGTCATGACGGCCTCCCGTCACGCGTTTTCTTGAAGGTTAGAAGCGGATGGAACTCAGCCACAGAATGCGCAGCACCTGTTCGCTCCAGGTCTTCGACGACGGACTTGGCCGATTTGTAGGCCAAAGGCGCCTCTTCAATCAGAAGGTCGCGATCTTCGCACAGAATACGACCGCCAAAGGATGTGCGCTGCATGGCCTCAATATCAGATTTCTTAGCCCGGACGCGACCATGCATCGAGGATCGGTCGTAGCGTCGCCCGGCACCATGAGCGAGGCTGCTTAGTGCGTCATCATGACCGTTCGGAGCCATCAGATAACTTGCGCTGGCCCGCGATCCGGCAAGCGGAACAAATCCCTGCTCGGCGGCTGCCGCGCCCTTGCGGTGCAGCCAGCCATCGCCATGCCGCGCAAGTAAGTTATGCGGTGCATCGACCAACAGCATCAGATCTGCCCGCAGCGTCCCTGCCGCGCGTTCAGCGATGATCTGGCGGTTCAGGCTGGCCCAGCGAACGGCCCGGTCATGATCCTGCAGGTAGGCCCACGCGGCGTCGCTTTCGGGATCAAGGCCCGCAAAGGCATCCTTCAATACCGAACCAAGAACCGCATTGCCAAATCCGCGCGATCCGGAATGAACCAGCAGATACAGGCGTGATGCATCGAGGCGGATGCCGCCATCTGACGCGGCCAAGGTCTGCACTTCGCAGAAATGATTGCCGCCACCAACCGTACCGAGCGATGTAGCAAACAGATCGGTCGGCAGGCCAGCATCTTCCAGTCGCCAGCGCTGATCTTCAGATGCAGGCTCTCCAAGAACACGCATCCGGCGCAGCGCCTTTTCCAACTTCAGCTTCCGCACAGTCAGATCAAGCTGGAACAGAGACATGCCACAACCAATATCGCTACCGATCAGCTGCGGAAAAATCCGGTCCGCCAGAACGGCACATCCAACCGGCCCGTATTTGCCCGGATGCAAGTCGGGAAAGGACGCGATTTTTTGCACGCCGGTCCAACCGGCGATTTCTTCAAGTTGCGCTTCGGCCCGCCCTTCGACCCAGGCCGCAGATGTATAGAATTTCGTGATGACGCCGTCGCCGGACACGGCTGACACGCGACCATCCAAGACAGAATTGCCCATAAGATAGTACCCAATAAACGTATATAGATGCGCCAGCTACGAGCCGGCGAACTGGATCAAACCTGATCTGATGTCAGCTTAGGTGTTGATCGGCCCCGAAAGGGCGAAATGACGAATAAGCATGTAAGTCCCTTTCCTTGTTGGGGGTTACGATTTGGGTCCAACGGACCAATTGGAGGTCGTCGAATAAGTGGGATTGCTGATTCCCTCAACAGTTTTGAACTTGCTGACTGCAGGTCGTGTCTAAACAGCAACACGGCTGTGCCTCTATGGTTACTGTCGAACTGCTCTGCGAAGCATGTACAATTGATACGTTTGGCGATCGAATGGGTCAAACTGCCATCAAACCTGAAGGATCAAATGCTGTTCTCTCTCCTGGATAACCTCTCTGGTTGGAGACAAAGCGCATCGATCCATGATCGCCTTCTCCCACCCAGCAAAATTACTCATGGCTGTGTCCACATATCCAGGTGTGGACTTTGAGCTTTCGCACTTCATCCCACAAATCACTTGCAAAACCGTTGCTCAGCAAACGCTCCGGGTTGTTTTGGTGGGTGCGCCAAGACGTGAGTAGCTCCCGTACTGGCAAGTGATGTGTCATTACAACCGTTGGGCCAGAATGAGGCCGGTGCAGCGCTTCAAACAGCGCTATTTTGTCGGTTCTATGACGTTCCAACATGTCCTCAACTGTGAACCTTGTATCAGGTGCGGTTCGTATTTCTCGATAGTCCTGAAGGTGTGCAGACAGCATCATCTGCGTTTGCGTGTCCGATCCTGGAAACAGTTGGAGATCAGTCCAAAGCGTTGCTCCGATGATACGAACACCAGCAATTTCCGTTGCCGCACCATGTAGGACCCGAATATCGAGGCCTTCTGCGCAAAGATCAGTTGGCTGTCGCTCTTCGTCGGCCAGTAGTTCCGACCAGATTGACCCATAAGGTTCATGATTTCCCCAAATGGTAACAACCGGGCACCCATATTTGCGCGCGGCCCGAGCCGGGATATCCAAGTGGCGTCTCATCGTGTTGGTATCGCCTGCGATCAGCACTCCGTCTAGCCGTCTTCAATCATTGGGAAGCGCGAAAGCAGACATTTGTGCAGACTGCAGCATTGCTCAGAGAAGGCTCCGTCCGAACCTCGGATGCAACACAGCATCTTATGAATTGATGATCTGTGAACGTCAGGTTGTCGTTGTGGTAGGGCATAGCGGACTAGAGGATCAGCCATTTCCCACCTGTCTCATGTTCTTTGATCACCCCAAAGATCTATCGTCACTAAATCTGTGTTTCGTTGCTTATCACTCTTGTGGCCGGATCACTAAAACCGCAGTGACCTGATTTTAGGTGACTGGCCAAGCTAGAGCCGCGCCAACTGGTCCTTTGTGTGCCGGAATCTGCGGTAACCCCTTATGCTGGATTTCTTTTGTGCAAATTTCTTCTTGTGACTGGATGGCGAAAATCGCAACGTCGTGACGTGTTTAGGTTCTACAACAATAAGGTGGCTTACATGGCAGGAAAATTTGAAGTTTACGAAGACAAAGCCGGAGAATACCGTTTCCGGCTAAAGGCGGGAAATGGAGAGATCATTCTGGCCAGTGAAGGGTATGTCCAAAAGGCCAGCGCCGAAAACGGCATCGCATCTGTAAAAACAAACGCTACGAACGACGACAGGTATGAGCGGAAGGAAACCAAATCCGGTGGCCATCGATTCAACCTGAAAGCCAGCAACGGTCAGGTTATCGGTGTCAGCGAAAGCTACACCAGTGCATCTGGACGCGACAACGGCATCGAATCCGTCAAGCGCAATGCCCCTGAGGCGCGGATCGACGATCTGACCTGAATTAGACTTGCCCTCGATTGAGCTAACGACTCAGGCAAACCTGTTTTTTTCATGCGGTGGGGCAAGGCTGCTCCACCGATGCTTGACCGGCGGATTTCCTCGCTTGCATTACGCCGGTGTGTTTTCTGACACGCCCCTTCGGACGTTCATTTTCCGTTCATTTTTCGAATATGCGCGCTTCATCTGCGCGCGCCATATTGTCCTACTGGACCTAAGAAAACGCCGGTTTCCGCGAAGGGCCGGATGGCAAAGGAACATTTGTGTCGGGGAATGGACGTAGGGCAAGCAAACGCTGGCCGGGGGCAATCAGTCACGCGGTCTGCATTATATTGCTGACTTGCATCTTATATGTCGGGTTGTGGCAGGTCAGCACGGCCGAGGCGCAGACCGCCAGCTTTCGCTCGGTTGATACGAACGCGGATGGCGTTCTGAGTTTTGATGAGCTTGTGGCCGCCTTTGGTACAGCCGGGGCAAGGAAATTGCTTCAGGACATAGATCGCAATGCAGACAATCGCATCACGATCATCGAACTGCGCGGCGGGCGGGACAACGGCAAGGGCAGGCAAAACGACCGCGGCGAACACAGATCCGAGGGAGGCAACCGGGGCGAGCGCGAGAGCGACGATGGCGGCAACGGTGAGCGCGGCGGGGATGACGGCGGCGATGATAATGGGGATGACGACTGATCGAAACCCGACGCGTTCATTTGTCGTTCATCTGATCACACGCCGCCCCTTCATCCGGTTTTGCGATTTTTCTCACATGGCGCTGGCACAACGAAAGCATCGAACAGCCAGTCACGGAGTTAAGCATGACACAGTTTCCCCAAACCTCTCCTTTAGCCTGCGACATTGCAAAATGGGCCTTCACAACCCGCAGGGTCGATCGATCCGACGTGCGCGGGATTTCCACGCAGATGGACGCTGCAAAGGCCGGCGATCTGATCCTCTGCGAGATTGCCGAGATCGGACACCATAAGAAAATCCAGTTGGCCGAGCGCCGCGCTTCGGCCAGTTATCCGGGTGACTTTGTTGTCCTCTGCCTGGGGGATCGCTATGCGCCGGATCAGTTTCTGGCCAGTGCAATCATTGATGACGATCTGATTGATCTGGTGGCAGGCGGCGGCGTCGCCGGGCGGGTGGACGCGGCCCATGTCCGTATGGAAGACCCCACTCGGTTGAAACCTCTCGGTTTGCTGACGACTGCGGAGGGGCGGGTGATCAACGTGGCAGATTATGCTCTACCCAGCCTGCCATCCAATGATCAGGTCACGGTCATTGGTGTTTTCGGCGCCTCCATGAACTCGGGCAAGACAACTGCCGCGTGCAGCCTTGGGCACGGTCTGATGCGGTCGGGCTTTGCCGTGGCAGGGATCAAGGCCACCGGAACCGGCGCCTTTGGTGACTTCAACAGTTTCGAGGACGGCGGCGCTCCGGCGCTGGATTTCACGGATGTCGGGATGGCCACCACATACCGGATGCCGCTGGCACAGATCGAAGCGGGCTTTGACACACTGGTTGCCACCGCCGCTGCGCGCGGGGCCGAGGTTGTGGTGGTCGAGATTGCCGATGGTGTATTCCAGCAGGAAACGCGGGCCATCCTGCAATCGTCGCGCATTCGCGACCGTCTGGATGGTATCCTGTTCGCAGCCCCGGATGCGCTGAGCGCTCTTGGCGGTGTGACTGTTCTGGATCAGGCCGGTCTCAGCCCCTTTGCGATTTCGGGGATGGTCAGCTGCTCGCCTCTGGCCGCCGCTGAAGCCACCGAGGCCACGGGCCGCCCGATCCTGTCGCGCGAAGACCTGTGGTCGCCCGAGATCATCACCCGACACGTCGTGCCGCTGATGCGCCGTGCACCGGAGGATGTGGCCGCATGAAACTCCTCCCCGGATTGGCCACAAGGGACCGCATCATCGATGCGGTCCTCGTGGTGTCCAGCAGTATCCTGCAGGCGGGCGCATTGGCTATTGGCGCCTTTGCCACTCGGGATGCGTTCGCAGCGCTGCACGGGGGCAATGTCCTGGCTGTGGAAACCGTGGCGCAATTGGCCCTGGCTGGCGTAGTCGCGGCGCTGTGTCCGCTGATATCGCAATACCGGGCCGAGGCGTTGGGTCAAAGCTATGCGATCTCGCTGCGTCAGGTTCTGTATCGAAAGATCGCGCGCCTTCCGAAATCCCGCCACGAAGAACGTCGGCTGGGGGCTTTGTCCTTGCGTTTCGTGGGGGATCTTTCGGCGGCTCGCCTCTGGTTTGGCCGGGGCCTGCCCGATGTGTGGTCCGCTGCCGTGGTGATTCCGGGCGCGGGTGCCATTCTGTATGCGCTGAGCCCGACGCTTGCGATCAGCGGCCTATCTGCGCTGGGATTTTCTGTTGCGCTGATGGCGGCCCTAGCGTGGCACCTGCGGCGTCGGCATCGGAACCTGCGCAGCCGTCGGGCAAGTATCGCGATTTCCATGATCGAGCGGATCGCGATTGCACCGGAACTGGACTTGATGGGCCGCACCGGCCGAGAGCTGCGCAGGCTGAAAACTCAGGGCGCATCACTGCGCGACGATGCGCTGGCGCGCAGGGGCCGAACCGCCAGTCTTCAGGCAACGCTGCAATTGGGGGTGGCCCTTGCCGGTCTTCTGATGCTCTGGCAAGCCAGCCAAACCGGCATAGCGCCAGCCACGGTAGCCGCCTGCCTTTCGGTCATTGCGCTGGTCGCCATTCCGCTGCAGAAACTCGCCGGGGCATGGGACCAGTATTGCGCGTGGCGCGTGGCGCGCGAGAAGGCCGAGAGGCTGCTGTCGGAACCCGAGGTCCGGCGGAAAGCGACACCCTGCACCGGTCCCATTGCAGTCGAAATCACCGGAGAAGTTGATCAGACGCCCATCGCGTTCAGGGCCGAACGTGGCACGGCTTCGGCTTTGACAGGCAAACATGCGTTGATCATCGCGCGGTGTATCGCGGGGCTCGACCGGCGCGCGGGGATCAACGTGCGCTTCAGCGGGCAGGACAAGGCCCCCAAAGTGGCCTTTGTCGGTGATGAACATATCGGCCTTCAGGGCAGTTTGCGCCGTTCCGCAAGCTTGATGTGCAGGAGACGGCCGGGCGACAGGAAGATATCGGAGATCATGCGGCGCTTTGGCTTGTCTGATCTGCTGTCTGCGCCGCGCGGTCTTGATCAGCGCCTGGCAGAAAACGGCAACGGTCTGCTACCGCATCAAACATTGCCGCTGGACCTGGCACGCGCTGTTCTTGGCAGGGCGGATGTCATTGTCATCGCCTCGGTGCGGTGGGAATTGTGCAAATCCCATCAGGCTGACTTGCTTGCGACGCTGCGGGCTCTGTCCAGCGCTACGATCATATTGGTCGGAGAAACCATCCCTCTTAATCTGGAAGAGAACTCAAAGGTCGTCTGACATGCGCTCATCTACCCTGTTTGGTATCTATGCTATGGTTCTTGTCGGTTTTCTTGGCGGGCTGGCGGGCCTGACCTTATACAGCCTCGAAAAAACCCGGTGGTGGGATGCGCGGATACAGTTGGCGCAGGAATCCTATGGGCTGCATCTGCGGCTGGAAGCGGACCTCTACCGCCTGTTCAAGCAGCACGGCGATGCGCTGCTGATCGGGGATCGGGACGATGGGGTGAGTGAAGTCGAGTTGCGGGCAAAGATCGCCCAGACTCTGGAAGCGATCCGTAAGACCATCGCGCGTGAGATTCAGATGGTGGGCGACGAAGAGATCGAGGAACTGGAGCTGCTCGATGAGATTGAGGATGATATCGAAGCCGTCAACGCGGCCATCGCAAGCCTGTCAGCCGAAGGCAACCCGGTTGAGACCTTTGTTCAGATAGAACGTCTGGCGGGTCTGCTTGATGGAGATATCGATGACGCGCTTGACCAGAAGATTCAGGCCGCGCTGGATGAAGAGGTTGAAGAGGTCGAGGATGTTCTGGCCGAGGCAATCGCCTTTCGGCAATGGAACGAGCGGCTGGTCTATATGATCGTACTGGCCGCAATTGCGGTCCTGCTGGTCGGGCTTGTATCGTTCAACCGTCAGATCAGAAAGCCACTGACACGGTTGGCAGATGGCATCGGTCGCCTGCGCAGGGCTGACTATTCCGAGCCGGTCCATCTTGGGGGCAGCCTGGAGTTTCGCGAACTGGGCACCGTGCTGAACGGCATGGCCGAGGGCCTCGCCGCGCGTGAGGCCAGCCGCGCCGAACAGAAGCGGCGGCTTGAAGATACCGTTTCAGCCAGAACGGCCGAGCTGCAGCAGCTTATCGATAAGCTGGAAACCGGCGAGGAAAACCGCAAGCGGTTGATGGCGGACATAAGCCATGAGCTGCGCACCCCGCTGGCCATCATCCTGGGCGAGGCCGATGTTACCCTGCGGACGTCGAATTCCCTGCCCGACGAGGCCTCGGATTCGCTGGCGCGTATTCGGGATTCAGCAAAGCATACCAATCAGATCGTAGACGACATGCTGACCGTTGCGCGGTTTGAGGCCGGCCAGCTGAGGCTGGATCGCAGGCAAACCGACCTGCGCAAGATCGTCCATGATGCTGTCGCAATGTTCCCCGACCCGGTTCGGTTCGACAGCCCCGACAGCAAAGTAATGGCATCGGTCGACGAGGTGCGTCTCCGCCAATCCGTGCTGGCCCTGCTGCAGAATGCACGGCGCTATGGGGGGCCGACGATCGGGGTCAAGCTGGACGAGGGGCTTGCCTCGTGCACGATCGCCATCGAGGATGACGGGCCGGGGTTAAGCGCGGTAGAGAAATCCCAGGCCTTTGATCGTTTCTTTCGGGGCTCGAACGCGTCGGGGCAAGGTATCGAAGGCAGCGGCCTTGGGCTGCCGGTGGTAAAATCCATCGTCGAGGCGCATGGTGGGACTGTCGATCTTCAGGATCGGCCAGAGGGCGGGCTGCGGATCGTCATAACCCTGCCCAAGGCCGCCCGGATGAAAGTTGTTCAAACCGACACGATGCAAAAAAGGGGTTGATGCGCGGGTATCAGGGCCAACCTGATTTTGTCGGTGCAGTTTCGAACAGGGAAAGAGTTGAGGCACATCATGAATATCTTGCTTGTCGAAGATGAAGCCCGCGTTGCCGATTTCATACGGCGCGGTTTGTCAGCCGAGGGCTGGGCGGTGGATCACGCCCCGGACCCGGATGGTGAAGATGCTTTGGAGCTTGCCGCGACAAACACCTATGACGTCATTCTGCTGGATCTGATGCTGCCGGGCATTCAGGGTCAGGATGTGTGCCGCAAGCTTCGCGCCCGCAAATCGAAAACACCGATTCTGATGCTGACCGCTCTGGACAGCCCGGAAGAACGGGTCGAGGGGCTGAAGATCGGCGCGGACGATTACCTGCCCAAGCCGTTCGATTTCGATGAGCTGATCGCGCGGGTCGAGGCGCTGCATCGCCGCGCCAACGGTTATGCGCGTGATCTGAGCGATACCGAGATCATCTGCGGAGACCTGAAGTTTGACCGAAACTCGCTTCAGGTCTCGGTGGCCGGACAAGAAATCAAGTTGTCAAAGAAAGAGCGCGACCTGCTGCTTCTCTTTCTGACCAACACCGGCCGGGTCCTGTCACGCGAACGCATCCTGAACTCGGTCTGGGGTATGAACGAGGATCCGCTGACCAATGTGGTTGACGTCTATGTTGGTCGCCTGCGCCGCAAGATCGGGGCCGAAGGCCAGCGGATCGTGACGCTCAGAAACGTCGGATACCGGATGGGCTAGGTTCGTTAGTGCGCAGTGCGGGAACCGAAGAATTTGTCAAAATTTTGATCTTGGTGAAAGGCAGGTGCAAGAAAGCACGCGCATTGTGCTTGGGTGGATTGATTAGCATAACTTCGAGGACAGGCGTCTCCACGCTCGCCCGAATAGGGCCTCACCGGCATCTGAGAATGCCACTCACTCTAAGAACCCCGCCAATCCTCGCGGCGGCCTTCCCTAAGTGTTTCAGCATGGCGGAGAAGGCCGCCTTTTTTGTGATCTGGCAGACTGCGGAAAGCGCGCGGTTTAACCTTTGGGTCGCTAAAGTTTAAATTTAGCTAAACCAAATCCATGCCGGGAAAATGCGCTGATTTCCGCATGGCGCGATTCAGGATATCATGACGTAGCGTCAAGATTTCGTGCTTATAGGAATAACGAGCACACCTTTACCATTTGTTTTATATATGTAATTTTCCAAATCCATAAAATCCCCCGCCTATTCTCTGGCCCGCTCAGGCTTTTCTTACATATTTTTAAAGAAACTGAATAATTCAGTTAAACTGAATATCGCCTCTACACTCATCTGTTGGTTTGTATGAGTCGAAGGCAAGCATGTTAAGCATCATCATTTGCGGGATCGCGTATGTCAGCTTTGAATGCACCAACCTGTGGTGCGTTCTTGCAGGTGACAAGGGCGATGCGATCTCTCTGCTGCTCGCTGGTCAGACGCCGCTCGGGTATCGGCCGGTGCTTATTGCTGCACAGCTGCTGTGGCAGGCTGCGGATGTCGAACCGGCACATCCTGCGCCGCCGTTCCGATTGCTGGCCACTATGCTCTCCACTCCGCGCCAGCGTAGTGCTGCGCCAAGGGTGCTTCCGCAGATCGACGAACAGCTCATAGACACGTTGCTGCTCCATACGAACCGAGTAATGGCCCCGGGTGCGATGCCGCGGCCCCCCTCAAGGGCGCTTTAGGCAATGCAGCTGTCACACTCCGGAACCCGCTTTCCACCCCACCCAAGAACCGAAGAGTGAAGAAGATGGTGAAAAACAAACAAAGCTCTCTTTCGGCCGCCACGCGTTTTGGCAAACGGTTTGGGTTGGTCCAGACATACACGATCAAAATCCCGGGCACCGGCCCTGCGAATGAAGAATCTGAGCCGCGAAATGGCACCTCTGACGAAAACAGAGCTGCCGGTTTTAACTTAACGAAGGAGAAGATGATGTCTTTGGACATATCAAAACTCAGTGAAATCAAAGGCTTGATTGGCGCCTGTCTGGTTGACAGTGACACCGGTCTGACCCTTGCCACCGAAGGCGGCGCCAAGTTCGATCTTGAAACCGCGGGCGCGGCGAATGTGGAAGTGGTGCGCGCCAAATTGCAGGCAATCGATGCGCTGAAACTGAATGACGTGATCGAGGATATCCTCATCACGCTGGGCAAGCAGTTTCACCTGATCAGGCCCCTGGAAAAGAACCCGAATATCTTCGTCTATGTGGCGCTGGACAAGAAGGCCGCCAATCTGGGGCTGGCCCGTCTTCAGGTGAAAGCCGTCGAAGAGACGTTGAGTTTATAAATGACCCCCTCGCGCCAAAGGTTCAGGCGCAGTAATGTGCCTGAACCACCCAAACGAGGGCTTGTTGCGTCAGCGTTGCCTTTTGCAACGTGATTGAAAGCCGAAGCCATGAAAATTCTAGTCGCCGAAGACGACGTCAAAACCGCAGAATTCGTGATCTCGGGACTCCGCTCCAGCGGGTTTACGGTCGAGTGGTTCGAAGATGGGCGCGATGCGTTGTCATATTGCCTGTACAACCAATGCGACGCGGTGATCCTTGATCGGGTGCTGCCCGGTATGGACGGCATGTCGATATTGAAAGCTCTGCGCGCGGCGCAAAATCAGACGCCGGTGCTGTTTCTCACCTCAATCGGCGACGTGAGCGATCGCGTCGAAGGCCTGACCGAGGGGGCGGATGACTATCTGGTCAAACCCTTTCACTTTTCAGAGCTGCTGGCGCGTTTGCAGAGCGTTCTGAAACGGCGCACCGACAGGGTGGAGGCAACGGAATTGCGTGTGCTTGATCTGTCGATGGATTTGCTGAAACGTCTGGTCCGTCGGCAGGACCAAACGATTGAGCTGAAACCACGAGAGTTCGCGCTGTTGGAACTTCTGATGCGCAACTCCGGCAGGATCGTGACCAGAAACATGATCCTCGAACAGGTTTGGGATTACAATTTCGATCCGAACTCGACGGTGATCGAGACCTATATCAGCCGCCTCAGAGCCAAAATCGACAAACCGTTCGAGATCGCACTTTTGCACACAGTTCGAAATGTCGGGTACAGCCTCCATGGACCGCGCTAGTATTTTCTCGGGGGCGCCGTTTCGAACCGCGTGTTACGCCGCACTTGTAGTCTGGATTATCACGGCAGTGTTTGGATACGCCGCCTATGTTGCGTTGAAAGACACATTGCGAACCAATCTCGAACAACAGATTCTGGAAGAAGAGCTGTTGCTTCACGAAATCCTGTTGGACGGCGGCGCCGATGCGGTTCATCGCGCTGTAGATCACCTGAATAGTCCGAACCGGACCGGGCTTCACATGATTGCTCTGTTTGACAAGCATAACTCTGTTCTTGCAGGCACCGTGCCCAAGATACCCAAAACAAATGGTTGGCACGAAGTTGACCCTGATTTTGTCGAGATCGGGGGCGGCAGCCCTGTCTATCTGCTCAGAGCATCGGACTATCTTGGGTATCGCACCGTAGTCGCACGCAGCATGACATCCATGAACCAGGCGTTAACCACGCTTTGGGAAAGTCTGGTGCTTCTCACCATTGCAACCACCGTAGTCGTTCTCGGGCTCGGCTATTGGGTCAGCCACTACAGCTACGGCAAGCTTAGGCGCATTGAAAAAACGCTCGACATGATTTCCAAAGGGAACACTGAAGCCCGCCTTCCGGTTTCAAACCTAAACGATCAGATTGATCGAGTGTCGCGCCTTATGAACCGGCATCTGGACCGATTGTCCAGTTTGATGATCAGCACGCAGACAACCGCAGTTACGATTGCGCACGACCTGAAAACACCATTGTCTCATGGATTTCTGGCTTTGCAGCAAGTTTACAGCGAGCTTGACTATGGTGGTGACCCGCGACCCAAGCTGCACGAGCTTGAAAATGAGCTTAAGCGACTAAGCGCGGTGTTCGACACCATTCTCAGGATATCGCGAATAGAGGCCGGAACGTATAAACGACCATTCTCGACCGTTAATCTGAGTGCATTGGTTGCGGACGTCGTCGAAACGTTTTCTCCCGTGGCAGAAGATGCGCAGATGAGCATAACGGCTGACTTCAACGCCGATACCATATTGGTCCGAGGCGATGAGCAGATGCTGAAGCAACTGTTGGTCAACCTCATAAACAACTCGATCAAGTATTGCCCGCCCGAGGCTTGGATACGGGTCTCGCTTGCAGCCAGCAACAACTCTGTAGTGCTGGAGGTTTCAGACAATGGTTTTGGCGTACCCGGACCGCTTCTCGATAAGATATTCGACGCGTTCTACCGCGTTGATGGGTATCGCAGGGAAAGCGGAAACGGCCTGGGCCTAGCACTGGTCAAAGCCGTCGCCCTACGGCATGGCGCCAAGATTTCGGCCACGAACAATGATCCCGGGCTGAGAATTAGTGTCAGCTTTGGCAAACCTGAAATGAGAATAGCAGAGAGAGAATTGCTCGATGGGCGCAGAAATTAAACGTGAAACGAGGTATATTATGCTGGGAAAACTGGCTTTGATCAGTGGTATCGCCTGTGCTTCAACGGCGGTTGCAGGCGGAACAGAGTTTCGCTGCGTATCAGATGTGACACACGATGAGATCAGAATTTCACAACCCGAAGAGGGCGCAGACGCGCAAATTTTCTTTCATGATATCGAAGGGGCTGCGACGGTCGCACATGGCCTTGACGGTGTAACCTTTATCCATATCAAAGAGAGCGAAGTTTGGACGTTTGTACTACATTTCCCAACGATGAAATATGAACTGTCCACGCATGGATCGGAAAATCTCGAAGATCATGGCCAATGTGTACGAGGTAACGAGTGAGTTGAGATAAATACGCGATGATCTTCTCTCTTAGCAATCTGAGCCGATCAAAGGATATTGGGTGCACAAAGGCGACCGTGACTGTTTCACATCACGGCCGCCTGAAATAGCTGTAGATTACAGACGTTCTGAAGAGATGACCGACCACCATCCCTGCGCCGGCTTCCCCAATGTTTGGAACGTGCTCAATTTGACAGCTGTCTGCTTCGAGGGGGAGAAAAACAGACAGCATCAACTGTCATGGAAGTTCTTTTCGGCAGATTTACATGTTGTTCAAGATTTTGTCAGTTATTGTGCAATGAGATTGTGAAAGAAGCGTGCGCTTCCGGTTTTAACTGAGCCGCGGGTACAAACGCCGGAATAAATCTCATCATTTTTAGCACTGTAGACACTGTTTTGCATTGCTGAAACTTAACGCCGTGTTTTGTGGCCAAATCAAGTTTTACGCGCCTGCATCCCCGGTCGAAAACAGCGGAAGAAACCGGTGAAGCACGACAAGCGTCGCTGCAAACGGCGCAACCGGATCGAAATCATGTTCAGCAGGCTGAAGGATTGGCGGCGGATCGCGAACCGCTACGACAGATGCCCAAAGGTTTTCCTGTCAGCCATCGCGCTGCCGGCACTCGTCAATTACTGGCTATGAGTCCTGAACCTAAGCACCTTACGCGATCAGACTCACTTTGCTTCCAGCGGCTGCATGTCCGTATGGGGTTCAGATGCCTTATCTCGTTCAAAAACAAGCTTTCCGCACCGATAGGTTCGGGTGACTGAAATCTCTTTTAACCGTTCCGGTGCCAATAACGGGTTCTGGGACAACACCGCCAGATCGGCCATCTTGCCGGGTTCAAGCGATCCCCGTTCATCTTCAAGAAAGACCTGCCAAGCGGCATCAATCGTCTGCGCCCTTAGCGCCGACATCACAGAAACCCTCTGATCTGCGCCCAACAAACGGCCGGACGCTGTTACACGGTTTACCGCGCAATGCGCCAGATGTAAGGGGCGTGTTGGCGTAACCGAGGCGTCGTTGTGCAGGGTGAACCGCACGCCGAACCGTCCGGCTGATCCAGCCGGGGTCAGGCGGTTGGCGCGGGCGGGCCCCATGATCGTGTCATAATGCCGGTCGCCCCAGAAATGCACATGGGCCGAGAAGAAGCTGACCGTCATGCCAAGTCGGGCCATCCGGCGTAGCTGATCGTCACGCAAGACCTGCCCGTGAATGACAGTATGCCGGTGATCGTCGCATGGGGTGTCCAGCAGCGCGGCCTCGACCGCGTCGATGAACATTTCGGCCCCGGCGTCGCCGTTGCAATGGCAATGGACCTGAAAGCCAAGCCTGTGCAGGCGGATGACCTCGGACCGGAACAGGTCCGGGTCCATATAAGGCATGCCGTTGGGACAATCCGACTTGCGAACCTCGTGATAGGGTTCACTCAGAAATGCAGTTTGTAACTGGAACGAACCATCCGAGAATAGCTTGCGCGGTCCAGTGCGGACATGCGGGGTGTCTTGCCAGTCCACCTCGGCCCGTCCTTCGGACAACGCGGGTTCCAGTTCCGCGATGGGCAACAGCATCAGGCCGATACCCGGGTCACCCTGCGCGGCCAGCGCAGCGAAATGCTCCAGTAACTCGGCATTGACCCAGGCGTTCTGCGCAAAGGTCACACCATGTTGCAGATACTCGTCACGGGCGGCGGCGCATCCTTGCAGGAAACGCACACGGTCGATCAGGAAACAGGTCTCGCCCAGCGGTCCCATCGCGGACAGACCTTCGATCAGGCCAGTTAGTTCTCCGGTCTCGGGGTCGCGATCAAAACGCCCTCCGACTGGGTCCGGCGTGTTCGCATCGGCCCCCAGAAACGACAGCGCGGCCGAATTCGCAACGCCATTGTGCCCCGAGGCGTGGATAACCCACACCGGATGATCGCGTGACACCGCATCCAGCTCGGCGCGGGTGGGCATCCGGCGGTCGGCAATGGCGGTGTTGTCGAACAGAACGCCCATGATCCACTCGCCCTTCGGGGTCTGACGGGCGCGGTTGGCCAAACGGCGCAGGGCTGTGGGAATATCCAGACAGTCGCCGCGTGGCGGTGCGGACAGATCCACCCGGAACAGTTCGACAAAGCCGGAATCGGGGAAATGCCCGTGCGGATCGATAAAGGCGGGCATCAGGGTTTGTCCCTGCAGATCAACCTCTTGCGTATCCGCAGGCATCCGGGCGCGCAAGTCCGCCTCGGACCCAACCGCAGCGATCTGCCCGCCCCGGGTCAGCACAGCCTCGCATTCCGGGTTCTGTGCGTCCATAGTCAGGATCGGCCCGTTGAAAAACAGTTTGGCGTCCGGGTTGGTCATTGGGGTCTCGTCATTTCAAAATGGTTTCAGACAGCGCAAACCGTGGCCATCGGTCTGTTCCCAGACGGGGGTCTGCATGCAGATATCGCCGGCCACCGGACAGCGCTCACGGAACTCGCAGCCCGAGGGGCGCTTGAGCAGGCTGGGCGGTTCGCCTTTCAGCGCAATTCGCTCCAGCCGCGCGTCGGGGTCGGGTTCGGGGTTGGCCGATAACAGGCAGCGGGTATAGGGGTGGCGGGGGGTGTCAAAGATCGCCTCGGTCGTGCCTTCTTCGACCAGTCGGCCCAGATACATGATGCCCATGCGGTCCGCCACATGGCGCACCACGTTCAGGTTGTGGGTGATGATCACCATCGCCAGACCCAACCGTTCGCGCAGGTCGTTCAGCAGGTTCAGCAATTCGCCCTGAACCGACACATCCAGCCCGGCGGTGGGTTCATCTGCCAGGATCAGGCGCGGTTCCAACGCCAGCGCGCGGGCCACGCCGACACGCCGCGCCTGCCCGCCCGACAGCTGGTAAGGGTAGCGATCCGCAAAATCCGCAGGCAGGTTGACCATTTCCAGCAGCCGCCGCGCCTCGGCCCGCAGATCACGGTCTTTCAGGCCCTGAATGCGGTAGGGTTCGGTGATCAGACTGCCGATGGTCAGACGCGGCGACAGGCTGCCAACCGGGTCCTGAAACATCATTGCGATGTCCTTGCGCAGCGGGCGCAGCGCCCGTTCCGGCAGGCCGCGGATTTCTTGCCCGTCAAACCGGACATTGCCCGCCTGTGCCGGGGCCAGCCCTGCAATTGCGCGGATCACGGTGGTCTTGCCCGAGCCGCTTTCACCCACCAACGCATAGGTTTCGCCCTGATCCACCTTGAAACTGACCCCGGCCAGCACGTTGACGCGGCCATAGCTGGTTTGCAGGTTTTCGACCTCAAGCAGGCTCATGTCGCGGCCTCCGTATGGTTCAGCCAGCAGGCGGCCAGATGGCCTTGCTGCACCTGTTCAAGCGGCGGGACGTCGCTGGCGCAGCGCGGCATGGCCTGATCGCAACGGTCGCGGAAAATGCAGGCGCCGGGCAGATTGGCCAGACCGGGCACCTCGCCCGGAATGGTCGGCAGGACGCGCGCTCGGGTCTTGATATGCCCCGGATCGCAGTCGATCAGACGGCGGGTATAGGGGTGCTTCGGGTGGTGGAATATCTCGCGTACCTCACCGCTCTCCACAACGGCGCCTGCGTACATCACCACCACCCGATCACACAGCTCTGCGATCACCCCGAGATGGTGTGAGATGAACAGGATCGCGCAGCCGAAATCCTGTTGCAGGTCTTTCAGCCGCTCGATGATCTGCACCTCAAGCGTGGCGTCCAGTGCTGTTGTGGGTTCATCGGCAATCAGAAGGTCAGGTTCCGACATCAGCGCCATGGCAATGGCGATACGCTGCCGCATCCCGCCCGAGAACTCATGCGGGAACTGCGTCAGCCGGGCCTCGGGATCGGGAATACCGACAGCCCCCAGCATCTTTGCGGCCCGCGCGCGTTTTTCGGATTTCGACGCGCCCGAGCGGTGCTGGATGTCCAGCATCTGCTGCCCGATGGACAGCACCGGGTTGTGGGTCTGCATCGGGTCCTGAAACACGATCGAGATATCGTCGCCGCGCAGCGCCCGCATCTGGCGTTCGGATAGCGACAGCAGGTCGCGCCCTTTGAACCGGATTTCCCCGTTCCTGAATCGGGTATTCGGCGCGGTCAGACGTAGGATCGAGGAAATCAGCGTGGACTTGCCGCAGCCGGATTCGCCGACGATGCCCACGATCTCGCCCGGTTTGATGTCGAACGAGATGTCGCGCAGGGCTTTCAGATCACCCCGGACCGTTTCGTAGTCGACACTGAGGCCGTCAATTTCCAGCAAAGGGGTGCTCATCGCTGTTTCCTCAGTTTGGGATCAACCACATCGCGCAGGGACTCGCCCAGAAAGGTAAAGCCCAGCGTGGCCAGAATGATCGGCAGGCCCCCGGCGACCACCAGCCATGGCGTCTGTCGTATCAATGCGTACCCGTCCTTCAGCAGCGATCCCCAGCTTGGCGTCGGCGGTTTGACCCCCAGACCCAGAAAGGACAGACCGGCCTCAAGCGCGATCACCGTGGGGATGTCCATTGCCGCCAGAACGGCCAGCACACCGATGATATTGGGTAGCATATGCACCCCGAGGATGCGGAAGATGCTGGCGCCCATGGATCGTTCGGCCAGAATGAACTCGGAATTGCGCAAGGTCAGCGTCTGCGTCCGCGCCACCCGCCCGTAGGTGGGGATCGAGGTTGCCATGACCACAAAAACCACCGTTTGCAGGCTGGGCCCGACCAGCGCGACCACCGCCAGAGCGAACATGACCGTCGGGAACGAGCGGATGGTGTCGAAGAACAGCATCAGCAGGTTATCCAGCCACTTCGGCCCGTAACCCGCGATCATTCCCAGTGTCAGCCCGATCACCATCGCGCCGAACACTGCAGGCAACGCCACCTTCAGCGCCACCTGCCCGCCCATGATCACCCGGCTGAACGTATCGCGGCCCAGCTGGTCAGTGCCCAGCAGATGCTCGGCCGACGGTCCCTGCAACCGGTGGGTCACGTTCAGCGCAACCGGGTCATAAGGTACGATCCAGGCCGCAAACAGGGCACAGAACACAATGGTTCCGACGATGATCAACCCCGCCAGTCCCAGCGGATCGCGGGCGACCCCGCGCAGAATTGTGGACAGTTCCGATCTTGGTTTGCTCATCTCTGACCCCTCAGCCCGCTGTCCGGGCCCGCGGGTCCAGCCAGGCATTGACCAGATCCGCCAGAGCGGTCGACAGAACAAACAGCGCGGTCGATACAAGGACCGAGCCCATGACGATCGGATAGTTCCGCGTGGTGATGGAATCGATCACCAGCTTGCCCAACCCGGGGCGGGCAAACACGATCTCAGCAAACACCGCTGAGCTGAGCAAAAACCCCATTCCAACACCGATCACAGTCACGACCGGCAGGATGGCGATGCGCAAGGCATAGACCATAACAATGCGCCGCTCGCGCAAGCCAAAAGCGCGAGCTGTTCGGATGTGGCTTTCGCCCAGCACCTCAAGCATCGAGGCGCGCACCAGCCGTGCGATGTATCCGACCCAACTGAGCCCGATGGCAAAGGCCGGAAGCGCCACGTGATAAAGCCTGTCACCAAACCCTTTACCTACGCCGATGGCCGGAAACCACTGCAAATGGACAGCAAAGACCAGCAACGACAACAACGCGATCACAAAGGACGGGGCCGCCACGAAGCTGACCGAGACCGCCGCCGCGATCCGGTCAACCAAGGTGTTGGGATGCGCCGCCGCATAGGCGCCCATTGCAATCCCCAACACCGCAGACCACAGGATCGAGGCAAAGATCAGCTCCAGCGTGAATGGCAATTGCTGAAAAACAATCTGAGTTACCGGACGGCCCGAGAACACGTCAACGCCCAGATCGCCATGCAGCAGGTTGCCATAGAAAATCAGCAACTGGTTCCAGATCGGTTGGTCCAGCCCCAGCTCGGCCGTCAGCCGCGCCTGAAGTTCGGGCGTGGCGCGCGGGCCCAGCATGATCTGGACCGGGTCGCCGGGCACCGCGCGGATCATCAGAAACATCGCGGTGACGGCGACCACAAGGATCAGGGCCGCAAGAGCGAACCGTCTGAGGACATAAAACGCCATTGCGGCCCCACTTGATTAGGATTTACCGAAATACCGCAGCAGCGTGGTGCCATCGGGCCGCAATGCAGGCACAATCCGTGAGGTGTGGATGATCGGTGTCGCCTCATGGGTGATGAACCGATACGCACCGCTTTCCTCCATCAGATCCTGTGCGCGCTGGTACATCTCGGCGCGCTTGGCCAGATCGGTCTCGCGGAAGGCTGCGTCGTGGACGGCATCGAACTCTTCGCTGCGGAAGCGTTCCCAGTTCCAGACACCCGCTTGTTCGGTCGTGAACCATGCGGTTGCGTAGTAGGGGTCCGGGGTCATCGAGAACCGGTTCAGGATCAGTTGCAGATTCTCGTTGTCACCACTGGCCCAGAACGCCCCCGATTCCAGCACATTCACCTCAACCGTGATGCCGATTTGTCCCAAGGTTGCCTGAATAATCTGCGCAATGGTGCTGTAGGTGGTCTTGTTGAGGATATCCAGCGTCAGGGTGACGTTGGTTTCCCCGGATTCCGCCAGCAATTCAGCCGCTTTGGCAAAATCAGCCTGCGGTGGCACCAGACTGTTGGTGCGGTTGCCCGTCAGCCCCGGCGCGATGATCCCGGTTGATGGCTCAGCCGCCCCGAAATACGCAGCCTCAAGAATGGTCGGCACGTCGATGGCGTGCTGAATGGCCTGCCGCAGTTTTTTGTTCTGCAGCTTGGGGTGATCCATGTTCATGCCCAGCCAGACATAATACAGCGACGGGTTCTCGATCAGCGTCCCGCCATTGGGCACCCCAGCCCGATAACGTTCGACCGAACCCAGCGAGACGCGTGTCAAGTCCAGCTCACCGGCTTCAAAGGCGATCTCGGCGGTGTTTTCATCGTCGATGGGCAGGATTTCGATCGTATCCCAGGCCGGAGCATCGCCTTTCCAATCGGGGTTGCGGGTCAAAACCGTCTTTTCCTTCGGGCTCCATGCCGACCGCAGATAAGGGCCGGATTCCGCCACCGGATCGGTGCCGATACGCCCGCCCGCGGCCTCAACCGCCGCTTTTGACACAATATTGCCAGTGATATAGGGCAGCGCAATGGACCAAAGCGGCGCAAAGGGATCGTTCAGGACAATGGTTCCTTCCCGTTCGCCCGTCACCTCGACATGGCTGAGAGGGCCCATATCCGGCTTGTTCGGGCTGCCGGTGGCCTCGTCAATGATCCGCTCGAACGAGAACTTCACGTCCTCTGCCGTCATTGCGCCGAACCCGTTGGTAAATCCAATATCATCGCGCAGCGCGAATTTGATGTGCGTCGGGTCAGCCTGTTCGATCATGGCTGCGGCATCCAGTTGCCAATCCCATTCTGTGCCGGGTTTGTACTGGATCAGTTTGTTATAGATCGGGGCCTGAATCTGTTCGTCGCTCTGACCTTCGGAATGCGCCGGGTCCAGCGTCTGCATGTCACGATACGAGCGGATGCGCAAAACACCGTCTTCCGCCGCAATCACCCGCCCCGGCCAGATGCCAGCAAGCGCCGAGCTTGCACCTAGTGCGGCAGCCGTTTTCAGAAATCCGCGCCGATCCAGCGGTGCCTGCATCCATTTCATTTTCATGTCGTTCTCCCTTTGGCTTTCCGGGCCGTGCTGTGTGCAGCGTGGGACCAAACCCCGCATCCGTCATTCTGCCGCTTTCTGAGTGCTTCCGCATGGCACCCGGTCTCATGCGTCGCTTTAGGGCAAGTAATCACGATCATGGGGCCTGTTGAAAGTAAGCGAGTTTATGCTATTGTAAGCATGTTTACGCATAACTGCAGCAACTAGTGAAAGAAACAGGGTCAATGTCCGAGGATTTTTCAAAAAACCTGCGGGCACTCTGCGCGCGATTTACAAGCGTATCAGCCGTCTGCCGCGAGATTGGAATCAACCGCCAGCAATTTAACCGCTATCTGAATGGCAGCGGGTTGCCTTCAGCCTATAACCTGCGCCGTATCGCCGGGTTTTTCAGCATTGCTGAGGCTGAGTTGCTGCTGCCTCATGACGCGTTTTATGCAAGACATATCCGTCAAAACAAGATTACACGCCGTGTTCCGGAACAGCTGATCGGCGACGTGTTTCGTGATCAGGCCCGGGGTCTGCGTCGCTACCTGGGGTTTTATCACGGGCATTTTCGCACCCCCACGTGGGAGGGCGGTATTCTGCGAACCCTGATCTGGCTGCGCGAACAAGATGGATATGTGGTCACTCACAGTTTCGAACGCGCCACGGATGCTAATGGCAACATCCGACAGCGGACGCGTTACTCAGGTCTGGCCGCATATCGCGGTAACCGCATCTACATTTTCGAACGCGCTTTCAGTGATGACGGATTTTTGTCCGAGACCATTCTTTATCCGGCCCATCGTCAACAGATTGTTCATATCAAAGGGTTAACCACAGGCGTGGCGACACGGCCTCGACTCGCACCGTTTTCATCCCCTACTATCTGGAAACGCATCGGCAATGCAACCTCGGCACGCGATGCGGTCAGCAAGACGGGTGTGTATCCGACCGCCAGTTCCAAGATTGAACCCCAGATCAGACGGTTTTTGACAGAGAACGAGGGAACCTTGCTGACGTGACCGGCTCATTGCGCAGGCATTGAATGCAAGCTCTGGGTTTTAACTTCAAACTCAGGGGTCAGGTAATCATATCGTCGCAATGCTTGAAGGGACGGGCTCACGACATGGATGGCTCTCACAGGAAGGGTTAGCTCCAGCAAGAATATCGTAGTCTGCTGCTGCATAGCCGAATAAATACCAGCGAAATGCACTTGATAAAACGAACGGGGTTGGGCTTGGCGACGCGAACCACATGTTCAATAAGGCGAGACCCATCCTCTTATTGCGAGCTTAATTTGATCCTACTGATCATTATTTCTGCGGCAGGAGCGCAAGTCATTATTTCACAATAAGTATCTATTATAATTATATAATTTCGGGCTCCGAGCACAGAACCAAATAAACTCGCTGCTTCTTAGCGAAAAATACGCATAAACCTGCTGGGCTTGTAACCCCGACCGGGAGAACCCTGGTGTCGGCACCAAGATGACATGGAAACTACTAGGAAACCCTCAGAGGAACTGGATATGGCAAAAGCTTCAACGTGCAGCTCCGCTAGGAGTTCTTGAACGGGGAGGTCTTCTACAGCCTGCGTTAGGCGCAAGTCATGATCGAACGATGGGTGAAATACTAGAACCCGAAATGATCGCTTAGTGCTCAGGCTATCGTTCGCAAGGCCAGAAACCGTCGTCACGATGCATAAAAAGGGCCAGCAGCATACCGACAATCAAGGTGAACTACTTTGGTGAGGCCGATCGAGTCATATCGTGCCTGTCTGCGACTCATCGGTTCAATATGTTTCGCC
The DNA here is from genome assembly GCF_056542745.1 of Ruegeria sp. AB10. Classification (NCBI taxonomy): domain Bacteria; kingdom Pseudomonadati; phylum Pseudomonadota; class Alphaproteobacteria; order Rhodobacterales; family Roseobacteraceae; genus Ruegeria; species Ruegeria sp. AB10. Next base: position 34,395 of record NZ_JBQGAI010000010.1, on the reverse strand, counting down.
TGCAGCGAACCCTTCAGCTTTGGCGGCCCACTTTACGCCGGGATCAATCGGGTGGATGGGGCGCGGTGTCTTCTTGAAGTCTATTCGAGACAACGCCGGAGAGGTCAGGCCCGGACCGTCTATTTCCACAACGTGGTCAGGCGTGAAAAACTCGTCGAAACCGGCCCTGAAATGGCCGCGGGATTTGACGACGATAGTGTTGAAATCGGCGATGTTCAGCCCGAAACGCTCGACGAATGCGGGTTCACACAATTGGCGGCGAATACTTGTGACGATGATGAGCACACTCTGGCACCTCAGAAGGGCGCATTGGCCAAGGTCTTGCCGTCCACCGGCATAGAGCCCGCGCCTGCAATTCACCGGGCCATCTGCCAGTTTCACGACCTCGACCTCCGCCGTCAGGCGACCGGATTGCACATCGGATTCGGAACGATTGAACCGGGCTTGAAACCTCGCGCCCTCGCCCTGCTCCGCTGCCTCAGCGGCGAGCTCAGGGTCAAAGAGCATTCCGACCAAAGCGTTTTCGACGCCTGCGTCGAGCATGGCCCGGAGAATGGCGAGCGTGTTGCCGCGGCCTCCACCGCCCGGGTTGTCGGCCACGTCCGCATAGATGCGAGAGGCCCCCAAATCGGACATCAGGCGGACCGCCTCGTCAATCGGGGTCAGGTTTATCCGGAACTCATGACGTGCATCCCAAAGCGCCTGCCCGATCGCGCGCGCTGTTTCGAGAGCGATTGCAGAGTTGTCTGCGGTGACGGTGACATTTGCGCCGGCTTTCGACGAATCCCCGACGGAAAAGCCTGCACAAAGCGATACGTTCCAGATTGGGTCGACTGCCTGTGCCACCGCCTCTTTCATCAGCCGCCCATATGGCCCTCCTGTCGTGTCCTGTGTGGTCGACGGTGGAATGAAGGGCAGGCGGACCAATGCGCGTCCTGTCTTTTCTCCGTTCAGAAGCCTTTTCATCGCCCCGGCGGCGTCCTGCCCCCGTTCAAACTGATCCACATGAGGATTGGTTTGATACGCTGCGATAAAGTCTGCGCCTTCAATCATGTCCGGGCTGACATGGGCATGTAAGTCCAGCGTCACCACCAGCGGAACACCCGGCCCGACGATCTCGCGGATCAGAGAAATCAGCGTCCCGTCAGGGTCTTCGTCATTGGTGGCGATGCAGGCCCCATGCGCGTCCAGATAGACGCCATCCACGTCAGCCGGAAGATGGTCTCGCACCGCTTGCAGGAGTTCGTCGAAAAACGGGCCGTCCATCATGCCACCCGCACCCGCGAACGCGGCGAAAACCGGCACAGGGTCAAATGGCCCGAAGTCCTCTGAGAACCCTTTGATCCCCGCCGAGGCCAAGGCTGGCCTTTCCGCGAGGTCGCGGGCGAATTCTGTGCCGATGGCCAAGCGTTGGGCGGCAAAATCCGTGCGCGCGGTTATCGGCGCGGCACGGTTACTTTCCAGATGGAAATGGATCAGGGCAATCCGTGGCAGGGTCATGTTTTCGGTTTCACTTTATGTGGGGGTTGGACGGTTCGGATCCAGAGCTAGCGACCTTCCAATGCAACAAGCAGATCAGTTCGAGATCTTGAGCGGTGCTTCTTCAATGCTTCCGCAGCTTCCTCGGCGCGGCGTTCCAGCGCGAGGCGCATGATCTGCTCATGTTCTTCATCGACCACGCGCACGTAATCCGGCTCGAATATCCTCTTCGGCAGAAGAATACGGCGGTATCGCTCGGAATGCAGGCTCAGTGTCCGGATAAAGAACTGATGCCACTCGGATGTATGGGCTCCGATCAGGGCCAGATGAAATTCCCGGTGGTAATATTCCCGTTCGATCAGTGAGGTCCCCTCACGCGCGCGTTCCCGTTCCAGCCTGTGAAACGCCAGAACCATACGTTCTTCCCACTCGGTATCCCCATGTTGGATCGCCTGAACGAAGGCTTGTGATTCCAGCTGATCTCGCAGGTCGAGCACTTCGACCAGATCCTCGGAGGACAGATCGCGGACACTGAAGCCGGTCATGCCTTTGGTTTGCACGAATCGCTCGCCAGCAAGCCGGTTCAGGACTTCCCGGCAGGATCCGGTGCTGCCGCCATACTCGGATGTCAGTTCCCGCACTTTCAGCTTTTGCCCGGGTTCAAGCTTTCCTGACCGGATGTCCTCGAGAATCGAATCATAGATCCGGTTCGTTATGGGCTCTTTGGCGGTCGAGGCCGTCGACGGGGGCAAAATATCAGTGCGCATTCCTCTTGTTTAACATGCGATCGGGCATCGGAAAATAGTCGAATTTGAAATTATTGACCGATAATCACAGTTCTGCTACAAATCTTCAAATCATCGAAATAACAGAAATGTTCGAACATATGCCTGGACACTACGACATAGCCCCCATGCCGGACCAGATCGACGGCGAAATCTTGTCGATGCTGTCCGGTGTTTCGGTCGCAACGGTTGGTCATCTGACCTGGACCGGCTTTCTGGATCATCACCGCATCACGCCGCGTCAGGCGGACAAACGCATCATGGGAACAGCCATAACCCTGCGGTTGCCTACCCCGGATTCCACGCTTCTGCACTATGCGTCGGGACGAGTGCGCCCCGGTGATATCGTCGTGATCGACCGGGCCGGGGATACGCGTCTGGCCTGTCTTGGCGGCAATGTTGCCTATGGGCTGGTTCGGGCGGGCGCGGCGGGCGCTATTGTCGATGGCCCGATTTGCGACCCTGACGAGATCCGTGAACATGATCTGCCGGTGTGGTCCTACGGCGTTTCGCCCATCACCACGCGTCGAACCGGACCGGCTGGCAGCCTTAACCTGCCCGTCAACTGTGGCGGCGCCGTGGTTCATGCGGGTGATCTGATCATGGCCGACGACAGCGGAGTGATCTGCATTCCCCGCGCCGAAGCTGCCGAGCTCGCCAAAGCGGCGGCGGCGAAAGAGAACACAAGCACCCGACGCCGGGCGGACATGAAAGCCGGGGCCACCCTAGGCGCCTTGTCCGGTGCCGATGATCTGGTGGCGCAATACGCCGTGACCGTGGAGACAGCGCAATGACCGATCTTGCAGCAACCACCATTTTGAACGCGCGCGCGGCGGTTGCCGCCGACACGCCTTTTCTGATCCCGGTCGGATCGACCGAACCGCACGGCTGCTATACGCCCATGGGGGATTACCGGCTGGTCGATGCGCTGGCAAAGCGTCTGGCCGAGGAAACGGGTTGCATTACCGTGCCAACATTGCCTTTTGGCCATGCCACCTATTTTCAGAATGCGCCTGCGGGTATCGCCCTGTCGGCTGAGACATTTGCCGCAGTATTCTCGGAAATCCTGGATGGCCTCATTCGGGACGGCGTTCGGAATATCCTTGTCCTGAACGGGCATGGCGGCAATTCCGGGATCATCGCCAATCAGCTTCGTCTGGCACGCGCCAAGCACGGCATCATCATTCCGTCGGTCAATGTCTGGGGCAAGTTCGACGAGGACGTGTGGAACCACGCGCAGCCCGAGTTTGGCATTCGCGCCAAAGGCCACGGGACCGAACCGATGGGCTCGCTCAGCCGCTATCTGTTCCCCGATGACTGCCCCCAGCAGCAGGACGTGTATCGTGAGGGCAAAGGCGAAATGAACGGTATCCCTCTGGTTTCCCTGCATCAGGGCAAGTTCGAGGATCTGGATATCAACCTACCCGTTTATGCTGAAGACATCAGCGAAGACGCAAAAATCAACGGTGAAAACGTGCCGTTCAGTGCCGAGGCAGGCAAGATCTTCTTCGACGACATTCTGCTTAAGCTCACCCGCTTTGTAGGTGCTTACTTCAACCTCAAAACTGCGCATACCAATCAAGGGAGAACACCATGTACAGAACACTCAAAAGCGTAGCCGCAAGCGCCACGATCGCGCTGGCCGCTATGGCCGGAGCGGCAACGGCCGCCGACGACTTCCCGAACGGGCCGGTCACAATCGTTGTGGGTGCGAAACCCGGCGGCGGACTTGACACGCTGTCCCGCATTTTCGCTCCGGCTTTGACCGAGGCTTTGGACAATCAGCCTATCGTCGTGGCGAACCGTCCGGGCGCAGGCCAGCTGATTGGTCTGAAATTCACCAAACCGTCCAAGCCGGATGGCCAAACCATCGTGATGATCTCGGGCTCGGCCATGATTGCAACCATGGTCAAGGAAACCGGCGTTGACGTTCTGAACGACTTCAAACCGGTGGCGCATGTCGCCGTGGCGAACTTGGCTGTTGTTGCGCCCAAGGCGCGGAACCTGAACTCGGTCGCCGATCTGAAACAGGCCATTCTGGACGCGGATGCGGCGGGCGAGCAGCTTCGCTGGGCCCATACCGGCAAAGGGTCGATCACCGATGTCGCCATGACCAGCTGGCTGCTGGCCAACGATCTGCAAGACAAGGTGCAGGACGTACCGTTTGCAGGCGGCGCCCCGGCCCGTGCCGCAATCATCGGCGATCAGGTGGCCTTCGGCGTGGTTGGCACGCACCACTATCTGGCCAACCTCGACACCATGAGCGCCATCGGTGTCATGGCTGAAGAACGTGATGGCCTGGCCCCCGACATGCTGTCCTTCGCCGAACAGAACACCGAGTTCGTTGCGATGCCCGCGCCCTATCTTGTTCTGGCACCGAAGGACACGCCGGACGAGGTGATCGAGGAACTGACGGCTGCGTTCAAATTCGCCATCGAAGACCCGGCGACGCAGGAAAAAGTCAAGAACGCGAACCTGAATGTCGTGTTCATGGATGGTCCGCAAACTCATGAGCACATGAAAACGCTCATGGACGCATGGCGCCCGACGACCGACGCGGTCGCAGGCTCGCTCTAAGAGCGTCTTGGTCAAGGCCGGAGGCAGTACGCTGCCTTCGGTCAACGGAAATAGGGAGGGAAAGATGCCTAAGTGGCTTGACGGCGAGATCCTGTTCGGTCTCTTCATGATCGTTGTTTTTCTGGCAGGCGCGTATGATCTGCTGTCGGTTGGTGGTTTGGCTGGCATTGCACAAGACAGCGGAGTTGCCTTCGCTTTGGCCATCATCGTGTTGTCGGTCATCTTGCTGGCCGTGGTCGTCCTGTCGCCCGCTGCGCGCGCCAGTCTCGAAGAGCGCGAGGACCCGGATGCCTATCTGCCCTTCATGACACGGCGCGGTATCCTGATTGCGCTGGTGGGCTGTGCCTACCCGATCATTTTCTGGGCCGCCGAATACATCATCGCCACGACCGTTGTGGGCTTTGTCGCGGTCAGCCTGTTTACCGGTGAATTCGGTCGCAAGCAGGCAACGATTGCGGTGTGTTTCACCCTGTTTTCCTACCTGCTGTTCTTCTTTTTCCTGGGCATCACCGAAGGCGACGGCGCGCTGATTTCGACCGGGTTGAACGACAAGGTGCCCACATGGCGCCGAGACTTCTTTGCCGCGTTCTGAACGCATCCGAAGACCGATCAAAAGGAACTAGAATATGTCTCCATTCCTGGAAGGTATGTCAGCGTTCATCACCAGCCCCAGTGCGGTGATTGTCGCCATCATCGGCTCGGTTGCGGGTATTCTCGTCGGTGCCGTGCCAGGGCTGAGCGGTACAACCGCAGTTGCTCTGCTTTTGCCCTTTTCGTTCTATCTGGACCCGCTGATCGCGTTGATCCTGATGTATACGATCTCTAAATCATCGGATTTCGGCGGCTCGATCCCCGGAATTCTGTTCAACACTCCCGGGACCCCTTCCGCGGCTGCGACCATGATCGAAGGTCATCCGCTGGCGCGGAAGGGCTACCCGGTCAAAGCGCTGCGCGCTGCCACGGCGGCGTCGGCAACGGGCGACTTCTTCTCGGAATGTCTGCTGATCTTTGGCGCGGCCTATCTTGCAGTTTACGCCGTGAAAATCGGCCCGCCCGAGCTGGTGACGATCTATATTCTGGCCTTTGTCGTGATCTCGTCGATCATCGGTGAATCGATGATCAAAGGCATCATCAGCACCTTGTTCGGCATTACGCTCGCTTTGGTCGGGTTCGACCCGATCTCGGGCAACCTGCGCATGACCTTTGATCAGCTGCCGCTGATGGATGGTCTGCCGCTGGTTCCGGCGCTAATCGGTATCTTTGTGGTTGGCGAAGTGTTCCACCGCTTTGACGTTCGGGATTTTGGCGCGACCTCGCACAAGGATCAAGAGAACCAGAAAAACGAAGTCAGCAAACCCGACGACACTTTCGGCCTTGCGGACTATCTGCGCGTTCTGCCGACGATCATACGATCCATGTTCATCGGAGCCTCGGTCGGCATGTTCCCCGGCATTGGTGCCTCGGTCGCGTCGTTCCTGTCCTTCGGCGAGGCCAGACGGCAGGCCAAGCCCGATGACGAATGGGGCGATGGCGAGGTCAAAGGCGTTGCAGCGTCAGAGGCCGCCAACAACGCCACCTCGGGCGCGAACCTGATACCGCTGCTGACCCTTGGTATCCCCGGATCGACGCAGGCGGCGCTGCTGGCTGGTGCGATGCTGATCCATGGCATCACCGTCGGGCCGCAGGTCTTCACCGAAGACGCCAACCTGATCTATGCACTGTTCAGCGCCGGTCTGTTCTGTATCGTTGCCTATTTTGTTGTGGGCTTCTGGTTCAGCCCGATGATCGGGCGGATCATTCTGGCAGTGCCTGCGCGGATTACCTATTCGCTGATCCTGATGATCTCGGTCTCGTCGGCCTATGTGCTGCATTCGTCCTTGTTCGACGTGTGGATCATGGTTCTGTTCGGTGTCCTCGGCTATCTGTTCCGGCGCTATCACTACAACATCCCGGCCTTCATGATTGCCCTGCTTCTGGGTGGCGGCATGGAGCGCGCGGTGCGTCAGACCCAGCTACTTGCCAATGACGGCCTCTGGATCATCTTCCAGCGCCCGATTTCGCTGACGATCCTGATCCTGACGGTGATCATGATCATCATGCGGATCAGAAAAGCCCGGATGAACAAGGCGCTTGCCGCCATTCAGGACGACTGATCCCAAACACAGCGCCTGCCCTCTGCTGCCGCCCGCAGTCAGAGGGCAGAGCCTTTTCAAACGCTCGAGGTTTTCTTATGGCCATTCCTGCCGAAATTACCGCCTTTGCCAACGAAATGACCGGCTGGCGCCGACATCTCCATGCCCACCCGGAACTGGGGTACAAGGAATTCGAGACCTCGGATTTCGTCGCCCGGCACCTGACAGAATGGGGCATCCCGTTTGAACGCCTGACCGAGACCGGGATTGTCGCCACCCTGCGCGCAGGTGACGGCAACCGTGCCGTGGCCTTGCGCGCGGACATGGACGCGCTGCCGATGGAAGATCAGGGAGACGCGCCTTGGGCCTCGACCGTGCCGGGTGTCATGCATGGCTGCGGCCATGACGGGCATACGGCGACGCTGCTGGGCGCGATGAAATACCTGTCGCAGACGCGCCGGTTCTCCGGGACGGTTCATGCGATCTTTCAACCCGCCGAGGAAGGGCTGGCCGGGGCCAAAAGCCTGCTTGATGCCGGACTGTTCGAGAAGTTCCCAGCCGACATGGTGTTCGGCCAGCACAACGACCCATTATTGCCCGAAGGCGTGATGAGCGTGGTCAAAGGCCCGACTATGGCCGCGTCCGACCGGTTTTCGATCACAGTCACAGGCAAGGGCGGACACGCCGCGCGCCCGCATCACACCGTCGACCCTCTGATCGCTGGGGCGCAAGTTGCCTTGTCTCTGCAGACGATCCTTTCGCGCCGGATCGATCCACTGGAAAACGGCGTGATTTCGGTGACGCAGTTTCATGCGGGTACAACAGGCAATGTGATCCCCGAGGTGGCCGAACTGCAAGGCACTGCCCGCAGCCTGACACCCGAGGTTCAGGACGAATTTGAAAGGCTGATTTCCGAGATTGCCCGCAACGCGGCGGCAACGATGGGAGCCGAGGTCGCCGTCGACTACCGACGCGGCTATCCGCCGGTGATCAACGCAGATGCGCCGACTGATTTTGGCATGGACGCCGCGATCGCTGTTGTTGGTGGCGACAATGTAATGATGAAGCGACCACCGGCGATGGGGGGCGAGGATTTTGCCTTTTTGGCACAAGCGCGCCCCGGTTGCTTTGCCCGGATCGGCACCACCAAACCCGGAGAGCAGCCAGTGCCGCTGCACAATCCGCGTTACGATTTCAACGATGACGTTCTGCCAATTGGCGCGGCCTGGTTTGCCGAGGTCGTCGAAAAAGTGCTGGCGCCGACCAGCATGCCCAACTGACATGAGCACCGTTCTTGAGCGCATCGCGGATTGGTGCATCGTATATCAATCGACTGAGCGTCAGCGCGCGCTTGCAGCCGACGCAATCACGGACACGGTTGCATGTATGTATCTGGGGCGCGACGATCCGGCGACGCTCAGCGTGCGACAGGCCTATTTGTCGGGGGCGACTCAGGATGGCCCCGCACGGCTTATTGGCGGCGGGCGGTCAGACGCCGCAATTGCCGCCGCAATCAACGGAACCGCAGCCCACGCGCTGGATTTCGACGATAATTTTCGACCCGCGCTCAGCCACGCCTCTGCCGTTTCAGTTCCGGCTTTGCTGGCAATTGGTGACGAGCTAAACGCATCCGGCGCGCAGGTCGTCCAGGCTTATCTGGTCGCGCTGCAGGTCCAGGGCCTGATTGGCGCAGGTGTCGTTCCTTCTCACTACACCGCTGGCTGGCACAGTACGTCGACAATCGGCACCATCGGAACGGCGGCTGGTGTGGCTCACATGATGGGGTTCGATCGCGCGCGGATTGTGCACGCAATGTCGCTGGCCGTCAGCTTCGCCTCGGGCAGCAAGGCCCAGTTCGGTGCGCCCGTTAAACCGTTCCACGCGGGAATGGGCGCAAAAAATGCCATCGAAGCCGCCCGTCTGGCACGGGCAGGCCTGTCCGGGCACGCCGATATCATTGAGCGCGGACAGGGTTTTCTTGAGCTTTTCGGCGGCAAAGCGCCACGCGGATATGCCAATCTCGACATAACCCCCGACATGCCCCACTATATCGAAACCGCTGGTGTCATGCCAAAGCGGTTCGCCTGTTGCGGTTCAAGCCATATGGCCATCGACATGGCGCTGGATCTGCGGGACGAAGGGGTTATCAACCCCGAGAACATCGCAGACATCTCGGTCAAGGTGCGGATCGCGAACTATCGGAACATGCCGTTCACGCATCCCAAAAACGAAATGGAAGCCCGGTTCTCCATGTCCTATTGCATTGCGCGCGCGGTGCGGGCAGGCCGGTTGAGTGTCACGGATTTCACTCCGGAAGGGGTGGCCGCCCATGCGGACGAGCCGTTGCTGGACCGCATCAAGATGACCCACTACACGGCCGAGGAAGAAGCGGCCGAGGACTTTCTGCCACATATCCTGACCGCGACACTCGTGGATGGATCGCAGGTCGAGCGGGTCCGGCGCAATCCAAAAGGGAGCATCTCCGAGCCATTCTCCGAGACGCAGAAACAAGAGAAATTCCTCGATTGCATGGGGGGGCATGAAAATGCCGGTGACCTCTACGTCCAGTCGCAAGGCATCGCAGACCTGAGTTCACTTGCAGCCCTCACACCGTTGTTTCGATGACATCACCTGGCTTGCCAGTATTCATTCCAACGCAGGTTAGAGGTTAACTGGCAATTGGGGATGAAGCGGGAAACCGATCTCGCGTTCCCGAAGTCATAGTTTTGAAAGGCAGAAAGGTCATGAGAACGCCCGTGAAACACCAGCGATGACTGTCGTTCTGACCTTCGCTGTTGGCCTTGCGGGCGTGGCCGGGTTTCATGTTCTGCATCTGCCATTGCCCTGGTTGCTGGGTCCCATCTTTGCCTGTCTCACAGCCGCAGCTTTCGGGATGCGTCTGCGTGGGATCGCGGTCGTGAACAAAACCATGCGGACCATTCTGGGGGTTGCGGTTGGTGCAACCCTGACACCCGCGGTTCTGGCGAGTTTCCCATCCATGTGGTCCACATTGGCGATGATCCCGGTCACCGTGATTTTGATCGGAGTGATCGGGGTACCCTATTTCCGGCGGGTCTGGGGCTATGACATGCCGACGGCCTATTATGCCGCGATGCCCGGCGGGCTTCAGGACATGCTGGTTTTCGGCGAAGAGGCTGGTGGCAACGTGCGGACCCTGTCCCTAATTCACGCAACCCGGGTTCTGCTGATCGTGACGGCTCTGCCGTTCATTCTTGAGATCATCTGGGATGTCGATCTGAGCAACCCACCCGGTGCACCCGCTGCGTCGATCCCGCCACAGGAATTGCTGATCATGCTTTTCTGCGCCATCGCGGGCTGGCGCATCGCGGAACGGGTCGGGCTATTTGGCGCCTCAATTCTGGGTCCGATGATTGCGGCGGCGATAGCGGCCCTGGCCGGGTTGCTGCATTTTCGCCCACCCGCCGAGGCAATCTGGCTGGCGCAGTTCTTCATCGGGCTGACCGTGGGTGCAAAATACTCGGGCGTGACGCGCGCCGAAGTTCAGCGTGACCTTGTGGCGGGGGCGGGTTTCTGCGTGGTCCTGATCGCATTGACCTTCGGATTGGTCGAGTTCGCGATTATCTTTGACCTCGCACCCGGCCGCGAGGCCTTGCTGGCCTTCGCACCGGGCGGTCAGGCCGAGATGGCAGTGCTGGCGTTGATTGTCGGTGCAGATGTAGCCTTCGTGGTCGCCCACCACGTGTTTCGTATGGTCCTTGTCATCCTCGGCGCGCCAATCGTGATGCGGCTGATTGATAGATTTCATTGATCTGCAGCACCTGCCGAACGCAAAACCCTCATAGACAGGCGAGTACGTTTGCCGTTATTCAAACGGCAATCATCTTCGCTCTACCAGATAACCGGCTGCAATCGCAGCATTGGTTACCGACGCTCAATGACCGGCCTGGGACGTCTGTGCTCAGGCCCAGCGAGGACACTGATCGGATGCTGCACAGTCGCCGAAGCCCGGAAAGAGCCCCAAAGCGGATGCTCCTTTTCTCGCGGCAAAGACAAGCAGGGCAGCGCCAGTATATTGAGTTGTTTAATTCGCGGGGCTGACCGCGTGCAGTCGCCAAGTGTTTGGGACGCCTTTCAACTCGTGTTCACCGCAGTCTTGAAACTGGAACGGTGCACCAAGCATCAGTTGGCGGGTAAGATCGGAAGCCAGAACTTGTCCGTCCTTGGCTTTGCCCATCACGCGCGCGGCCACGACTACGCCAAGACCACTGATATCGTCGCCACGAATTTCAATCTCACCAGTATGCGCGCCGAAGCGTGCGCTTAAGTCAATTGCAGACAAGGCTTCTCGTACAGATGCAGCGCAGGCGAGCGCGCTGGTCGGGGAGTTGAACGTCGCCAGCACACCATCGCCGGTGAATTTCACAAGATGACCGCCATGGCGGGAAATCTGGTTCGCGCAGATATCGTCGTGGCGGTTCATCAGGTCGCGCCAACTGTCATCACCGATCCGGGCTTGTTGCGAGGTGGAATCGACCAGATCTGAGAAAAGGACAGTGGCAAGGGTGCGTGTGGGTTGGTTCGTTACCGGGGCCGCGCCGGTTACGAACTCAATGATCGCGGCCGCATAGCTTTCCACATCACCTTCCCACGGCACATGCTCGTGGCCCGGTACGGTTTTGTATTCAGTCGAGGGCATCAAACGCAGAAAATCCTGGGCACAATCTGCCCCGTTCGCTTCTTCGGTTTCGCGATGAATAACCAATGTGGATTGGGAAATAGAAGGCAGCAATTCCCGGATATCGATCCACGCGGCCAACTCGAACAGGTTGGCAACTGTGATGGGAGTCGCGCTCATCCGTTGAAAATGCGCCCAGGCTTCCTGAGCCTCGGCATCGTCCTGACTTGGGCCGAATTCAGAAAATGGGTGAGGTTTGTAGGGCTTCCCCCAATTTTCGCGGAATTGGGTCAATGCAATTTCAAGGCTTTCAGGTGTCAGATAACCTCGGGTTAAACGGCCTTGAGCGTACCCGCCGCAAAGGGCCAGGCGTTCAACGCGCTCGGGGCGCATCGCGGCATAGACACAGGCAAGTGAAGCACCTTCGGAGAAAGCAATGATCGTGGCTGAGGTCATGCCGGTGGCATCCATCACCGATTCAATATCCATCATGCGCTCTTCAAGGGTTGGTGTTCCCTGAATGCGGTCGGACATACCGTTTCCGCGCTTATCGAAAGTAACCAACCTTCCAACCGAGCTGAGAGTCGTCATCCACTGCAGATAGCCCGGATGCTCCATAGACGCTTCCAGATGCGAGATCATGCCGGGAACCAACACGAGATTTCGCGGTCCATCGCCCCAAACCTGATAGGCGATGGAGAGGCCGTCGCTTTCGGTAAAAAGGGTCTCCACGTTGGCAGTCATGCTCCCCCCCGTAGTTCTCCGGCCTATCCGCCGCCCGCAAGTTCACTACGGATCGCAGCGAAGCTGACGCGCAACCATATTGAATTCCGAATGGGCTATCGGTCAACAATCTCTTTGGTTGAGCGCAACTGCGGCAACAGTGCGTGGGTCGATCCCGGATATTCTCTAATGCTTTGCACGCAACTACTGGCGCGGTGGATACTCGCGTGCACTCTTCCTGCATCAGCTTTGTCCGCACCGCAGGCCTTGTAAAATGCTTGGATCGCCTCCGCACAGCGAATGGCTGCTTCGGTGAAGCTGCACTGCGGTACCGTCTGGCAAGATGAAGGACTGGTATGGGCCGTTACTTAGGGTCGACTTTTAAGCTCAACCTCAGATGCTGAATTACCTTCGAGGGAAGCGTTGAGCCCACTACAAGCATCCAACGCAATCAGAATGAGAGGGGCCGAGCGTTCGAAATGCGACCTCCAGTTAGCCAATCATATGTGATACGAGCAATACAGCGCAGCGCAATTTACCTATTTGGTAAGTCGACCTGCAACCGTTTAAATGGCCAAGCTTATGAACAGTTCAGCAATCACGCCAGAGGAGATCATTAAGTTCTGGTTCCCCGAAGGTCCTGCGCCCAAACCAAAGGAGCACTTGGAGCTTTGGATGTGGCGGATGCGTGGCGGCGCCAATGCCGAAGTTTTGGAGAAATACTCGGAAGTCACGCAATTGGCTGCGGACGGAGAATTTGATTATTGGGCTGATACTCCGGAAGGCCGATTTGCTTTAATAATCATCTTGGACCAGTTTCCACGAACTGTCTGGGCAGGTACGGCCAAGGCATTCTCGCAGGACCCGAAAGCCCTGAAACTCTGCCTTGAGGGGTTCGAAAACGGACACTTCGATGCGCTCGAAGATGTGTGGTATAAAACCGCGTACAAAATTCCACTTGAGCATTGCGAATGTCCCGATCATCTTGCCAATTTGGAACGTGCAGTGGCAATTGCAGAGGCCCTCGCAGAAGAAGCTCCTGCGCACCTGAGAGAATTGTATCAAAGGGCCCCACAACAACCCAAACTACATCGTGCAGTAGTGGCAGCTTTCGGTCGTCATCCACACCGAAACGAGGTTCTGGGTCGCAAATCAACGGAAGCCGAACTTGAATATCTGGCGAAGGGGAATTTCCCACACCAGACGGATCTTGGAGAACAGTACAGGGATTTGATGTAAATACCCGGGATCAGATTTGTCCCGTTGAGATACCAGGCTTTTCTCATTCCAAGATTGTGCTCGCCTAATTCGCGTTTAAGTGAACGGCTGCCGAGTCCGCGCAGCTTGAGAGCGTTTGCAATGAATATCCAGAATGCGGGGTAATGCAACGCCTCCCATTGTTTGGCGTGTCCAGCCCAATTCTGGCGGACCTCCTTCCCAGGTCCAGCCGGGAAGGAGTGTGAGAGACTTAGCCTGCCGCCATATCATCAGGTTCACCGCCAAGCTCGGCCCAGAACTCCTCGCGCAGGCTGGTGTTCGGGAAAGCCTCAGCTGGGACCGGCACATCGAGAAATGCGCAGAGCGGCTCCCAGCCGTCAGCAGCGTTGAAAACCAGAAGCCGATCGGTGTGGATCAGCTCCCGCACTCGCTGATTGTTCCTGGTGTAGGCGGCAATACGGCGGTGATCCCGGTAGGATTGTCCATCGGATTCACTTGCTTCGGTTCGCCCTTGACCCGAATGACATCCTTCCGGTCGCCGTTCATCAGCTTGTCCTTGGTGTCGATCGGGAAGGCCGCGATGTCATAGCGATCATCACCAACTTTGGTGATGCTGATCGGCTCTGGCATCTTGCCATGCACGATGCCTTCATAAACGTCGATGGCAGCAGAAACGGTATTGGCCATCGGAACAATCGTTGCCATCTTTGATAACGGTTCAGTACAAATCTCTTCGCTCATCTGACAATTCTTCATGGCGGTGTCCGAGGCGGCGAGTTCACCGCCAAATTTCTTTAGGTTTTCGCGCACAGCTTCCAGCAGGGCGAACCGCTCGGCGGGGGAGGTGTCGGCCCATTTCTGCGGGTTCAGGTGAGTAATTGCGTCGCCCAGATAGATGAACTCCTGGGAATCCCAAGGCCCGAAAAGCGGATGATGGATGATCATTTGGGCCTCTTTCAGTGCAGGATGGGCTGTGCGCCCTGCCCTTTTCCGTCGATGGTATTGCTGTGGCGGAACCGATCCATCCGGAACGCCCGGCGGTGTCATGCCGGCGACCGGCTTTCAGCAGATGCGCGAAACAGCAACTCGAGGCTGGCCTGGGACCAGCCGCCTTTGAAACAGACTCCCTCGATATCCGTGCAGTCGATTAACGGCGAGCTGTCCATCGACATATCCCTGGACCCGTCCAAGCGCGGGATCAGCGAGATGCTGCTTTCGTCGCCAAGCTGCTCAAAAACTCTGCTGATTCCAACCTTAGGGGCAATGCGTTTGACCGACTCACCGATACAGTTGGGGATGTGCCCAAAAAAAGGATAGAACCAGCATCCTGCCTTAAGGACACCTGCAAGGTGTCTAGGAAAGTTCCTGCTCAGGTAAACGAATGCTGTATTCAATTTCATCAAAACTATTGAATGAAAGATCCCAGGTTGCTCCTGGCCACAATAATTCCAGTTGTTTTTTTGCTGGCCGGTAAACTGCTGTGTAAAGCGTTCCGAAACCCGATTTGAAAGCGGTTGAATACAATGGAGGGCGCAAGAACGCTTCGATGAACCGTTTCTCGCTTTCGGGGTGTTGGTTCAGGCGGTTCAGCAGGAAGCGTTCGCGTTCGACGGTCGCTGTGAACCGCGCGTGCTTGGACCATTCCACATGGCCCTGATGGTTCGTCGCCACCGGCACGTCCGAGATTTGCGGATGCCGATCGGGGGCGAGATATACCGTACTGTGGTTATATTTCGCGTCCAGAACGGTGACGTTGTAACTCATGTGGCAGGGGATGCGGCAGAGCGCATCAACTGCCTGGGCGGTGGTCTCGCAGGTCTGCAGCACATAGCGCAGGATCAAAGGTACGCCGAACCCGTCGCCCACCTCGCGCCGTCCGCCGAAGGTCAGGGAGACCGTGAGGCCCGCATCGTTGATGCCGTCGAGCAGGCCCAGAATGCCGTCGCTCATCCCGATCACACCGCGCCCGTCCCAGCGGGTTTTCAGCACGGCGGCGTCGAAGGTTTTCGGGTGGTAGTCATAATTGCGCACCAGAAACGGCGCCTTGCCGCGCCAGATCGCCTGACTGCAACCCGACAGATATTTCGGCGGGCAGTAGAAGCTGAGAAAGCGCGCCTGACTGTCGCTGCCGCCGACCAGTTCGACGACCTGTTCATACAGCGGCACAATCTCGGGCATGTGCTTTTGCAACGCGCGCAAACATTCGCGGTAGGTGGGGCGCGCCGAATACCCCTCTTTCGCCCACCATTTGCGGTAGGCGGGCCAGTACTCGGCAAACAGCCCGGCCAGCTTTGGACCGGGCTGTTCCTCGTCAAATGAGCGAAAAACAAGCGCCATGGGGCTTTCTACATGATTTTGAACGCGGGGTCTTCCATCGGCTGCGCCGCAGGCAGCGGCTCTGCTGCGTAGGCCGAAGTGATGCCGTGTATCCATTTCTTCGAGGTTTCAGTCAGCTTGAAGCCCTTGGTCATCGACCGGCCTCGGGTCACCAGAATGCCTAGATCGGCCCCTTCATAGCGGTAATCGCCGACGTTCGAGATACGCAGGAAAAACGCTTCATTTTCGCCCACCGCACGGCGGTGATAGTCGAAGCGGTCGAACACCACGCGGCCATCTTCCAGCATCTTGTAGATGCCCGATTGCGGGGCCTGCGTGATGCGGTCGACGCTGTCATCGGTGTGCTTGATCACCATCTGTGACCAACTGTCGATCATGTCCGGGTCGGCCCAGCGGGCGTTGAGTTCCTCAACATCCAGCTTGAAGGGTTTCTTTGAGAATTCCAGCAGATGGAACAGGAACAAAGGCGCATCCGCATGGGCAAAAGCCGCGTGGTTGGTCATCGAACTGGCTCCGGTGATACGGGGGTTCAGTTCGCCCAGCCACAGCTCATCCGTTTTCTTGTCGATCAGGAAATCGAGTTCGAAATAGCCGCGATAGCCGGATTTGCGGAGTTCCTCGCCAAACTGGAAGGTCAATTGCCGCGCCTGTTCGCGGGCCTTCGGCGGGAACGCGGTTGAGAAGATCTCATTTCCGCACCAGCCGCCGCGATAGGGGGTGAGTTCCTTGAAGCCCACAAGCTCGGTCATCAGCGGGCCCACAATCGTGCCTTCGGATGTCGCACAAGCCTCGATCGCCGCGCCGCGACAATCGATCCGCTTCATGATCTTGATCTCGCCCTCGCCGACAATCTCATCCTTGTGCTTGTTGAAATCGGCTTCGGATTTGATGAAGAACGTGGTGTGACCGCTGTCGCCAAAGGCGGATTGCAGCACCAGATCGTTGCCCAACCCGGCCTTATCGCAAATTTTCTGCAGGTGATCGTAGCTTTTGACCACGCTCAGAGTGTTAGGCACGGACGGCACGCCGGCCTTGTTACCGATACGAACGGTCTCGATCTTGTTGTCGCATTTGGTGCGCAGCTTGGCCTTGGGGAACCACAGCTGACCGCCCAGTTCCTTGACCAGCTTCTCGGTCGTCTCGTCAAACATCAGGAAGACAAACTTGGGCTTGCCACCGCGCCGCTTGATCAGGTCGATGACCTCTTTGTGCTGCAGCAGATAGTTGTTGATGTCCTCGATCGATTGGAATTCGTCATGCGGCATCTCGGAAGGAACGAACACGTTCGGATGCCGCCCGTCAAAGCAATCCATGTAGCAGATATAGGTGAAATTCATCACCCATTCATCCAGCCCCAACAGGTTGAAATTGGTCGCCGACACGAAATAGATCGGGTCCTTGTTGGTGTGGAAATACCGGCGGATTTCCGAGATGTTCTTCAGCACCTTCTTTGGCATATGGTCCTCCCAGTCCCTTATGTTTTCTTGACTGATTTCAAAGCGTCTTCAGTGAAAATGCGCAGGCCCAGATCGGCGCGGAAACCGTGGATTTCCGACACATCCAGTTCCTGCATGAATTTCAGAATCTCGGGGCTGATCACCTGCCCCGGCACCAGAATGGGAAAGCCTGGCGGATAGGGGATCACGAAAGTGGCCGAGACCATTTCCTCGCCTGCTTCCAGCCGATCCAGCATGTTCTTGTCGGGCTCCACGTAATCGCAATTATCCTCGTCATAAGACAGGAAGAACGCGGTGCGGATATCTCCGGCCTCGGTGCCGTCAACACAGCGGAACGCGTCGTGGAAGCGGCTGAAATCAGGCAGCGGCGGGACGTGTTCGCTGAGGTTCTTGACGCGTTTTTCGAAGGCGCGCTTTTCCATCTTGGACGCGTCATCCATCAGGTCGTCCAGTTCCTTGGCGATCTCGACCAGCACCTCGATCAGATAGGCGACCGAGCTGCGCGTGGTGCCGATATTGGTCATGAACAACACGGTATTGCGCGAGGTCTTGTTGATCTGGATGCCGTATTTGTCCATCAGGATCTTGGTCTTGAACGTATCGCCATCCCAGCCCGTCGCGCCCACATGCAGGGTGATGCGGGTGGCATCCAGAACGAATTCGTCCTTGGCCCAGCAATCCCAGACGTCTGCCCAGCCCTGATCAGGATCGAAATAGCTGGTCATGCCGCTTTCGCGGTATTCTTCGGGGATCATGTCGCCCGCCGTGACCAGCCGGAAGTATTTCCTGAGCAGCGGATGGGTCGTCACCGCCCGGCGGATTGCCATGGCACTTTCGACCTGCCGCTGGACGAACTCGTATCCTTCGATCTCGACCTGCCGACGCCCCACGTCCAGCGAGGCGATGATCTGATAGTTGGGCGAGGTTGAGGTGTGGGTCATGTAGGCCTCGTGAAAGGCCTCTTCGACCGCGCCTTTGAACTGCTGGTCGTTGACGTGGATCATCGAACCCTGCCGCAACGCAGTCAGCGTCTTGTGCGTCGATTGCGTGGCATAGACCCGCACCCGCGCGTCCGGCGGCGCGATCAGGCGGGTGTTGAGCAATGTCTCATCATCCGCGCCCTCCAACTTGGCCTGCTGGGCGGCGTAAGCCTCGGCGTGTTCTGCCGTGCGGAACTTGTCGCGCAGCAGGTTGGCCGAGCGCATCGCCGTGCGCACGCGGGTGTTGGGGGCGAAACGGGCATAGCCGAACCAGGCCTCATCCCACAGGAACACAAGGTCTTTCTTGATCGCCAGACATTCCTGCATCACCCGCTGGACGTTGTAGACGATGCCATCGAACGTGCAGTTGGTCAGCAGCACCATACGCACCTGATCCAGCTTGCCCTCGGCCTTGAGGCTTAGCAGCTTATGCTTGATTTCGCGGATCGGCACCGCGCCGTACATCGAGTAGTCATGCAGCGGATAGCTGTCCATGTAGACAACGCTCGCGCCTGCCAGAACCATGCCGTAGTGGTGCGATTTGTGGCAGTCACGGTCGACCAGCACGATGTCGCCGGGGCGCACCAGCGCCTGCACCACGATCTTGTTGCAGGTTGACGTACCGTTGGT
The DNA here is from genome assembly GCF_056542745.1 of Ruegeria sp. AB10. Classification (NCBI taxonomy): domain Bacteria; kingdom Pseudomonadati; phylum Pseudomonadota; class Alphaproteobacteria; order Rhodobacterales; family Roseobacteraceae; genus Ruegeria; species Ruegeria sp. AB10. The sequence goes on along the minus strand of NZ_JBQGAI010000010.1, from coordinate 15,420 downwards.
GGCAAAAAAGGTCTGTTTTGAGCCGAAGGCGCGGGCGGCAGCCTCTTGCGCCTCTTTGATCGGACCCTTGGGTTCCAGCAGCGAATCCAGACCGCCCGAGGTGGCCGAGGTTTCGGCCATGAAGATGTTCGAGCCGTAAAACGCGCCCATATCCTGAATCCAGTGGCTGCGGCTGATGGATTTGCCGCGGCTGATCGGCATCGCATGGAACACGCCGGTGGGCTGTTTGGAATATTCTTTCAGCGCGGTAAAAAACGGCGTTTTGTACCGTCGCTGCACCCCGCGCAGGATGTTCAGGTGCAGTTCCAGAAAGTCTTCCTGATTATAGAACACCCGCCGGCACAGACCCAGATCAAGCCCCGCGATATCCTCGGCGGACCGGTCGGTGATCAGATAGGCATCCAACTCGGGCCGCAGCTTGCCGATGCGGCGGCAGGTTTCGGGTCCGTATTCCGAAGGCGACAGCGCATCCAGATCGGCCCCTTCGCCATAAAGGCTGACATAACGGCCCAGAACGTTGGTTTCGTTTCTGGATTTCAGACTCAGGCCCGGACGGACGATGACGGCCTGCACATTCTGGTTGAACAGAACCCCGATCAGCGCGTCCTCGACGCTGGGGACGACGACAGTTTCGTAGATAAAGGGGTCTTCGCTGCGGCGCATCCGCTGCAGGCTGGTTTGCAGGAACCGTTCCTGATGTTCGTTGACGTTGTCGACGATCATCACCTCGAAATAGGGCCGCCCCAATGTGCGGGCTTCAAGGCTTTGGGCGGATTCGTCCTCGAACTCATCGCTTTCGGTTTCATCCGCGATCAGCGGGATCGAGCGACGGCGATACGCCCCCGAAGTCAGCGCCCGCGACACCCGGCGCACGGCAGTCGAGAAATCGGCGAAATTGCCGTGATCCAGCAACCGGCGCAAATAGTCGAAAGCAGATCCGCCCGGAAAAGCGAAGTACATCTCGATCGGGGCCAGCGCCTGTAACAGCTGCCGCGCGCGGTCCCGGTCTTTGTCGTGGCCACCCTGATCCAGCGATTCCGCCGTTTCCCGCAGCGCGCTCCATCTGTCCGCCCTCAGTTGCGAGGCGCTGTAATAGTCCGAGATGGTGTGGAGCTTTTCGCTGTCGGATAAGCCGTGCATGAAATCAATGTCCTTTCTGCCGATACCGAAATGCTGCGCTGGTATCAGTCTGTCCCTGAGCGCCCTTTGTAGAGATAGAGGTTATCGGGCTTTTTCGCGGCGTCTTCGCTGTATCCCAGCGCCGTTCTGGGGTCGGATGCGGCAACGCCTGCTACGTCGCCCTTCTGCGGAATGCGCAGCGGGCCAAGCGTGTGCAAATAGGCATCTGCACCGCTGTTACGGTCATAGACGGGGAAATCCGCCTCGCGGTCGCGGAAGCTTTTGAGGACCTGACCCAGACCTTTCAGCCCGACCTCGCGCTGGCGGCGGACCTGATCGAGGTCGATCTCGATGGGGAAGATATCTTCCTGTCCGGCAGACTGGTGCAGCACGGTGGCGGACGGATCGACCACCAGCGAGCGGCCCACTCCACCAGCGGCCAGCCCGTTCACGTCAAATACGTAACACTGGAACTGTGCGGCGGTGGCCTTGGCGATCGACAGCTCTGCCTCGCGGTCGGTGGTGCCGGTCAGGACCGGGTGCAGCAGCACCTCGACCCCCTGACTGGTCAGGTGCCGCGTGGTTTCGGGGAACCAGATATCATAGCAGATCGACAGGCCGAACCGGCCCACATCCGGCACGTCAAAGATGCAGAATTCGGTGCCCGACGAGATACTCTGCTCATAGGGCTTGAATGGAAACATCTTCGAGTATTTCGAGACGATCTCTCCATCCGGGTTGATCACCACAGACGTATTGAAAATCCGCCCGTCCTCGTGCTTTTCGAACATCGAGCCGGGGATCAGCCAGATACCATAGCGCCGCGCGGCGTCCTGAAAGCGCGACAGGTCGTCATTGGGGAAGGGCTGGGCAAACCGGTCAAGCGGGCCATAGGGCGCCAGTTCGCTGAACAGGGCCATCTGGGTCCAGGGGAACCGCGCCATCATCACATCGATCCGGTGCAGCATCGCCTCGACATTCGAATGCATGGCGCCGACATGCATCTGGATTCCGGTTATCGCAAAGGGGGTCATTTTTCGTTTCTTCTCTTTTTTCTTGCCGATTGCGACTGCCGTGGTGATCCGGCGTTCTTCATCGGAACATAAAACCGCGTGTTCGCGCAAGCCCGCTGTCACCGGGCGGTTGAGTTATCCGGCCTATTCCTCGGCCAGGTCTTCGCCGGGCGTTTCCACAAAGTCGATATCGTTGCGCACCCAGAAGAACCGGAAGCCACAACTGCGCAGCCATTTCTCCAACCGGTCCAGACTGGACCATTCCCGGCGCAGGCCGCGCGTGGATTCGACCAGCGCCCACTGGCCATCGACCAGAAAATAGACCGTCCAGGTGTTGGGATGCGCCGACTGGTTGGCAAAACCTCCGCTAACCACCTCGCGCGCGGTGCGCACGGCGACCGGATAGTCTCCGATCCGGTTTTCAGCGGCGAGGATGGCCAGATCGTTCTGGCGGATCGTGAAAGTGGGAAGGGGTGCGTCGTTCATGATTTGCCTGTTAAAGAACACACCCATTCCGGTACCCCACGATCCGTCTTCTGATCAACCTCTGACGGGATCACGCAGCCTCGGTCTGTTCAGCCGCCTCAGCGGCCTCAACCACGGCCTCAGCGTCCTGATCCTGAATCGCCTGAAACAGCGCCTTGCGGCGTTCGCTGATATCCTCGGATTTCAGGTTCTCGATCCGCGTCGCCAGCGTCCAGATATGGCCGAACGGGTCCGCAACGGTGGCGCAGCGCTCACCCCAATAGGTGTCGTTTGCGTCTGCAATCAGGGTCGCGCCATTGTCCACAGCGGTCGCAAGTGCCGCGTCGGCATCTTCGACATACATGTGATGGCCAACCGGAATGACAGTGCCCGGAACGGTCGGAACATGCGCGCCCCAGCCGGCGGTCACGAACAGCATCGAGTTGCCGATCTTGATGGCGGCAAAACCGGGGGCCTCTTCCGCGTCATAGGCCTGAATCGTTGCATCAAAGGCTTTTTCATAAAAGGCCAGCGCTGCAGGAACGTCTGCGACAGCAAGCGATGCGGTGCAGGTGCGATAGCCGCGGGGCAGGGTGGCAGGCTTCTTTTTCATAGCTCAAATCTCCGAATAGGGCGGGGGTCGCCCGTTGGAACATGCGGGAAAAGTCCCGCACTATGAATCATACTGTGGATCAACTTGGTGGATATTGCAACACTATGATGCATAGTGCTGGGATTTCTGCGCTGAAGGTCAGAATGTCGGTGGGGTACAGGCGCTGACGATCCGGCATTTTTCCGGGCCCACCTGCCGGAAGCGGTGCGGCGTGCGGCTGTCGAAATAATAGGCATCCCCCGGCCCCAATACCTTGCGCTGATCACCCACCGTTACTTCAACGCGGCCCGAAATCACGATGCCGCCCTCTTCTGCCTCGTGCCCGTACATCACGCGGCCTGTATCTGCGCCCAGATCATAGGTCTCCTGCAGGATCATCATCGCGCGACCATAAAGATTCGAACCCACCTGCCGCAAAGACAGCCCACCCTTGCCGATCTCGGTCAGGTCTTCGGCGGCATAAAACACGGTCTGTTCGCTTTCGATCTCGAAGGAAAAGAAATCGGACATGCTGATCGGAATGCCCTGCAAAATCCGCCGCAACGCCCCGACCGAAGGGTTCATCTTACCCGACTCGATCAGCGAGATCGTCGAGTTCGGCACATCCGACTTCTTAGCCAGCGCCCGCTGCGACAGGCCCGCGCGTTCTCGCAGGGTCCGCAAGCGCAATCCAAGGGTCAGATCATCCTGATTGGCGTTCTTCATGTTCACTATCCGCATCACTTGAGGGGTGCCGGGACCGTAAATCAAGGGGTTATGATTCACAAGAAACAGGCTTTCGTTCGGGGCTGTGGGCACTACAGTCACGCGGTCAGATTTGCGGGCGCGCACGCCCGGTAACCCGAAAGGACGCAAGATGCTGAATGCTCAGATTGCTGAACGCCGCAACACCTCGATCGCGCAGGGCGTGGGGATGCAGACACAGGTCTATGTGGACCGCGCCGCGAACTCCGAGGTGTGGGACGTCGAGGGCAAGCGCTATATCGATTTCGCCGCTGGCATCGCCGTTGTGAACACCGGGCATTGCCACCCCAAGGTGATGGAGGCGGTCACGACCCAGGCCGCGAATTTCACCCATACCTGCCATCAGGTTCTGCCCTACGAAAATTACATCCGTCTGGCCGAGCGCCTGAACGAGAAGGTGCCCGGCGATTTCACAAAGAAGACCGTCTTTGTGACCACCGGTGCCGAAGCGGTTGAGAACGCCGTCAAGATCGCCCGCGCGGCCACCGGCCGCCCCGCCGTGATCGCCTTTGGCGGCGGTTTTCATGGCCGCACCTTCATGGGTATGTCCCTGACCGGCAAGGTGCAGCCCTACAAGGCGGGCTTCGGCGCGATGATGCCCGACACCTATCACGTGCCTTTCCCGGTTGAGCTGCACGGCACCTCGACCGAGGATTCGCTGGGCGCGCTGACCAAGCTGTTCAAGGCCGATCTGGACCCGGGCCGCGTGGCCGCCATCATCATCGAGCCGGTTCAGGGCGAAGGCGGCTTCTACCCCGCCCCTGCCGAACTGATGCGGGGCCTGCGCGCGCTGTGTGACGAACATGGCATCGTTCTGATTGCTGACGAAGTGCAGACAGGTTTCGCCCGCACCGGCAATCTGTTTGCGATGGATGCCTATGACGTGGCCGCCGACATCACCACCATGGCCAAAGGTCTGGCGGGCGGTCTGCCTCTGGCCGCTGTCACCGGTCGCGCCGACCTGATGGACGCCGCACAACCCGGCGGTCTGGGTGGCACCTATGGCGGCAACCCTCTGGGCATCGCTGCGGCCCATGCGGTGATGGATGTGATCGAAGAAGAAGACCTGTGCGCCCGCGCCAACGAGATGGGCTCGCGCCTGAAACAGCGTCTGGAATCGATCCGCGCCCGCACGCCCGAAATCGTCGACATCCGCGGCCCCGGCTTCATGATCGCCGCCGAGTTCAACACCACCGATGGCAGCGCCCCGAACCCCGAGATGGCCAATGCCGTGCGCGCCGAGGCGCTCAAGCGCGGATTGATCCTGCTGACCTGTGGCGTATATGGGAACGTAATCCGTTTCCTCGCGCCGCTGACGGTGCAGGACGAGATCTTCGCCGAGGCGATGGATATCCTCGAAGCCTCGGTCGACGCTGCCAAAGGAGCCTGAACATGCTGGATACCAAAGTGACCAAGCTGGAGCTGAAAGATCCCAGCCTTCTGGAAACCCGCGCCTATATCAACGGCGCATGGGTCGAAGGCGAAGCGACCTTCCCGGTCCACAACCCCGCCACGGGCGATCTGATCGCCAACGTGACCGATATCAGCATCGAGGGCACCGCGCAGACCGTGGACGCGGCTTACGCGGCCAAGAAAGAATGGGCGGCGCAAACCGGCAAGGAACGCGGCGCGATCCTGCGCAAGTGGTTCGATCTGATGGTCGAAAACGCCGACGATCTGGCCACCATCCTGACCGCCGAGATGGGCAAACCCTGGGCTGAAGCGCGCGGAGAGATCCTCTATGGTGCCTCCTTCATCGAATGGTTCGCGGAAGAGGCCAAGCGCGTCTACGGCGACGTCATCCCCGGCCATCAGCGCGATAAGCGCATCGTGGTTCTGAAACAGCCCGTTGGTGTGGTCGGTTCGATCACCCCGTGGAACTTCCCCAACGCGATGATCGCCCGCAAGGTCGGCCCGGCGCTGGCGGTGGGCTGTACCTTTGTGGCACGACCCGCAACTCTGACGCCGCTGTCGGCGCTGGCGATGGCCGTGCTGGGTGAACGTGCGGGCATCCCGGCGGGTGTGTTCAACGTGATCCCCGGCACTGACAGTTCCGGCGTGGGCAATGAGCTGTGCACCAATGACAAGGTTGCCAAGATCACCTTCACCGGCTCGACCCGCGTGGGCCAGATCCTGATGCGTCAGGCAGCGGGAACGATCAAGAAGATGTCGCTGGAACTGGGTGGCAACGCGCCGTTCATTGTGTTCGACGACGCCGATGTGGATGCCGCCGTGGACGGTGCGATGATCGCCAAGTTCCGCAACAATGGCCAGACCTGCGTTTGTGCCAACCGCATCTATGTGCAGGCGGGCGTTTATGACGAATTCGCCGCCAAGCTGGCTGAGAAGACCAAGGCGCTGAACGTCGGAGACGGCTTCGGCGACGGTGTGACCACCGGCCCGCTGATCAACGACGCAGCGGTTGCCAAGGTCGAGGAGCATATCTCGGACGCGGTTTCCAAAGGCGCCAAGGTCACACTGGGCGGCAAGCGGTCCGATCTGGGCGGCACGTTCTTCGAGCCCACCGTTCTGACCGGGGTGACAAGCGACATGGTTGTGGCAAAGGATGAAACCTTCGGCCCCGTCGCGCCCCTGTTCAAGTTCGAAGACGAGGACGACGTGGTCGCCATGGCCAATGACAGTGAATTCGGTCTGGCTTCGTATTTCTACAGCCGCGATCTGGCGCGCGTCTGGCGCGTGGCCGAAGGGCTGGAATCGGGCATGGTCGGCATCAACACCGGCCTGATCTCGACCGAGGTCGCGCCCTTTGGCGGCGTCAAACAGTCCGGCCTGGGCCGTGAAGGCTCGAAATATGGCACCGAGGACTTCCTCGAGATCAAATATCTCTGCATGGGCGAGATTTCCTGATCCCCCGACGCCCGGCTTCGGCCAATGGCGTCAACCCAAGGACCGGGCTTCGCACAAGCCCGGTCCTTTTTTGTCTGGTCTCGGGCAGACCCGAACTCAGGTCGCCAGCAACGCGAAATGCGAGGACGCAACCGCCAGTTTGGACACGCTCAACGCGCCACCTGAGCGCAGTTCGGCAATCAGCCGGTCCGTGCGTTGCACCAAATCGCCGTTCTGATCCACCCAATGGGCAACACTTTCCTGGCCGGAATTCGCCCCGGACAGCACCAGCGCAGCGGCAGCAATGTTGGACTGATGCACCCGGATATCCGACATCAGACGGGCAAGCGCGACCCGTTCCCAATGATCGCCAACGGCAACGCTTCTGGCACGCGACCGCAACCAGTCGAGGCTGAACCGGGCCCCGGTTGCGAAATAGCTGGCAGCCACATCCCGTACCTCAAGCTGCAAGCGTTCCGAGACATCAAAGATGTCCATCGCGCCGCCCAGCAGCTCAAGCGTCGCAACTTTCGAGGCCAGATCGTCCGGAGTGCCCTTTTTCAGCAACTCATCCGTCCGCTGCTTGAGCCGTTCCAGCGAAAATGCACTGACCGTTGCTTCGGCGACCGACGCAATTTCGGCGATGCCCGGCTGATAGACCGCAATTGCATCGCCAATCGAACGGACATTGTTCTTGATCAGCCGCTGGCACTGGGCGGCAAGCATTTCCGACAGCGCGCGGTGAATTTCGATCTGCACATCTGCTGCAAGCTTGTTGTCGAGCGCGTTGACCTCGGCGGCGGTTTCGGCAAGGCCGAAAATCTCGCGGTCGATGATGAACGCCTTGACGATTTCGCCCACGGTCGCGCCGGTATCTTCGCGCAGGCGCGCGCAGAAAGTCGGGCCGATTTCGTTGACCAGCATATTGACGACCACGGTCGCGATGATCTCGCGCCGCAGGCGGTGGTTGCGCAGAACCTCAGGATGTGCAGTTCGCAGTGGGGTCGGCATATATTCGATCAGGAACCGTTCCATATACGGGTCGTCAAGCACATCCGACTTCACCAGATCCGAGAAGATGTCGTTCTTGGCATAGGCGACAAGCACGGCGATCTCTGGCCGGGTCAGGCCCCGACCGGCGGCGCGGCGTTCGGCGATTTCTTCCTCATCGGGCAGATACTCGACCGCGCGGTCCAGCTTGCCTTCGGCCTCCAGCCCCTCCATGAACCGGACATGGTTGTCGAGCAGCGCCGGGCCAGCGGCCTCATCCAGCGAGATTGCGAGGGTCTGGTGATAATTGGTCTTCAGCACCAGCTCGCTGACCTCGTCGGTCATCTCGGCCAGCAGCGTGTTGCGCTGTTTTTCTGTCATGTCGCCTGCATCGACGACGGCACCAAGGGCAATCTTGATATTGACCTCATGGTCCGAACAATCCACCCCGGCCGAGTTGTCGACAGCGTCGTTGTTGATCTTGACGCCACCCTGAGCCAGCTGAATACGGCCCATTTGGCTGACGCCCAGATTGGCGCCCTCGCCGATCACTCGCACCCGCACTTCGTTGGCGTTGACCCGGATCTGGTCGTTGGCCCGATCGCCGGTATCGGCGTGGGATTCAGCGGCACTTTTGATATAGGTGCCGATCCCGCCGAACCACATCAGGTCGGCCTGCGATTTCAGCAAGGCACGGATCAGTTCAAACGGAGTGACAGTTTTGTCGTCCAGCCCAGTCAGCTTTCTGATCTCGGGCGTCAGCTTGATAGACTTGGACGACCGCGAGAATACACCGCCGCCTTTTGAGATCAGCTTGGAATCATAGGATTCCCAGCTCGAACGCGGCAGTTCGAACAACCGCTTGCGCTCGGCAAAGCTGATCGCCGGGTCGGGGGTCGGGTCGATGAAAATGTCGCGGTGGTCGAAAGCGGCAACCAGTTTGATCTGGTCCGACAACAGCATACCGTTGCCGAACACATCCCCCGACATGTCCCCACAGCCGATGACCGTAAAGGGCTGCGTCTGGGTATCGTGATCCAACTCGCGGAAATGGCGCTTCACGGCCTCCCACCCGCCCTTGGCGGTGATCCCCATGCCCTTGTGGTCATATCCGTTCGAGCCGCCCGAGGCGAAGGCGTCGCCCAGCCAGAACCCGTATTCCGTGGCCAACGCGTTGGCATAGTCTGAAAACGTCGCCGTTCCCTTGTCGGCGGCGACAACCAAATAGGGGTCGTCGGGATCGCGGCGCACAACGGCGTTGGGCGGGATGATATCGGAACCCGAAATATTGTCGGTGATGTCCAGCATGCCGGACAGGAAAATCCGGTAACAGCGCACCGCCTCGGCCATCACCTCTTCCCGGGTGCCACCGGCGGGCAGGGTCTTGGGCAGGAACCCGCCCTTCGAGCCGACCGGCACGATAACCGCATTCTTGACCTGCTGCGCCTTTACCAGCCCCAGCACTTCGGTCCGGTAATCTTCCTTGCGGTCGGACCAGCGCAACCCGCCGCGCGCCACCGAGCCATAGCGCAAATGCACCCCTTCGACCGAGGTCGAGTAGACAAAAATCTCGCGCCACGGGCGCGGCAGCGGCAGTTCGTCCAGTTTGGAACAATCGAACTTGAACGACATGTAGGATTTGTCGTGGCCATCGGCGTCAGGCTGGAAGTAGTTGGTGCGCAGCGTCGCCTGAATAGCATTGCGGAACCGGCGCAGGATCTGGTCGAAGTCAAGGCTTGCGACCTGCTCCAGCATGCTTTCGATATCTGCGGCGATCTCATCTGTCGCCTTGTCCCGCGCGTCGGCATCCCCCGAAACATCCGGATCAAACAGGGCCTGAAACAGGTCCACAAGCTTGCGCGCAATGTCGGGATTGGCGATCAGGGCGTCCTGCATATAGGGCACCGAGTACGGAATCCGTGCCTGACGCAGGTATCCGCCATAGGCCCGCAACAGCGCAGTTTCACGGATCGACAGACCGGCAACCAGCACCAGCCGGTTCAGCGGATCGTCATCAGCATTCCCGGCCCAGAGCGAAGAGAAGGCTTCCTCAAGATTGCTGCGGACTGCTGTGACGTCGATACCCTGCCCGTCCGAGGACTGCATGTGGAAATCGTGGATCCAGATGGTTTCCTCACCTCGGTCAATCCGGAACGGATGCTCGGCCAGAATGCGAAACCCGAGGTTTTCGAGGATCGGAAGACAATCGGACAGCGGCACGGACGGCCCGCGCTTATACAGTTTGAAACGCACGCTGTGCTCGGGGTCTTCCAGCCTGCGGTAGAACTTCAGCACCAGGTCGGTTTCCCCGGTCAACTGCTCCATCTTGTCAATGTCGGACACGGCCGAGACGGCCTGAAACTCGTCCCGGTAGGACACCGCAAACCCATCGCTGTAGAGCGCATGCAGCCTGTTGCCTTTGGATTCGCCCTTGCGTTCAACCAGCGCGTCATGAAGGTGATCGCCCCAGCTGCGCACCGCGTCGATGATCCGCGCCTCGAGCGCGGCGGCCTCTTCCTTCGAGGCGACCTTGCCGCTGAGCGCGATGACGTAATGCACCCGTGCCAGAACCTCGTCAAAGGCGGGTTCCCATGTGGCCACACGGCCTTCGAACTCTTCTGCGAGAATGTCGCCGATCTTGGTCCGCAACTCGGTATTATAGCGCTCGCGCGGGACGTAGACGAGGCAGGACACGAACCGCCCGAACCGGTCCGGGCGCAGCAACAGCCGCGATCTTGGACGGATGGTCAGGTGCAGCGCGTTGATGGCGTTTTCGAACATCTGGTCATCAGAGCTCTGAAACAGCTCGTCACGCGGGTAGGTCCCCAACACATGCGTCAGGGCTTTGCCGTCGTGGCTGTCCGGGGTAAAGCCGGAGCGTTCGATGACACGCTCGACCTTTTGCCGCAGCAGGGGAATCGACTTGGGGCTGCGATTATAGGCAGCGGCGGTAAAATGCCCGATGAACACATGCTCACCGGTCTGTTTTCCTTTCCCGTCGAACTGCTTGACCCCGATCAGATCAAAATGAGTCGCGCGGTGAACGGTCGAGCGGCGGTTCGCCTTGATGATCATCAGCGGAGAGATGTCGCTGGCAAAGGCATCCATCTCGGGCGAGCGGTCGGTGAAATCGCCATTCAGGTCGCGCAGTACGGTAAAGTCCGGATCGCGCATCAGGCCAAGCGCGCTCTTGCCGACCTGACGCATTGCGCCGGTCTTCCCGTCGGCCGCATATTCGCGGTATCCCAGAAAGGTGAAGTGGTTTTGCGCCAGCCAGTCCAGGAATTCGACAACCTCGGCCGTGACTGCCTTGGATTTCTTGGGGGCATTGCCTTTTAGCATCTCGTTCACGGCGCCCAGACGCTCCATGATGGGCTGCCAATCCTCGACCGAAACGCGTACATCCTTCATGATCTGGGCGACCTCGGCCTCAAGCCGATCAATCTGCGCCTGATCCCCGATCTGGTCGATCTGCACCTGGATCATCGACTCGACCATACATTTGGCATCGGATGCGCCGGGCGCACCGACCCGTATGCCGTCGGAGGCCCGTTTGACCTGCAGTAGCGGGTGGATCAGGGAGTGGATCGATAAGCCCTGCCCGGCCAGGAAAGACGTGACCGAGTCGACAAGGAACGGCATGTCGTCATTGACGATTTCCAGAACGGTGTGGGCGCATTCCCACCCATGTTCCGCCATGCGAGGGTTGTACATCCGCACGCGCGCCTCGCCCGATGGTTTATGCGCCGCAAATTTCCACAGCGCCAGGGACGCGCCATAAACCTCTTCCGCTGTCCGGCCCTGCAGGTCTTCGAACGACGATCGGCCATACAGCAAATCCAGTGCGGTCAGGAAATCGTCGCAGTCCGTTTTGTCCAACCGCGCCGAAGCGATGGCGCGAACTTCGTCCAGCAATTGATCGAAAGCGGGGTTTTCAGTTTTTGTCATTGCACTCTCCCAGCGGCGGCTGGCCGCCATTCAATTTCTGTTGGCAGTCGGATTCTGAACAGAATCGTCCGCCTGATGTCGATACACGTTCTCACACTGACGGTACCTGCGAAATCCGATTCCCTGACGCGATCGGCCACCTTTGTTTCAATGTATCAAAGATAAACCGAATTGATCGCCAAGGTCTTTGCGCACACGGACCGTCAGCCGCGCTACGACATATTCGAAACCACCTCGCTAAGCGTCTCTGCCCTGCGGATCAGTTCGATCGACAACCCGTCGGACTTGCTGCTGGCGCCATATACAGCGATGCGGGGCAGGCTGTTATAGTCGAAATGGTTGCTGAAATAATACGCACCGGTGTCATAGATCGCCACATAATCATTGGGGTCAAGACGGGGGATCAGCACCTCTTTGGCCACCAGATCGGCGGCGAAACAGCAGGGTCCGGCCACGTCGGTATGCACCTTGTCTTCGGTTTTCAGCTCTCCATCGGGTGTGAAACCTTCGACCCGAATGGGCCATGCGGCAGGCAGGAACGCCGTGCGCGTCATGATCTGCGCGCCGGCATGGGTGGTTGCGATGTGCCGCCCTCCGGCGTTCTTGGTGTATTCCACGCGGGTCGCCATGAACCCGTTCTTGGCAGCAATCGCGCGGCCAAATTCGGTTTTCACCGTGTATTTCCTGGTAAACAGCAGCGGCACGTGCTGGCGCAGCACCTCGGCATACTCGGCAAAGGTCGGCTTGACCTCGGGCGAGGCAAAGTTAACCGGCAACCCACCCCCGATATCAAGCCGGGTGATCTGCTGTTCGCCCTTGCGCGCATTGATCTCTTCGGCCACAGCGACCAGTTCGCCGATCCCCTGCGCCATCAGTTCCAGCGGGCAGCCCTGCGATCCGGCATGGGTGTGGATCGAGGTCAGCCACGGGTATTTCAGGTAATAATCGATCAGCTTTTCGCGGTTGCCCTCATCCCCGATGGGATAGCCGAATTTCGAGGTATTGGTCGCCGTGCTGGTCGATGAGATTGCGCCCGAGCCGATCTGCGGGTTGATGCGAAAACCGATGATGGCCTCGGAATTGGGATAATCCTCGATCAGCGCAGCGACGCGTTCGAGTTCCTGTTCATTGTCCAGATTGAACGCGATGGAGTGTTTCAGGCATTGCCGCAGATCATCCATCGTCTTGGCCGGGGAATCGAAGATGATCTTGGAGATATCGAAGCCCGCCGATTGCGCCATGGTCAGCTCTCCGGGGCTGGCCACCTCAGCGCCGATGCCGCAATGAGAGATTTTCATCAGCACATGGCGCAGTGAGTTCGCCTTGACCGCGAAGGTGTGCTGGAAATTATCAGGGAACGCGGCGATCAGATCGTCAATGGATTTGGCCAGACCATCCAGATCCATGAAGCCCAGCACAGTGCTTTCGCTGTCCAGAAGCCGGTCTTCAATGGCGCGTTGCAGGATCAGATGTTCTCGGTTCATTGGGACGGCTCCGGAATGTGGTGTTAATTCTATTAGCTGAAATGAAAGCGGCGGCCCAACCGAGCCGCCGCGATCCGGTCCTGTGAGGTTACTGCCCCAGCGCCACGCCTTCGCGGCGTGGATCGGCGGCACCGATCAATTGACCATCCTTTATCAGGATCGCATGCAGGCCCGAGTTCAGGTCTGCAGCCTTGACCTCATGCCCCTTCGCGGCCAGCGCGTCGAGGAAATCGGCAGCGGCGGTTTCCTGTTCCACCTCCATGCTCGATCCGTTGCGGTGCACGAAATGCCCCGTTTCGATGGCGTCCTGCGGGTCCATGTCCCAGTCGAGGACCGCGATGATGGTCTTGGCCACATAGTTGATGATGCGGCTGCCACCGGGTGAGCCGATCAGCAGATAAGGCTCACCATCTTTCATCACGATGGTCGGCGACATCGAGCTGCGCGGACGCTTGCCGCCCTCGACCCTGTTGGCCACCCAGCGGTCACCATCCTTGGGCGCGCGGTCAAAGTCGGTCAGCTCGTTGTTCAGCAGGAAGCCCCGCACAAAGACACGGCTGCCAAAGAAGGTCTCGATGGTCGTGGTCATCGACAGCGCGTTGCCATACTGGTCGCGGATCACGATATGGCTGGTTCCGGGACGATCGGGGTTCTGCGACGGCGCAAACAGCGCGGTGTGATCGCGCGGCGGCTCACCGGCCGAGCGCTTTTCACTGGCCGCTGCCGGGTCGATCATTTCCGAACGCAGTTTCAGGTAGTCCTTGTCCAGCAGACCTTTGACCGGCACGTCAACGAAATCGCTGTCAGCCATATAAAGCGCACGATCGGCATAGGCCAGCTTGGCGGCTTCGGCATAGAGGTGCGCCAGTTCGGCGTTCCAACCGGTGCTCTTTAGATCAAAGTTGTTCAGGATACCCAGAATCTGCCCGACGGTCAGACCGCCCGAGGTCGGCGGACCCATGCCGCAGACGTCATAGCCGCGATAATCAGCACAGACGGCCGGACGGACCTTGACGCGATAGGCGGCCATGTCTTCCAGCGTGATGTTGTTTTCCACCTTCGAGGTCGCATCGACGGCGGCCACGATATCCTCGGCAATCGGACCGTGATAGAAGGCATTCGCGCCCTGATCGGCCAGAATACGCAGGGTCTCGGCGAAATCCGGGTTCTTCAGCAGGGTGCCTTCAGCCAGCGGGCTGCCATCTTCGTTGAAGAAATATTCCTTGGCGCCGGGGAAGACGTCCAGATAGCGTTCGCGGTCGATGGTCGACTGGATCGAGTTCGCCATGCGCGGCGAAACTTCGAACCCGTTCTCGGCCTGTTCGATGGTCGACTGGAACAGCGAGGCCCAGTCTTTCTTGCCATAAAGGTTATGGGTCACCTCCATCAGACGCAGGATGCCGGGTACACCAACAGCCTGCCCGCCCGAGATCGCCTCGGCAAAGGGGATCTTCTCGCCTTCGGCATTCAGGAACCGCTCTGGTTTCGCCTTGGCCGGAGCCTTTTCGCGCGCGTCAAAGGTGTTCAGGGTTTCGGATTCCGCGTCCCAGTACAGCAGGAACGCACCACCGCCGATGCCCGAGGATTGCGGTTCGACCAGGTTCAGCATCAGCTGGACGGCGATCATCGCATCTGCCGCGGTACCGCCCGCGGCCAGCACATCATAGCCCGCCTTGGCGGCAATCGGGTTGGCAGCAGAGACCATGAACTCGGTGCCGGTGACCGAATCTTTGTCCTCCCAGCCATACCCATATTCCGGCGCGGGGTCCTGCGCACTGGCCGTGCCCGCAATGACCCCAAGGGCCAGCGCTGCACTCGTTCTCAAAAATGTCCTCATCAGTTAATCCTCCCGGTGATGATTGACGGTTTATCGGTTTGTTCTGCTCTTGTGGTTTCCTGCTGCACCAGACCCTGATCTACCTTACCACGTAGACCGAGACGGTTGAGTGTCTGACGACGCGGGCTGCGTTTGGGCCTAGGAGGTAGTCTTTGAGGTCTGGTTTATGGGCGCCGATGACGATGAGGTCGCTGCCCGCTTCCTTGGCGGTGTGCAGAATCTCCTGATAGGCGGTGCCGGTGGCGACGACGTGGCGAATCCTGGCGTTCCGCTCGTCCCCCAGGGCTGCAATGCACAGTTCGGACAGCTTGGCCTGCGCCTGTTCCAGCGCCTTGTCGTGGAACCCGGAGTCGAAGAACC
>NZ_JBQGAI010000009.1:0-136876 GCF_056542745.1 Ruegeria sp. AB10 | reverse complement strand
CAAGATGCCCACCGTCTCTCCGATGCGTCTCAACCGTCTCTCCGGCCCGTCTCCATCGTCTCTCCGATGCGTCAGCACCGCCTCAGCAGCGCCGGTGAAGGGGTATTTACGGATTGGGCCCGGGACCTGCAACCCCCATTTTGAAAAAACTTCACATTTATCGGCAGAAACTCACTCACCTTAATAAAAACAACAGGTTGGCTTTAGAATTTCCTTCGCTGAGACCTGTTATTGCCGGTGGAAACCTCGGAAGGATTGGCCTTTCGGTGGAATCGTACCCAATGCTTGGTAGGCGCCCGAGAGTCGGGCGGAAGAAAACGCCGCCCGAGTCTCGCCGGGCGGCGTCATTTCGTGAGTGGTCGTCCTGTTTACTTCAGATCGAACCGATCCGCGTTCATCACCTTGTTCCAGGCCGAGACAAAGTCACAGACGAATTTGCCCTCGGCATCGGCCTGGCCATAGACCTCGGCCAGCGCTCGCAGTTGCGAGTTCGAGCCAAAAACCAGATCAACGCGGGTGCCGGTCCATTTGACTTCACCGCTGGCGCGGTCGCGGCCCTCGTAGACGCCTTTGCCCGCAGGCTTCCATTCGGTGCTCATGTCCAGAATGTTGGTGAAGAAGTCGTTGCTGAGCGTTCCGACGCGATCGGTGAACACGCCGTGCGTGCTGTCGCCGAAATTGGCACCCAAAACCCGCAGGCCACCGACCAGCACCGTCATTTCGGGCGCAGAGAGGGTCAGCAATTGCGCCCGGTCGACCAGCAGTTCTTCGGGTGAGACTGTATAATCGGCCTTCTGATAGTTGCGGAAGCCGTCAGCAATCGGCTCCATCACCGAGAAGCTGTCCACATCCGTCTGCTCTTGCGTCGCATCGGTGCGGCCCGGGGTGAACGGAACCTCGACATCCTGACCGCCGGCTTTGGCCGCCTGTTCGACACCGACCGCTCCGGCCAGAACGATCACATCGGCCAGCGACACTTTCTTGTTGCCAGACTGCGCGTCGTTGAACGCGGTCTGAACACCCTCCAGAGCGCCCAGCGCCTTGGACAGTTTCATCGGCTCGTTCACATCCCAGTCTTTCTGCGGTGCAAGTCGGATACGGGCGCCATTGGCACCGCCCCGCTTGTCCGACCCGCGGAAGGTCGAGGCCGAGGCCCATGCGGTCGAAACCAGCTCGGATACCGACAGGCCGGCAGCCGCAATCCTGGCTTTCAGGTCGGCCACATCCGCGTCGTCGACCAGATCGTGATCCACCGCCGGAACGTTGTCCTGCCAGATCAGCTCTTCGGTCGGGGCTTCGGGGCCGATATAGGCGGAACGCGGACCCATGTCGCGGTGGGTCAGTTTGAACCACGCACGGGCGAAGGCGTCAGCGAACTCTTCCGGGTTCTCGTGGAAGCGTTTCGAGATCGGGCCATAGATCGGGTCCATGCGCATCGCCATATCGGCGGTTGTCATCATGGTCTTGACCTTTTTCGACGGATCATGCGCCGCCGGTGCCATGTCTTCTTCCTTAACGCCGACCGGTTCCCAGATATATGCGCCCGAGGGGCTTTTGGTCAGGTTCCAGTCATAGCGGAACAGCAGGTCGAAATAACCGTTGTCCCATTTGATCGGGTTCGCGGTCCATGCACCCTCGATTCCGCTGGTGGTGGTGTCGTCGCCCTTGCCCGAGCCGAACTTGTTGATCCAGCCAAAGCCCATATCCTCGATCGGGGCGGCTTCGGGCTCGGGGCCGACAAGATCCGGATCACCCGCACCATGCGCCTTGCCAAAGGTGTGGCCCCCGGCGACCAGAGCAACGGTTTCCTCGTCATTCATTGCCATCCGGCCAAAGGTGTCGCGGATGTCGCGGCCCGAGGCCAAGACGTTCGGCTCGCCATCCGGGCCTTCGGGGTTCACATAGATCAGGCCCATCTGCACGGCGGCCAGCGGGTTTTCCAGATCGCGCTCGCCCGAATAGCGGCTGTGCGGGTTGTCGGTCGGGGCCAACCAATCGGTTTCGGCGCCCCAATAGATGTCTTCCTCGGGCGCCCAGATATCTTCACGGCCACCGGCGAAACCGAAGGTTTTGCCGCCCATGGATTCGATGGCGCAGTTTCCGGCCAGGATCATCAGGTCAGCCCAGGAGATCTGGTTGCCGTATTTCTGCTTGATCGGCCACAGCAGACGGCGCGCCTTGTCCAGGTTGCCGTTATCCGGCCAGCTGTTCAGCGGCGCAAAGCGTTGGTTGCCGGTCGAGGCACCGCCGCGGCCATCCGCCGTCCGGTAGGTGCCTGCGCTGTGCCAGGCCATGCGGATGAACAGGCCGCCGTAATGACCATAATCCGCCGGCCACCAGTCCTGCGAATCCGTCATCAGCGCATAGAGGTCTTCTTTCAGCGCTTTCATGTCCAGCTTCTTGAACGCGTCGGCATAGTCGAAATCCGCACCCAACGGGTTCGACGCGGGCGCGTTCTGATGCAGGATCGACAGGTTCAGCTGGTTCGGCCACCAATCCCGGTTCGACCGGGTTCCGGCGCCATGCATTACCGGGCAACCGCCCGTTTTGGGGTTATCACTTCCGTCCATATCGATCTCCAATCCTGGTAAATTTCCGGCAGGTTCGCGCGGTCAAAACTCGGTCGATCAAGAGCACATGCAGAGGGCACCTTTACCCCACCAAGGATGCGCGGCGCGTCCTGGGCAAGGTATCGGCGACTCTTTCGTCTTGTCTCTTCAAGACGTAGCAAACCAAAGCCATGCAAAAAAGTTTTGTTTGGTGATGAATTTGATAGGATTTAATTATGATATTTTAAGAATGGGTCAGACCAACCGTAATAACCTTGGGTCACATCCCGGATACGGCGATTGTTTTTTCCCATCGCTCAGCCACAGTCTTGGACAGGGCTGATACAGGCATCGCCGTGACCGGTCGGGCAGCAGGGGGAAATCGGAATGGAATTCGACTATGTCATTGTCGGCGGCGGGTCCGCAGGTTCGGTGCTTGCCAGCCGTCTCAGCGAAGACCCAAGCAAACGCGTTTGCCTGCTTGAGGCTGGCGGGCGCGGCGACAGTATACTTGTCCGGATGCCCTCGGCCGTTGTTGTTGCCCTGCCCGGACGGCCCAAGATCAACAACTGGGCCTTTGAAACAGTGCCGCAACCGGGGCTGAACGGGCGTCGGGGCTATCAGCCGCGTGGCAAGGCACTGGGCGGATCCAGCGCGATCAATGCTATGCTTTATGTGCGGGGCCATCGTCAGGACTATGACGGCTGGGCCGAACTGGGCTGCACCGGCTGGGGCTGGGACAGTGTTCTGCCCTATTTCAAACGGTCCGAGAACAATGAGGACGGTGCCGATGACCTGCATGGCGCCAGCGGCCCGCTGCAGGTATCAAACCAGAAAGAGCCGCGCCCGATCACCCATGCCTTCGTTGAGGCCGCCGAGCAGATGCAGCACCGCCGCACCGATGATTTCAATCGCGGCGACAATGAAGGGGTCGGCCTGTATCAGGTGACGCAGTTTCATGACCCGGCCAAAAACGGCGAGCGGTGCTCGGCCGCGGCGGCTTATGTCTTTCCGGTTCTGGGCCGCCCCAACCTGACGGTGATCACTCAGGCCCATGCCAAAGAGCTGACCTTTGACGGCAAGCGCGCGACCGGGGTGATCTATAAGAAGAAGGCCAAAGGTCCCGACATCACGGTTACGGCACGGCGCGAGGTGCTGATCTGCGCCGGAGCGCTGAAATCCCCGCACCTTCTGCAACTGTCCGGGATCGGGGCCGCAGAGGATCTGACCAAACACGGCATTGCCGTGCGTCACAACCTGCCCGGTGTGGGCAAGAACCTGCAGGACCATCTGGATTTCATCCTGTCCTACAAAACCAGGGACACTGACAATTTCGGCATCAGCCCGGTCGCGTCGGCAAAGCTGACCCGTCACCTTCTGCGCTGGCGCAAGACCGGCGTGTCGATGGCGGCAACGCCCTTTGCCGAGGGGGCAGGGTTTCTGAAGACCTCGGCCGATCTGGACCGGCCCGACATTCAGCTGCATTTCACCATCGCGCTGGTCGATGATCACGCCCGCAAGCTGCATTACGGCCACGGCTTTACCTGCCATGTCTGCAAACTGCGCCCCGAAAGCCGTGGAACCGTTGGCTTGAACAGCACCGATCCCTATGCCGCGCCCGCCATCGATCCGGCGTTTTTGTCGGACGACCGCGATCTGGACACAATGATCAAGGGCGCGCGGATGATGCGGGAAATCCTCGAGGCCCCAGCGCTGGCCAGATACCGCCACAAAGAGATGTTCGGAACCGACACCGCCCGCACCGACGCCGATTGGGAAAAACACATCCGCGACCGCGCCGACACGATCTATCACCCGGTCGGAACCTGCAAAATGGGCGTGGACGAGATGGCCGTGGTTGATCCCGAACTGCGCGTGCGCGGGATCGAGGGGCTACGGGTGGTCGATGCCTCGGTCATGCCGACGTTGATCTCGGGCAACACCAACGCACCGACCATCATGATTGCTGAGAAAGCCGCCGACCTGATCAAGGCCGCCGGCTGAGCGTCAGGCGTCTTTCATCAGGGCCTCCAGCCCGGTGCGATAGTCCGGATACAGCAGGCGTATGCCCAGCTCGTCCTTGATCCGGTCATTCCGGACGCGCTTGTTCTCATTGTAAAAGCTGCGCGCCATCGGGGTCATATCAGCCTCGTCAAAGGGAACCGCGGGCGGCAAAGGCAGGCCCTGCAACTCGGCGGCATAGGCGATGACGTCCTGCGGCGGAACCGGCTCATCATCGCAGACATTATATATGGCGCCGGGATTGGGGGCGGCCATTGACGCGGCCAGAACCTGCGCGATGTCCGCCACATGAATGCGGGAAAACACCTGGCCGGGCTTGATGATGCGCCGCATCCCCGCCCGCTTGAGCTTGGAAAACGGGCCACGACCAGGGCCATAGATACCGGCCAGCCGGAAGACATGGACCGGCAATCCGGGAATGTTTTGCCATTGCTCCTCGGCCTTCACCCGCCACCGGCCGCGTTCGGCCGTGGGGGTGGGCGGAGTGGTTTCATCCACCCATTCCCCCTGATGATCGCCATAGACCGCGGTCGTCGACAGGTATCCGACCCATTTGAATTGCGCGGCCCGTGCGGCGATCTCGTCCTGCAACGCAGCCAGCACCGGATCACCACCTTTGTTGGGAGACGTCGAAATCAGCAGATGCGTCACCCCGTCCAGATCCGGTGTCTGCCCCGGCCAGATCAACGGCTCGGCGCCGGATGCGCGAATGGTGGCGGCTTGAGCGGGATCGCGGGTGGTGCCGACGATGCGCCACCCTTGGGGTTTCAGTAGCTGGGACAAGGCTTGCGCCGAATATCCGTGGCCGAACGAAAAAAGAGTTCCTGTCATGTCACCTTTGATGATCCGCAATCCCGGCGGATGCAAGCACCTGCGTCTGAATACTTGATTCGAATCCCCTGATGCGCCTTTCTTTTATTCATGGCTGAAAAAACTCCGAACCTGCACACCGCGTATTCTCTGGACTCGCCCGAGGATCACAAAGAGCTCTATGCCGAATGGGCCGGAGATTATGACGAAACCTTCGCCGCGCGCGAGGATTACCAGCTCTATATTCACACGGCCCGTGCCTTTGTGGCCGCCGGTGGGCAAGGCCCGGTTCTGGATGTCGGTGCGGGCACCGGATTATGCGGCGCGGTTCTGGCCGGGCTGGGCGTCGGGCCGATCGACGCCACCGATATCAGCACCGAGATGCTGGATCAGGCGATGCGCAAGGATATCTACCGCGACGCGATCGAAGCCGATCTGAACCAGGGCATTCCGGTTCCACGTGAAAGCTACTCCGGCATCGTTTCCTCGGGCACGTTCACCCATGGCCATCTGGGTCCCGAGGCCCTGCCCGCCCTGCTGCGCATTGCCCGCCCGGGCGCGCAATTCGCCCTGTCAATCAACGCGCAGCACTATGAAAAGCTGGGCTTTGCCGAAGCGTTGCACAGGCTGGCGCAGGGCCAGATACAGAACCTGACCCTGCCCGAGGTGCGGATTTATGGCGATCTGGCCGTGGGTCCCAACAAGGACGACACCGCGCTGATCGCCTTGTTCGAGCGGACGTGACCGTTACGTATACATCTGCTTCTTGAACGCCCGGGTCCGCGTCGTCGCCTCGGCTGAACCGTCGTGATAGGTGCCGAACCACTTGTCGAAAGGAATCTCGGACGTGCCATAGTTGCACTCGAAATACCGGTGATGCAGCTGGTGAAAGAAATCCCCGGCACGGGCGGCATCGGTGTCCCCGGCCTTCAGCTTCTCAAAGCCGGAATGCGACAGGACCGGGCTGATCTGTTGGAAATACGTGTGGAACAGCACATGCAGCGGGTGCGACGGCACGATCAGGTGGATGAAGTAGGTGGTGAAATACAGCAGGTTTTCATACCAATGGTTCGAAATCCCCGACCACGGCCCGATATTGACGTTCCGGTGATGCACCGCGTGGACGTGTTTATAAAGCTTGGGATGATGCTCCAGCCGGTGCACCCAATAGAAATGCAGCCCCGACCACATCGGAATGAACAACATCCAGACCACGCACCAAACCGGCGCGCTGGTCCATGTAACCGTCGGCACATACCCGTTGGCCATCGCCCAGTAGATCACCCACTGATAGACGGTCGCCACCGTCATCGCACTGCCCAGTGTCCACCAGATATTGTCCCAGACCTGATTGCGGAAGGTGAAGTTGCCATTGTCGCGGGTCAGGTCGCGGCGGTCGAATTTTTTATACATGCCCTGACCTTTGCGCATGTAGAGCCACCAATGCAGACTGCCAGCGACCAGAATCTGCGGCACCATATTCAGCAACCAGATGCGGAACATCCAACCCGGCGCGAAGCTTTGCATTGTCTCCAACGCCGGGAAAAAGAACACATAGGCAGTGACGGCCAACGCCATGCATAATGTCAGCGCCGTGATCTGCAGCCACGCGCCGCTATACCATTTCAACACGGCAGCAGGGCGCGGAGGCCAGTTGAACAACGGATTCAGCCCCACCGGCCCCTCGGGGTGATAGTGCCAGCGGGCGGCTTCGGGGTCCTGAGCGGTGTCGGTCATGGCAGTACCCTTTATGTGGCGTAGTCGGAATCTTCGGCATCCAGCACGGCCTTGATCTCGCGCAGATGTGCCTCGGCCTGATCGGGATAGTCGTCCAGTTCCTGCGCTGTCTTCTCGGCGATCTCGCCAGACAGCACGCGCAGGGGCTGGCCGGTTTGCAGCGCGCGAATATAGGTCTCCGCCGCGCGTTCGAAGTAATAAAGGCGGTTGAACGTATCCGCGGGGTCACTGCCGATCACCAACACACCGTGGTTGCCCATGATCATGACCTTTTTCTTCGGATCCGACAGCATCCCGGCGCAACGTTCGCCCTCGCTTTCGAAAGCCAGACCACCAAATTCCTGATCGATCACGTAGCGGTTGTAAAAGGTGGCCGTGTTCTGATCGATCGGCGGCAGGGTGCTGTCCGCCAGCGACGCCAGCACTGTGGCAAAGATCGAATGCACATGCATCACACAGCGCGCATGTGGGCAGTGCCGGTGGATCGCCCCGTGCAGCCCCCAGGCGGTCGGATCGGGTGCACCGGGCTGGGACATCACGTCCGGATCGTTGGCATCCAGCAGCAGCAGGTTCGACGCCCTGATCCGTGCAAAATGCATCTGATTGGGATTCATCAGGAACTGCGTGCCGTCCTCGTTCACCGCAAGGCTGAAATGGTTGGCCACGCCTTCATGCATGTTGAGCCGCTCGGTCCAGCGGAAAGCGGCCGCAAGGTCCACGCGTTCCGCCCAATGGTCGATATTGGGACGCAGGTTGGTGACGGTCATTTCGGGCTCCTGTTGGACTGGCTCGGGCTTGGCAAAAGCGTGCCTGCGGCGCGAATGTTTGACCAACGAAAAAAACAGGCCTAATTCATTAGCTGGGCTAATGACAGGGTTATGCACATGCAGAATTCGCTTCCTCCACTGGGTTGGCTGCGCACGTTCGAGGCCTCGGCCCGGCATCTGTCTTTCACCGGGGCGGCCCGGGATCTGAACATGACCCAAAGCGCCGTCAGCCAGCAGATCAAATCGTTGGAGGGCTATCTGGGTCAGCCCCTGTTCGTACGCCGCCCGCGCGCGCTGGAGCTGACCGAGGCCGGCATCACCTATCTGCCGGTGGTGCGCGAGGCGTTTCGGACACTGGTGCGCGGCACGCAAGCCGTCACCGGGGCGCAGCAGAACGCGGTGCAGGTACAAAGCAACATCAGCTTTGCGGTCAACTGGCTGGCCCCCCGCCTGCCGCAGTTTCGATCCAAGCACCCCGACGTGCAGCTGAACATCTTTACCGAGTTGTGGGAGCCGCGTGAGATGGCCGAGGGCGCTGCGGTGGAAATCCGCTATTCGCTGCGGCCGTCAGATACGGTGCGTACCGAATTGCTGCGGACCGACCACTATTACCCGGTCTGCGCCCCCGGTTACGAGGTGACATTGGACACGTTGCAGCAACAGCCGCTGTTTGACTGTTCCAACCTTTTGTCCAACTGGGCGAATTGGGCAGAGGATCAGCCTCTGATCTGGGAAAACCCTCCGATCACCTATTCGACCACCTATCTGGTCAGCCTGTCCGTTGCGATGGCCGGAGGCGGGCTGTGTCTGACCCACGACACCATCGCACGCGACCTGATCCGGCAAGGGCGATTGGTGGCGCCTTTCGTCCATCGCGCGGCTATGCCCGAGGCCTATTACCTGCTGCTGTCTCCACAGGCCGAGGAAACGCCGGGGGCGCTGGCCTTTGCCGATTGGCTGCGCCGCGAGATGGAGGCGGACCGGCTGGCGTGACCGGAGCACTCCCGTCCATCGTCAATGCCGCTGCGCGGCACCTACTCTGGTTGGGCCGGGCAGCGCTGGCGCGCTGCGTGACGGTTTCATGATAGCTGTTCGCCGGGGGTTGCACCTTTTTGTGCATTCGGGAAAGTTGAGCCATGGAATACACGCCCTTCCCAAGTTGGCCCGATGTCGCCCCCCAATTGATTGCAGTTGCCGCAGGACGCGAGGCTGCGGATTTGGTCATTCGCGGCGGGGTCTGGGTGAATGTCCACAGCCGCGAAGCGCTGCCCGACCATGACATTGCTATTGCAGCGGGGCGCGTGGCCTTTGTCGGGCCGGATGCGTCGCATTGCATTGGCCCCGACACGCAGATCATCGAAGCAAACGGACGTTACATGGTGCCGGGCCTGTGCGACGCCCATATGCATATCGAATCGGGCATGTTGACCCCGGCCGAGTTCGCCCGCGCGGTGATCCCGCATGGCACGACCTCGATGTTCACCGATCCACACGAGATTGCCAATGTGCTGGGGCTGGACGGCGTGCGCATGATGCATGACGAGGCGCTGATGCAGCCGGTGAACATCTTCACCCAGATGCCGTCCTGTGCACCATCGGCACCGGGGCTTGAAACCACCGGTTATGAGATCACCCCCGAAGATGTGACCGAGGCGATGAACTGGCCGGGGATCATCGGGCTGGGTGAGATGATGAATTTCCCCGGTGTGATCCATGGCGACCCGAAGATGCTGGCCGAGATTGCCGCGACCCAACGGGTAGGCAAGACGGTGGGTGGGCATTATGCCTCGCCGGATCTGGGGCCCGATTTCGCGGCATATGTCGCGGGCGGCCCGGCCGACGATCACGAAGGCACCTGCGAAGCCGACGCAATTGCCCGCGTGCGGCAGGGGATGCGGTCGATGATGCGGCTTGGCTCGGCCTGGTATGACGTCGAAAGCCAGATCACGGCCGTCACCGAAAAGGGGCTGGACCCACGCAATTTCATCCTGTGCACGGATGATTGCCATTCCGGCACACTGGTCAATGAGGGCCATATGAACCGGGTGGTACGTCACGCAATTGCATGCGGATGCGAGCCGCTGGTCGCATTGCAGATGGCGACGATCAACACCGCGACCCATTTCGGGCTGGAACGAGAGATCGGCTCGATCACGCCGGGACGGCGCGCGGATATCATTCTCAGCTCGGACCTGACTGAATTGCCCATCGAAATGGTGATCGCCCGCGGCCAGGTCATCGCCAGGGATGGCGCGATCACAGTGGACTGTCCGCATCTGAACTGGCCGGACACTGCCCGCGACACAGTGCATCTGGGTCACACGCTGACCGATGCGGATTTCGAAATCAAAGCGCCCGCTGGCGCCAACCGGGTTCAAGCAAACGTCATCGGTGTGGTCGAAAACCAGGCCCCGACTAAGGCTCTGAAGGCCGAGTTGCCGATCATCGGCGGCTTGGTCGAGGGCGAAGGCGACGTCTGCCAGATCGCGCTGGTGGAACGCCACCGCGCGACCGGCGGGGTGACCAACGCCTTTGTCTCGGGCTTTGGCTATCAGGGCAAAATGGCGATGGCCTCGACCGTGGCCCATGACAGCCACCATATGATTGTGGTCGGCACCGACCGGGATCAGATGGCGCTGGCTGCAAACCGTCTGGCCGAGGTGGGCGGTGGCATCACCCTGTTCCGTGATGGCGAGGAACTGGCACTGGTGGAACTGCCGATTGCCGGGCTGATGTCCGACAGCCCCGCCGCCGACGTTGCCGCCAAGGCGGACAAGATGGTCGAGGCCATGCAGGCCTGCGGCTGTCAGTTGAACAACGCGTATATGCAGCACTCATTGCTGGCTTTGGTCGTGATCCCGGAATTGCGGATTTCCGACCTCGGGCTGGTGGATGTGCGCACATTTGAAATGATCGACCTTCTGGAACCTCTTGCATGACAATAATAAAAACACCCGACGTCCCCACGCCTGAAAAGTTCACCGACCCCGCCGCCGCCGTGGCCCGTCTGGAAGAGCTGTACGAAAAGGCGACGCAGTTCCTGTGCGACAGCTTTGCCAAAGCGATGGAACAGGGCACTCCGGCCGAACGGTACCGGGCCTTTTACCCGGAAATTCGCATCAAGACCTCCTCCTATGCGCAGGTCGACAGCCGGCTAAGCTTTGGCCACGTGTCCGAGCCCGGAACTCACGCCACAACAGTGACGCGGCCCGACCTGTTCCGATCCTACCTGACGCAGCAGATTGCTTTGCTGATTAGGAACCATGATCAGCCGGTGACGATTCAGGCATCCGACACCCCCATCCCGGTGCATTTCGCCGTGGCCAACAACCCCGATCTGGTGGTGCCGCATCAGGGTGCCGCCGGGTTCACCCTGCGCGACGTGTTCGATGTTCCGGATCTAACCACCACAAATGATGACATCGTCAACGGTGTCTATGACACAAATGACGAGATCGGCCCGCTGTCGCTGTTCACCGCGCAACGGGTGGATTACTCGCTGGCGCGGCTGTCACATTACACGGCGACCGACCCCAACCATTTCCAGAACCACGTCCTGTTCACCAACTACCAGTTCTATGTCTCCGAATTCGAAAACTACGCGCGCGAGCAACTGGCCGACCCGGATAGCGGATATACCAGCTTTGTCTCGACCGGGAATGTCGAGATCACGACCCCGGACGGAACGCTGGAACAACCACTGAAACTGCCGCAAATGCCGACCTACCACCTGAAACGTGCGGACGGGTCGGGGATCACTCTGGTCAATATCGGGGTCGGGCCGTCGAATGCGAAAACCGCCACCGACCATATCGCGGTGTTGCGCCCGCATGCCTGGCTGATGGTCGGCCATTGCGCCGGGTTGCGCAACACGCAGGCGCTGGGGGATTTCGTGCTGGCCCATGCCTATCTGCGCGAGGACAAGGTGCTGGACGATGACCTGCCCGTCTGGGTGCCGATCCCGCCACTGGCCGAGATTCAGGTGGCTTTGGAACAGGCTGTGGCCGAGGTCACGGAACTGGAAGGTTATGAGCTGAAACGGATCATGCGCACTGGCACCGTCGCATCGGTCGACAACCGCAACTGGGAACTGCGCGATCAGTCCGGCCCAGTGCAGCGCCTCGGCCAATCCCGCGCGATTGCACTGGATATGGAAAGCGCCACAATCGCCGCCAATGGCTATCGATTCCGGGTTCCTTACGGCACTTTGCTGTGTGTGTCGGACAAGCCTTTGCACGGTGAATTAAAGCTTCCCGGCATGGCTTCGGCGTTCTATACCACACAGGTCAGCCGCCATCTGGCGATCGGAATACGCGCAATGGAGCACCTGCGCGGGATGCCGTTAGAGCGCCTGCACAGCCGGAAATTGCGTTCGTTTGACGAAACGGCCTTTCTCTGAAGCAAAAAAGCAACGTTTTCCCCCTATTTTTAGGGTTTTCCGCGCTACTATTCGTTGTGTTCGTCCACAATATCCCGTTACAGTTACGCGGTGAGGCCCAAATTATCGGGCACGTTAAGGAGACCAAGAAATGGCAAAGCCTATGACAAAGACTCAGCTGGTTGCTGCTCTCGCTGAGGAAATGGGGACCGACAAGAAAGCCGCAAACGCCGCGCTGGAGGCCGTGACCGGCCTGATCACCCGCGAAGTTTCGGCTGGCGGTGCGGTAACCCTGCCCGGCGTTGGCAAAATCTACTGCCGCGAGCGCCCCGAGCGCATGGTGCGCAACCCCGCCACCGGCGAGCAGTTCAAGAAAGAAGCCGACAAAGTGGTCAAGATGACCATTGCCAAGGCACTGAAAGACAGCGTGAACGGCTGATTTCAGCTTTCACCGCGATATGATCAAGGGCCGCCAATTGGGGGCCCTTTTTCTTTTCGTCTATTGGCTTCTAACCTTTGCGTTTGTCGGCTTTGAGCCCTTAGCAACTATAACTTAACAGGTTAGCGTGAATACAATTTTTGCGAAGAAAGGAAAAACATTGCCCTTGTTCACATGGAAGAAAACGAAGCAGATTGAAGGTGCGTACAGACTTCATCGTCCTGAAGACGTCGCACGTTTCACTCGTTGTATTTCCGATGTGTTCCCAAAGCTTGATGGTCGGTTCGAAAGCTTCGGCGCAGATTGGATGGGTCGTCAATTTGCCTTGGATCATAGCCGAACTGAAACCGGCCAACCCGAGGTCGCACTACTCGATCCAGCTACTGCTGAAATATTCGAAATCCCATGTGGATACTCAGACTTCCACAATGTGGAGATGGTTCAGTTTCCCAATGAAACAATTGAATACGAGAAGTACAAAGAGTGGCTGTCTTCCGGCGGAAAACAACCTTCTTACGGAGAATGTGTGTGCCACAGAGTACCTCTATTCTTAGGTGGCAAAGATGACTTTGATAATCTGGAAATCACAGACCTAGAAGTTTATTGGGGCATGACAGGGCAAATTTTAACTCAGGTTCGAGACCTTCCGGACGGGACGAAAATCAATCGTGTTGATATCTAGGAAGCATGATTCCTAGGGACGCTAACTTGAGCGGCAGCTTTGTCCGCATAACGGATCCAGTCGCGACAAGACGCCTCTCCAAAAGAAAACGGGCGCCAGAAGCGCCCGTTTTGAGTTTTTCTGACCGGCCCCGTTCAGTGAACCGTCTCAACCTTGTGGAAATCCAGATCGCGATCTTCCGGCATTGAATCGATGCTCAGCACCTCTTTGCGCTTGGCGATCAGGATATAGACCACGCAGGCCAGATATAGGCCGACGACCACGGCGCCGATCCACTGAATCTGCAGCCACTGGCTCTGGAACAGCAGGGTCAGGATGAACAGCAGCGCAACGTTGCCCGCAACGTACGGGGCCTTGCCGAACCGCTCGACCGTCATGTTCAGGTTGTCGGTATACAGACGGATCAGCGAGTCCAGCGAGTTGATCACGAAGGTCACACCCACGATCACCATTGCGATGTTGATAAGGCCCGCAGTCTGGATGCTGTTCAGGTGGAAGTAGTAGAGAACGGTGAACCAGATCCCCAGCGGGATCGACGGGAAGATCAGCAGCGCCGCCAGCAGCTGCCATGTGGTCAGACCACCGACAAAGCGCGAGGTGAACTGGCCGATCATGATCGACCATGCGAACCACCAGAACAGGTAGAAGGCGTGATAGTCGGTCAGCGGCAGGACGAACTTGTGGATGTTCGCGAAATAGGCACCGATGTTGCTGCCGGTTTCCAGGAACCCGGTAACACCCATACCTGCGGCCGCCCACATGCCAAGGATCAGCGCCAGGAACAGGAAGGTCGAACCCACCGACAGAATGCGCACGTATTTCAGGTCGGTCGACGAATAGGCCGCCGCCAGAATGACGACGAATACGATGATATAGAAAGTGCCGACCACGGACTCACCGTCGCCCACCTCGGGCAGGTAGCCCGGCAGGTAGATCAGGAACAGGCTGGCGGTGAAAGCGCAGGTGCCGATGATGACCACGTTGTTGACCAGTTTGACCAGCGGGATCTCAAAGAACTTCACCCGCGGCTCGATCACGCAGAAATAGAACGCTGTTAGGAAGTAGAACGCCCAAATCAGGAAACCCCAGAAGCCGAACTCGATGGCCAGAGGATTGGCGAAGGCATAAGCCGGGTCTTCGGCATAACCGCCGAACTCGGTCAGCGGGAACATGATCAGGCCTACATCCAGACCGGATGTGAACAGGATAGCGATGAACGTGAACAGATGAACGGGGGTTACGCCAACACAGCGCAGGTTCCACCACTTCACCACAAAGAAAGCGACCAGGCCCAAAGCCAGCAGGACGCCGAACGACAGGATGTACTCCAACACTTAACACACCTCCCTTTATGTTTTGGATGTGATCGCAATTATATTTTATTGGCGAGTCAATCAATAAAAACGATCTATACGTTAATGCTGTAGACCGGATGTGCCTTTTTTGACGCAAAAGGCGGCGCAACTTGCAGCGGGTCCAAATTTGATCAACAGTGCGCAAAAGTTCAGGGGGAGGACCGGAATGGATCTTCGCGCCATTGCCATGGGGCTGACATTTGCGTTCATCTGGTCATCGGCTTTCACCTCGGCCCGGATCATCGTTGCGGACGCATCACCGCTGTTTTCGCTGGCCTTGCGGTTTTTGATCTCAGGGCTTCTGGGGGTCGCCATTGCGCGCGCCATGGGTCAGAGCTGGAATCTGACCCGGCCCCAATGGCGGGCGACGATCCTGTTCGGAATCTGTCAGAATGCCCTTTATTTGGGTCTGAACTTCTATGCGATGCAAACGGTCGAGGCCTCGCTTGCCGCGATCATCGCGTCCACCATGCCGCTGCTGGTGGCGCTGGCGGGATGGGTGTTTCTGGGTGAAAAGCTGCGACCCATTGCTGTGCTGGGCCTGTTTGCCGGCTTTGCGGGTGTAGCCCTGATCATGAGCACGCGGATCGGCGGTGGCGTTGACATGTTCGGCGTGGCCCTGTGTTGCCTCGGGGCCTTGGCGCTGACCTTTGCCACGCTGTCCATTCGCGGTGCCACCTCGGGCGGCAATTTCATGATGGTGGTCGGGTTGCAGATGTTGGTGGGGTCTGCCGTTCTGTTTGTTGCGGCACCGGTGTTTGAGACGATCTACATCCACCCGACCGTGCCGCTGGCCCTGGCCTTCACCTATACAACCCTGTTCCCCGGCCTTTTGGCGACACTGATCTGGGTGCTACTCTTGGACCGGATCGGCGCCACCCGCGCGGCGACCTTCCATTTCCTCAACCCGGTCTTCGGCGTCACCATCGCCGCCATCCTGCTGGGTGAAAAACTGGGTCCGCTGGATGCGGTTGGGGTCGGGATCACGACACTCGGAATTCTGGCGGTTCAGCTGGCGCGGCAGCCCGCTCAGGGCAGCAAGGCCTCGACCTGACGCAGCAGTTTGGGCGCATCCGGTTTCGTGTTCGCGCCATAGGTGGCAACAACCCCACCACGCGGGTCCAGCAGAATCTTGTTGAAATTCCACCGGGGCTCGAAGCCGGTCTGGGCTGCAACCGCCTTGTAGAACGGATGCGCATTTGCGCCTTTCACCGGAGTGATATCGGTCATCGGCAGGGTCAGGTCGTAATTCACATCGCAGAATTCCTTGACCTCCTCGGCCGAGCCCAGCTCTTGGTTGAACGAATCCGATGGCACCGCCAAAACCACAAGACCGCGATCCGCATACGCCTCATATACCTTTTGCAGAGCCGCATATTGCCCGGTGAACCCGCAATGCGAGGCGGTGTTCACTACCAGAACCGGCTGCCCTCTCCAATCTTCGATCGACAAAGTACCGCCGTCGATCGACGCGAACTCCCCTGCCAACGGAGCAGCCTGCACAGCGCGGCCGAACAGGATCAGGACCATCAAAACAAACATTCTGAGCATGATTTGGCCTCCCTTTGCTATGATTACGTATCAAACCCGGTTGCAGATCACCCGCACGAACGCGCGAGGCCGCTGAAATAGGGCTTTGATTTCCACGCCCCTGCCCCCAGATTATGCCACAAGAAAAACGACCGGAGGAGCCATGACCCGATACACCAAAGACCCCGAGGCCATCGCCGCCCTGTCCCCCGAAGAGTTCCACGTCACCCAGCGCAGCGGGACCGAACGTCCCGGCACCGGCAAATATTTGGGCAACAAGGAACCGGGGATTTACGTGGATATCGTCTCGGGCGAGCCGCTGTTCGCCTCGACCCACAAATACGAATCCGGCTGCGGCTGGCCCAGCTTCACTAAACCGATCATCCATGAACATGTGGAAGAGTTTCACGACGCGACCCATGGTATGATCCGCACCGAGGTCCGCTCGAAACACGGCGACAGCCATCTGGGACATGTCTTTCCCGATGGTCCGCGCGAACATGGCGGGCTGCGCTATTGCATCAACTCTGCCGCGCTGCGGTTCATCCATCGCGACGAGATGGAGGCCGAAGGCTATGGCGAATACCTGATCCATGTGGAGGATATCCAATGACCGAAGAACGCGCCGTACTTGCCGGGGGATGCTTCTGGGGGATGCAGGACCTGATCCGCAAACTGCCGGGCGTGTCACGCACCCGCGTCGGCTATACCGGCGGGGATGTGCCCAACGCCACCTATCGCAACCACGGCACCCATGCCGAGGGGATCGAGATCTGGTTCGATCCCTCCAAAACCACCTATCGCGATCTGTTGGAGTTCTTTTTCCAAATCCACGACCCGACCACGCTGAACCGTCAGGGTAATGATCGCGGCATGAGTTATCGATCCGCCATCTATTACGTGGATGACGCCCAGAAACAGCTGGCTGAAGACACAATTGCCGATGTGGACGCCAGCGGCATCTGGCCCGGCAAGGTGGTGACCGAGGTCGAACCCGTCGGC
Organism: Ruegeria sp. AB10; assembly: GCF_056542745.1. Classification (NCBI taxonomy): domain Bacteria; kingdom Pseudomonadati; phylum Pseudomonadota; class Alphaproteobacteria; order Rhodobacterales; family Roseobacteraceae; genus Ruegeria; species Ruegeria sp. AB10. The sequence continues at coordinate 119,605 of NZ_JBQGAI010000009.1, read as the reverse complement.
GATTTCTGGGAGGCCGAACCCGAGCATCAGGACTATCTCGAACGTATTCCGAACGGCTATACCTGCCACTTCCCGCGCCCCGATTGGGTTCTGCCCAAACGCGACGCGGCTGAATAAAGGCGTGGCCCCTGCGGGGGCTACCCCGTCGCCACCCGCGGGCGGCCGCTGGCCTCTACGGTGATCATGGCCTCGACAAACACGTCCTGCGCCTCGATCCGGGCGGTTCGGATATCCCGGTCGACCACGATCCGGATATCCTCGGCCCCGGCCTGACGGACGGCCCCCTCAGCCTCAGACCGCAGCACCGATTCCAGAAGGTCCAGCGCCGCGTCGGATTCGTTGAAATCCTGCGGCCCGTCTTCAAGATGAACCCGGAACCGGCCCTCGGACGGGGACGTGACCGTGCCCGTTCGGCGCAGGGTCAAACGGCCCACCACGGCCCCGATGGCATTGGCCACACCCGCATGTTCCGGCAGGATCATGCGACAGCGCAGACGCTCACCCACCGCCGGGTAATAGCTGGGCGCCGACGCCCCGAGGCCCACCACATCCACGTTCAATGCCGTATCCAACGCCAGCAACCCGCGATGACTGGACAGGCCCTTTTGCGTCAGAACATGGCGCGCCAATTCGGCGGAAGGCACACCAAACGCCTCGGCCTCTTCCGAAAAAGCAGTCTCTAACAAGGTCAAAGTGGTTTGTTCGGTCAGTTGATCCACGATGATCCGCGCCAGGTCTTCCGGCGTCTTGGCCAGCCGGTCTCCGGTGCCAACCCGCTTGCGCGCGATCAATTCCAGCGCTTTGTGCGCGGCATCCCGGTCCCAGGCATCCAACCGACCCAGAACATGGCTGGCATCCGATGGCGTCACCCCCGAGACCTGAACGATCCCGCGATCGACCAGCCGTGCCAAGGCCCCGTTTTCCATCCGGGTCCGTAGCAGTTCGCTGAGCGGCAGAACCTTGTCACCCAGCCGGTCCAGCAGGGCCTCTTCCCGCGGGCCCAGCCCCTCGGCGTGAATGCCGGGAACGCACCGCGCAAACCGGGTGTCATGTTCCCCTACTGCCGTTGCCCTGAGTTGTGCATCCAACACAGCATGAACCGCTTCAGGTGCTTCGGACGCAATCAGCGAGACTGGCAGCACCCGCCGTGGACCCAGAAACACGCCGCCACCCAGGCCCTCGGTTATCACATGCACCTGGCTGTCACCGCCCAGACCATGGGTGCGCATCGCAACCGCCTCGACCATCGTACGGAACCCACCGACCTGCGCACCCGCCGGGTCAATCGCAGGCTTGCCGTCGCGGATCAGTGCCACATCCGTGGTGGTCCCACCGATATCCGACACAAGGGCGTTCTCGGTGTCCGTCAGCCAGCTTGCACCGACAATCGACGCGGCCGGGCCGCTGAGGATCGTCTCAATCGGGCGCTCGCGCGCTTGCTCGGCGCTCATCAGGGCGCCGTCACCCCGCACCACCATCAACGGCGCGGCGATGCCCATTTCCTGTAACCGGTCCTGAGCGCGCCCGATTAGCTGGTCGATCATCCCGATCAGCCGGGCATTCAGCACGGCGGTAACAGCCCGTTTCGGACCGTTCAGCTTGGCCGACAGGTGATGCGAACAGGTGACCGGAGCACCGGTCCGTTCAGCAATGATCCGTGCTGCTTCCAGCTCGTGCGCCGGGTTGCGCGTGGCAAATTGCGCGGCGACCGCATAGCCCGAAATACCTTTATGAGAGTCTAAAAACGCCACAAGCGCCGCCACATCCAACGGCGCAGCCTCGCCCCCGGCATGGGAATGACCGCCCGCAACCACCAGGGCCGGATCACCCTTTAACGCGTCCCGCAACCCGTGCTTGTCCAGATCACCATCCCTGAACCCGATATAGACCAACGCGACGCGCCCACCCTGCCCTTCGACCAAAGCATTTGTCGCCAACGTGGTCGACAGCGACGCCATCGAGATCTGTTCCGGCGCCACCTGCGCCGTGTCCAGAACCGCCTGAATCGCCTTGCCCACGCCAATCGCCAGATCAGCCCGCGTGGTCAGCGACTTGGCCGAGGCGATCACCTCACGCTCATCCTGGACCAGCACCGCGTCGGTATAGGTTCCACCCGTATCCACCCCCAAAGCCAACGCCATCGGGATCTCCTTCCTGTTCGCTGCGAATGGGTTTAGCGGTTTGGACCGACACGTCCAGCCTGTTTGCGGCACTTATGGCAATCGTTGCACCGCCCAGCGCGCCGCATCAGCAACAGTGGGGTCCGGATCGCCCGTCAAACCCTGCGCGACGGGCCGAAGCTCGGCCCTTCCCGAGTTTCCGATGGCATAGAGCACGTTGCGCACAAAACGATCCCGCCCGATGCGTTTGACCGGGGATCCTGAAAACTTCGCACGAAACGCTGCGTCGTCCAGCACGGCCAAATCCGCCAGCGCAGGCGCTTTCAGATCGTCCCGGGCAGCATAGCGCATATCGCTGGCCGCAACGGCAAACTTGTTCCAAGGACAGGCTGCCAGACAATCGTCGCAGCCATAGATACGGTTGCCGAGCTTGGCGCGCAGTTCTTCGTCAACCGGGCCTTTGTGCTCGATGGTCAGATAGGAAATGCACCGGGTTGCATCCAACTGGTATGGCGCCGGAAAGGCATCGGTCGGACAGGCATCCAGACAGGCCCGGCACGAGCCGCAATGGTCCACCTCAGCCATGTCTGATGGCAAATCCAAGGTAGTAAAAACAGACCCTATAAAGGCCCAATTTCCCCAATCCCGGCTTACAAGGTTGGTGTGTTTGCCCTGCCAACCCAAGCCGGCAGCATGGCCCAAAGCCTTTTCCGGCACCGGAGCCGTATCGACAAAAACCTTCACCTCGCCCCCGGCCTCGGCGATCAGCCAGCGCGCCAGCCGTTTCAGCCGTTTCTTGACCAGATCATGGTAATCCTTGTTCTGCGCATAGACCGAAATCGCCGCCTTGTCCAAGTGCTGCAGAACTTCGGTCGGATCATGTTCGGGCGTATAGCTTTCGGCCAGCATGATCACCGATTGCGCCTCGGGCCACAGTGCCGCCGGATCGCCGCGCCAATGGGTCCGCTCGGCCATCCACCCCATCTGCCCATGGTATCCGGCCTGCAGGAACGCCTCCAACCGGGCCGGAACCTCTGGCACATCCCACGGCCGACACACACGGCATGAGACGAACCCCTCGCTCAGCGCCTGCGCCACCAGCTTGTCCTTTAAACCCGATCCGCTTTTCATCTGGCCAAAATATCCTCGGGGGAATCGCGCCCCGGCGCGATGGGGGGCAGGCAGCCCCCCTGCCACCTTATCAGAAATCCAGATCGGCGTAATGGGGCGGTGGCCGGAACCCCGGCACCTGATCCGCCAGGATCGACCGAAATGCCGGCCGCGACTTGATCTTGGCGTACCAATCCTTGACCGCGGCAGACCGGTTCCAATCCACATCCGAGATATAATCCAGCGCCGACAGATGCGCCGCGGCGGCGAAATCCGCCAAAGTCATCTGATCGCCCGCCAGCCAGCGCCGGTGATCCAAAAGCCAGGCCATGTAATCCAGATGGTATTTGATCGCGCGGGCACCTTCCTTGACGTTCTTGCTGTCCGGATAGCCCTCACCGGTGACCTTCTTGTTCACCCGCTCATAGAGCAGTTTCGAGGTCACCTCGTGATGGAACTTGTCATCGAACCAGCCGACCAGACGCCGCACCTCGTATCGGGCCTCGGGCGTCTTGGGCATCAGCGGGGGTTCTGGACGGGTGTCCTCGATATATTCACAAATGGCGGCACTTTCCGACATCACCCGCCCGTCCAGACGCAGAACCGGCACTTTACCGGCGGGGTTGCGGCGCAGGAAATCCGGGTCTTTTTCCCAATATCGTTCCTCGACCAGTTCAACCTCGATCTTCTTTTCCGCCAGGGACAGGCGGACCTTGCGGCAATACGGGGACAGGGGAACGTGAAACAGACGCGCCATGGGCTTCCTAATCGAACCAGTGAATACCCCATCAGCTTTAGCCTTGAGGGGCGATGAGTTTCAATCCTCGAAACAATCCGCGCGACCATCTGCGCGGATGGTGGCCGCCCCGTCCAGGATCGACGCAGCCCGCCTGCGGGTGCGTACCGAGGGGTCGGTGACAGACCGATTGCGCGGCGAAGGCAGGATCGCCGCGATCCGGGCCGCCTGGACCGGGCTCAGCCGAGCGGCGGGTACGCTGAAATTGCGTTGGGCTGCGGCCTCGACCCCGAACACGCCCTGCCCGGTTTCGGCCACGTTCAGATAGACCTCAAGAATGCGTTCCTTGCTCCAGAAAATCTCGACAACCGGTGTGATCGAGGTTTCCAGCGCCTTGCGCACCCAACTGCGGCCCTGCCACAGGAACACGTTCTTCACCACCTGCTGCGTGATGGTCGATGCCCCGCGCGTTCCGCCGTTTTCCAGCGCATCACGGATCGCTTCGACGTCAAAGCCCCAGTGCAGGCAGAAATTGGCATCCTCGGCCGCCACAACCGAGCGGGCCATGACCGGAGAAATCTCTTCGATCGGCACCCAATCGCGCTCGACCTTACCCAGCCGGCGCCATTCGGACCAGATCGTATGGGTCACGGGCGGGTTCACAACGGAATAAAGCGCCACCAGCCCGACCACAAAGACAATCCCCCCCACCACAGCCCGGGTCACCCAACGGCGAATCCGCAATGTGGTTGGTTTCTTTGCCTTTGACGCCTTGCTTTTCTTACTGCTCGACTTGCGCGCTGCTTTTCTTGCCATGTTGTTGCTATACGACGCGGCGTTGAGGTTTGAAACGGTTTATATCGCCAGCGCGCGCGCCTCGCGCGGGCGGATGACCGGGCGCGCGGTTTCCGGCATCACCGGGTCGCGGCTGCGCAGTTCCGGAAACAGGTGCAGTACCTCGGCCTGTGCGTCACGATCCGCCTGAGTCACCGCATGCCCCGGGTAATAGCTTTCGCTTTTCGCCCCGTTGGCAATGACGATCTCATGCCGCGAGAACAGCAGGTGGATATATTCGACCTCATCGCTTTCGACGCGGGTCACCGTGTCGTCATTGACCAGACAATGCGCGGCGATCAGAACCTCGGAATGGCCAAAGAGGTAAGGCGCGCGCCAATCCGCGACCAGCATCCGGTGCTGCGGCGACACGGTCAGAGGACGATCCAGCCCCAGCACACCGGCCTCGAACCGGATCGGGGCCAGTTTGTCCCGCGCCTCGACCCGGGTGCTGCCCACCCACAGCAAAGGCTGCGCGCCGTGATCGGCGGTGGTGACCATATCCCCCGGCTGCAGGTCCTCGACCAAGCGCGGACCGTCCGGCGTTTCGATCAGGGTGCCAGGCGTGAAGCAGGGCGGGCCCAGATCACCAACATCCAGAGGCCCCTGCGTGGTGACAAAGGTCGAAGATACAAAGGTGCCGCTTTGCAAAACCTTACCGTCAGTCGGAGTAAAAACCCGCGTTCCGTCCGCAAGATAAAAGGTTGTTCCGATGTAGGTTACGTTTCCCTGACCGGGTACGTTAATTGTAACCGTATCCCCCGGCCACGAGCGGGTAACATCCACGCCGTTGACGGTATCGTTGTTGAACCGATCAATATCGCCGTCGTCATTCTGATCCACCAGATCGTATTTCTGCACCGTCAGCGTCGTTCCCGCCGCGGGCGGGTTCGCCGGATCCATGTCAAAAAACTGGTCTGTATAGGTCGTTGGCATGTGTCTGCTCCTGCCTATTCGTCGCGTAGGACAGCAGTGTGCCTGCAAATCCCGAAGAAACTATGGCCATAGCTAGGCGTGAACGGAGAAAAAACGCAATAAACTCGGTCAAGCTGCCCCAAATCGGAAAAAACCCGCGTGTTTCAGGTGACACGCGGGTTTCTCGATGCAGGGCCCTGCTGGCGGCTTATTCAGCCGGGACGGCTTCGACCTCGATGGTCAGAGGATGGCTGAGCTTGTTCAGCATCTCTTTCGGACAGACCTGCAGGAAGTTGGCCTTTTCAACATCCCAGTGCTGCAGAATGTCCGCAGCCTTGCGGCTGAAGGTCTCAACCTGATGGGTTTCGATCAGCGATTTCAGCTGCTCTTCCCAATGGTCGACGGTCACCGGACACGTCACCAGTGTTTCCATGTTCATCAGCTTTTCGGCCTTGCCTTCGGGGTCGTACAAATAAGCCATACCGCCCGTCATGCCCGCGCCGAAATTGGCACCGATGTCACCCAGGATCACCGCGACACCACCGGTCATGTATTCACAACCGTTGGAACCGCAGCCCTCGATCACCACCGTTGCGCCCGAGTTGCGCACCGCGAACCGCTCACCGGCGCGGCCAGCGGCGAAGAGGTACCCATCCGTTGCACCGTACAGCACCGTGTTGCCGATGATCGTGTTGTCATCCGCCTTCAGCGGGCTGACCTGCGGCGGGCGCACGACGATCATGCCGCCCGACAGACCCTTGCCGACATAGTCGTTGGCGTCGCCCGACACTTCCAGTTTCAGACCCGGCGCCGCAAAGGCCCCCAGGGACTGACCGGCAGAACCTTGCAGTTTCACATGCAGGTGGTCGGACTGGAACGTGTTCCGCATCCCGAAATTCTGCACGATATGGCTGGACACCCGCGTCCCCACGGTCCGGTGCGTGTTCTGCACCGCGTAAGACAGCTGCATCTTTTCACCGTCTTTCAGGAACCGTGCCGCATCGCGGACGATCTCGGCGTCCAGAGTATCCGGCACCGCATTGCGATCCTTGCGACGGTCATAGACGATGTCCTGCGCGCCATCGACGGTAATCAGCAGCGGGTTCAGGTCCAGATCATCCAGATGCGCCGAGCCCCGGCTGACCTGCGCCAGCAGATCGGCCCGGCCGATGATCTCATCAATCGAACGTGCGCCGAGGCTGGCCAGCAGCTCGCGCACTTCCTGCGCGTAGAAGGTGATCAGGTTGACGACCTTGTCGGCGTTGCCGGTGAACTTGGCGCGCAGGTCTTCGTCCTGCGTACACACGCCAACCGGGCAGGTGTTAGACTGGCACTGGCGCACCATGATACAGCCCATCGCGATCAGCGCGGCGGTACCGATGCCGTATTCCTCGGCCCCCATCATCGCGGCCATGACGATGTCACGCCCGGTCCGCAGGCCACCATCGGTCCGCAGGGTCACGCGGTCGCGCAGGTTGTTCATCGCCAGAACCTGATGCGCCTCGGTCAGGCCCATCTCCCACGGCAGACCGGCATATTTGATCGAGGTCGCGGGCGACGCGCCCGTACCGCCATTGTGGCCCGAGATCAGGATCACATCCGCCTTCGCCTTGGCCACACCGGCAGCAATCGTGCCAACGCCCGAGGACGCCACAAGCTTGACCGTCACCTTGCAGCGCGGGTTGATCTGTTTCAGGTCATAGATCAGCTGCGCCAGATCCTCGATCGAGTAGATATCGTGGTGCGGCGGCGGCGAGATCAGCGTCACGCCCTTGGTCGAATGCCGCAGACGCGCGATCAGGTCGGTCACTTTCATGCCCGGCAACTGACCGCCCTCACCGGGTTTAGCGCCTTGGGCGACCTTGATCTCAAGCTCTTCGCACTGGTTCAGGTATTCGGCAGTCACGCCGAACCGGCCCGAAGCCACCTGCTTGATCTTGGCCGACGGGTTATCGCCATTGGGCTCCGGCACAAAGTGCGCCGGGTCTTCGCCACCTTCACCCGAGTCGGATTTCGCACCGATCCGGTTCATCGCCACATTTAGCGTCTTGTGCGCCTCGGGCGACAGCGCACCCAGCGACATGCCCGGTGTGACGAACCGTTTGCGGATCGAGGTGATCGACTCGACCTCTTCAATCGGCACCGGATTGCCCAACGGTTTGAAATCCATCAGGTCGCGCAAGTGGATCGGCGGGTTCGACTGCATCTTGGCCGAATACTGCTTCCACAGCTCGTACGAAGCGCGGTTACAGGCCATCTGCATCATATGCATCGAGGTCGCTTCCCACGCGTGGGTCTCACCCGATTTACGTGCCTTGTAGAAACCACCGATGGGCAGCACGTCCAGACCATTGGTCCAGGCTTTGGCGTGGATTTCCTCGGCCTTGGTCTGAATGCCGGTGACACCGATGCCGGAAATCCGGCTGGTCATGCCCGGGAAATACTCGGCCACCATCGCACGGCTGAGGCCCACGGCCTCAAAGTTCAGACCGCCGCGATAGGACGAGATCACAGAGATGCCCATCTTGGCCATGATCTTCAACAGACCCTGATCGATGGCTTCACGGAAACGGGCCACGTTTTCGGTCAGGGTGCCGTCCAGCAGGCCGCGATCGATACGGTCGGCCAGCGAATCTTCGGCCAGATAGGCGTTGACAACGGTCGCGCCGCAGCCGATCAGCACGGCAAAGTAGTGGGGATCAACACATTCCGCCGAGCGCACGTTCAACGAGCAGAAGGTCCGCAGCCCCTGACGGGTCAGGTGCGAGTGCACCGCACTGGTCGCCAGGATCATCGGCATCGCCACACGGCCCTGGCCCGAATTCATGTCGGACAGCACCAGATGCCCTGCGCCCGAGCGCACGGCCTCTTCCGCTTCGGCTCTGACACGGGCCAAAGCGGCGCTCAGTGCACCCCGGCCGGGTTCAAAGCTACAGTCGATCTCGGCCAGCGGAGAATTGAAGTTCTCAACCAGCTTGTCCCATTGCGTGTTGCCGACAAAGGGGCTGCCCAGCACGATGATCTCGGTCTGGCTGCTGTCTTCGTCCAGCACGTTCTTGAGGTTTCCGAACCGCGTTTTCAGCGACATCACCCGGTATTCACGCAGCGAGTCGATCGGCGGGTTGGTCACCTGGCTGAAATTCTGACGGAAGAAGTGGCTCAGCGGGCGGTATTGCTTGGACAGAACCGCCGACGGGGTGTCATCCCCCATCGAGGCGATCGATTCCTTGCCGTCCTCGGCCATCGGGGCCAGAATCTGCTCCAATTCCTCAATCGAATAGCCCGCAGCGATCTGACGCTTGCGCAGTTCTTCACCCGAGAAGATCGGCGCCTCGGCCGCTTCGGCCAGCGTATCGTCCAGATCGTTGATCTTGCCGACCCACTCGCCAAAGGGCAGCGCGCGCGCCAGTTTGTCCTTGATCTGGGTGTCGCGGTAGAGCTTGCCGCGCTTCATGTCCACAGCCAGCATCTGACCCGGACCCAGCGCGCCTTTTTCCGTCACGGTTGCTTCGTCAATCGGCACCATCCCGGCCTCGGACCCCGCGATAACCAGACCATCGCCGGTCACCACATAGCGCATCGGGCGCAAACCGTTCCGGTCCAGACCGGCACAGACCCAGCGGCCATCGGTCATGGCCAGCGCGGCGGGGCCGTCCCACGGCTCCATCACCGAGTTGCAATAGGAGTACATGTCGCGCCACGCCTGCGGCAGTTCCACCGCTTGCTTGGACCAGCTTTCCGGCACCAGCATGGTTTTCGCCATCGGCGCCGAACGTCCCGCGCGCACCAGAACCTCGAAAACCGAGTCCAATGCAGCAGAATCCGACGATCCGCCCGCGATGATCGGCTTGATATCCTCGGCATAGTCACCAAAGGTGCCCGACGCCATGCGGATCTCATGGCTTTTCATCCAGTTGATGTTGCCTTTCAGCGTGTTGATCTCGCCGTTATGGGCCAACATGCGGAACGGCTGCGCCAGCCACCATTGTGGGAAAGTGTTGGTCGAATAACGCTGGTGATAGATCGCGAACGCCGATTCAAAGCGCTCATCCATCAGGTCGGGGTAGAACACGGCGACCTGCTCGGCCAGCATCATGCCCTTGTAGATGATCGAGCGGCAGGACAGCGACGCCAGATACAGGCCGGAAATGCCCGCAGCCAGCGCCGCTTTTTCGATGCGGCGGCGGATGACATACAGCTCACGCTCGAACGTCTCTTCGTCCACGCCCTTCGAGTTCGAAATCAGAATCTGCTCAATCTCGGGACGGGTCGCGTTGGCCTTTTCGCCCAGGCAGGTGACATCGACCGGAACATGGCGCCAGCCATAGATGTAATAGCCCATGCGCAGAACTTCGGTTTCCACGATGGTCCGGCAGCTTTCCTGCGCGCCGAAATCGGTGCGGGGCAGAAAGACCTGACCAACCGCGATCAGCTCATCCATGTTGGGCTCGTGACCGGTGCGGCGGATCTGATCATAGAAGAAGGGAACCGGGATCTGCACGTGGATACCCGCGCCGTCGCCGGTTTTGCCATCAGCATCCACGGCACCACGGTGCCAGATCGCCTTGAGCGCATCGATCCCGGCATCCACCACCTTGCGCGACGGCTTGCCGTCAACGGATACAACAAGACCCACACCGCAGGAGGAATGCTCTTCCTCCTCGGAATAGAGACCGTTTTCCGCCATCCATTTGCGCTTGGCTTCCTCGGCCCGCACCCAATCAGCATCATATTTGGTCATTGGCTGTCTCCTTCTTCCGGCTGGGCGAACATGGCTTCGACCTCGGCCTTGGTCATCTGCTTGCGCTCGCCTGCGAACGCATACCCGTCGGGTTTTTTGTCGATATAGAGTTCATGGTCCAGCGCGTAGCCCGTGTCTTCGAACAGGCCTGCTGCCATTTGAGTGTGCCCGTGCATCTCGCCCGGCAGGGTGACCCGGTACCAAAGGGCCGAGCCACACTCGGCGCAAAAGGCGCGCTCGGCCCAGTCGGACGAGGTGAACGTCTTGACCGGACCCAAAGCGGCATAGCCGGGGTCGGCCTGAAACGTCACCAGCATCGAGCTGGTCCAGCGGCGGCATTGATCGCAATGGCACGCGCCCAGCGAGTCCTTCGCCGGGGTTGCGGTCACGGTGACCGCGCCACACATGCATTGGCCTTGCAATTCGGGCATTCGAACCCTCCTGTCGCTGGGCATTGGGTTATTCGGCTGCGATGGCAGCCTTGGCATTGAACCGGTCGATGATCGCATCGGCGCAATCACGGCCATCACGGATCGCCCAGACCACCAGCGAAGCACCGCGCACGATGTCACCAATGGCATAGACGCCGTCCATCTCGGTCTCACCGGTCTGGAATGCGGCCTTGACGGTACCCCAGCGGGTCACGGGCAGGTCGGGCTGGCCGAACAGGGTGGGCAGGTCTTCGGGCTCGAAACCCAGCGCCTTGATCACCAGATCGGCCTCTTCGATGTAATCCGCACCTTCGATCACTTCGGGCGCCTGACGGCCGGACGCATCGGGCTGACCCAGACGCATCTTTTGCACCATCACGCCCGAGACCTTGTCGTCACCGGTAAAGCCCTTGGGCGCGCTGAGCCATTCGAACACCACGCCTTCTTCCTCGGCATTCTGAGTCTCACGCTGCGAGCCCGGCATGTTGGCGCGGTCGCGGCGGTACAGGCATTTGACTGAGGTCGCACCCTGACGGATCGAGGTGCGCACGCAGTCCATCGCCGTATCGCCACCGCCGATCACGACAACTTTCTTGCCGTCGGCATTCAGGCGGCCGTTGTCGAAATCCTCAACGTCATCGCCAAAGCTTTTGCGGTTCGACGCGGTCAGGAAGTCGATGGCTTTTTCGATTCCGGTCAGGCCACTGCCCGGCATGGACAGGTCACGCGACTTGTAGACACCGGTCGCGATGATCACCGCATCATGCTTGGCGTGGATTTCTGCAAACTTTTCGGCATCCACGTCGCAGTTCAAGACGAATTCGACGCCGCCATCGGCCAGCAGGTCATTGCGGCGCTGCACGATGTCTTTTTCCAGCTTGAAGCCCGGAATACCGTACATCAGCAGACCACCCGCGCGGTCATAGCGGTCATAAACGGTGACCTGAATGCCAGCCCGACGCAGCATATCCGCCGCAGCCAGACCACCGGGGCCACCACCGATGATGCCAACGCTTTCACTGCGTTCAGCACCCGGAGCAACCGGTTTCACCCAACCTTTGTCCCAGGCAGTGTCGGTGATGTATTTCTCGATCGTGCCGATGGTGACAGTGCCGTGGCCGGACTGTTCGATCACGCAGTTGCCTTCGCACAGACGGTCCTGCGGACAGATTCGGCCACAGATTTCCGGGAAGGTGTTGGTGGCCTGGCTGGTCGCATAGGCCTCTTCCAGACGCCCCGTGGCGGTCAGGCGCAGCCAGTCGGGAATGTTATTGTGCAGCGGGCAGTGTGACTGGCAATAAGGCACACCGCATTGGCTGCAGCGACTGGCTTGTTCTTCAGCCTTGGCCGACGCAAACTCAGCATAAATCTCGTCAAAGTCTTCTTTGCGCACATCGGCGGCACGCTTTTCCGGCATGACGCGGTCGATCTGCACAAATTTCAGCATCGGTTGCTTGGCCACGGGTCAGACTCCATGAATTGGCTTGGTCGGGTTTCTTTAAGAGATACCGCTCCGGATGAAAAGTCAATCATACTGACCTAAATTGAAAAAATCTGAGCCAAAAACCGAAATCGATGAAAAATATTCAGTTTCTTAGTTCCGATTCGGACCTATTTACGCACTTTCCTTTTCGGCACCACACTTATACCCATTGCGCGCAAAGAACACGTGACGGCAGCACGGCAGGTTAAATGGGCTTTTTCCAACTGATTCTCGCGGCAATTATTCAGGGTATCACCGAATTTTTGCCCATCTCCTCATCGGGTCACCTGATCCTGCTGCCCAGCCTGACCGGCATGGACGATCAGGGGATGGCCATCGATGTGGCTGTGCATGTGGGCACGTTGGGGGCCGTGGTTCTGTATTTCTGGTCCGACGTGAAACAGGCGGCCGCCGGCCTGCCCCGCGCCATGACCGGGCGGGTCGATACCCCGCAGGCCCGGCTGGCGATGGGCCTGATCATCGCCACGATTCCCACCGTCATCGTCGGCATCATCCTGTTCAAAACCGGTCTCAGCCAATCCTTGCGCTCAATGACGGTGATCGGTTGGACCATGCTGGGTTTCGGACTGCTTCTGTACTGGATGGACCAGAAAGGCCCTCAGACCAAACAGGCCGGAGATTGGGGGCTGCGCGACGCCTTTATCATGGGGTTGTGGCAGGTTCTGGCACTGATCCCCGGCACCTCGCGGTCGGGCATCACCATCACCGGCGCGCGACAGTTGGGCTACAGCCGCGAAGACGGTGCCCGGATCGCGATGCTGATGTCGATTCCGACGATTCTGGCGTCAGGCGTGCTGTTGTCGGCAGAGGTTATCCGAGAGGCGGACGTGCAGCTGGCCAAAGACGGCGCGATTGCCGCCTTTTTCGCCTTTATCTCAGCCCTGCTGGCGCTGTCCCTGATGATGCGCCTGCTGCGCAGCGTCAGTTTCACGCCCTATGTCATCTATCGCGTGATCCTGGGCGCGATCCTGCTGGTGATCGCCTACAGCTGATCAGGTCCGCAGGTTGTCGGCCGAGTTCTGGATGTCGTCATACTGACCGGCCGGGCGGAACTTCCACAGGTAATCCGGCAGCACCGATTCCAAAGTGGCCGGCTCGATTCCCAGATCACCAAAGCCCTTGGCGTCCTCGGACACCACGTTGTCGCGGCGCAGGTTCTTCAGCTGGTCGCGGGTCAGGATGTGGTTCGGGAACAGCTGAAAGCTGACGAATTTGGCGATATCCAGAACACCCGCCATGATCCGGGCGGCAAAGAACGGCACCCCGATGATGACACGGCGGCGGTGAATCACCCCCAGCATCTGCTGCATCAGCGCGCGGAAGGATTTCACCTCGGGCCCGCCCAGTTCGTAGATGCCGGCCTCTGCCTGCCCCAGAACCCCCTGAACGGCGGCTTTGGCCACATCATCCACATAAACCGGCTGGAACTTGGTGTCCGCACCGACCACAGGCAGAAACGGCCCCATACGGGTCATGCCAGCAAAACGGTTAAAGAACTGATCCTCGGTCCCGAAAATAACCGACGGGCGCAGGATCACCGCGCTCGGCATATGCGCCAGCACGCCAGCCTCACCCTGCGCCTTGGTGCGGGAATACTCGCTGTTCGAGTCCGCGTCCGCCCCGATGGCCGAGATGTGCACCATCCGCGCAACGCCCTGTTCGGCCGCGATCCGCGCGATACGCTCGGCCCCTTCGGCCTGCACGGCGTCAAATTCGTTCTTGCCCAGCTCGTTCAGCACACCGACGCAATTCACCACCGCATCGGCGCCCTGCATCACCGCAGCCACCGAGGCATCATCGCGGATGTTGCACAGAATGGGCTCGACCTGACCAACCACACCATAGGGTTTGACAAACATCGCCTCGTTCGGGCGGCGTACCGCGACCCGCACGCGCCATCCTTCGTTCGCCAAGCGACGTGCGATGTAACGACCGACAAATCCCGATCCGCCGTAAATCGTGACCAGTTTGGACATGCGAGGGCTCCTGCTGATGGGTCTTGATCCGATCTACCGCCCAAAGCCCCGGCAAACAAGGCGCAATAACGCCGCGCGTCCGGGAAAAAACCGTCGGAATCCGGGCTGTTTGAAGCATGGGTCAAAAAACTTTCAAAAAACCTTCCGAATCCTGTTGACGCCCCCCGCCAGTAGGCTTAAACGCCCCTCCACGACACCTGCCCAGGTGGCGGAATTGGTAGACGCGCTAGCTTCAGGTGCTAGTGTCCGTATGGACGTGGAGGTTCGAGTCCTCTCCTGGGCACCAAATCCCCGACAAAGTAAAAAGACCAATCCGCATATGCGGAGGTTCCCTGCGTCTGCGGGATTTATCCTCTGGTTTTGTCATTCGTGTTGCACAAACGGGGGCAAATACTCTGCTTTCGACTCCGGCCAAGCCCTTTTGGTCCGAATGCCCCGCGCAGGCGCTTGTAACGGCCGTTCCAAAAGTGACGTGGCGTCGCGAAACGTAAACCTCTCCTTCAACGTCTTTACCTAAAGGTAAGGTTTGAAATCATTTTTTGATTGAATGGTTAAAAATGACGCAAAAGGGCAATTTCTTCCCCCTTGTTTGAAAAAGCACGGTGCGTAAATGCCCCCTGTCGCTGCGGATCACCGCTCACGGATCATTGATCCTCGAGCCCGGAACCAGCGGGTTCGGATCAGGTCCGCAGCGGCAAGTTTTTTAAGTCCGGAATTTTGGAGGAAAGTGACAATGCAGATCAGAACGTTTCTCAATCGCTTCAAAGCGGCCAAACCGGCGCGGGGCGCTGTTTCAGAAGATGTGGAAACCACGTCAGCACTGGGTCGCAGGATTCCCCAGATCGAGAAATCCGAACTGACCGCGTTGTTCCAAACCGTTCTGGAAGAAAAACGCGACGACCTTCCAGCCGGGCGTAAGTAGCCCGCGCCCGACCTTTCTGATCCCCGGTATTATTGCGCGACCGGGGTTATTTCACACCCGTGATTTTTCGAATTTCTCCCAGGCCGATTGAAAGGCGTGAAAATCAAAGCCCGGCTGGGTGGCAGCATCCAGAACGACGCGCTCCGTGGTCAGCAATTTCTGGATCGCGGCCTCAAGCTGATCGACAACATCCACCGGCACTATCAGCGCGCCATGACGGTCGGCGTGGATCAGATCACCGGGATTGATCGTCAGACCAAAGACCGACACCGGCGTGTCGAGCGCGCGCACATGGACAAAGCCGTGGCTTGGCCCGACCGAGCCGGCAACCACTGGAAAGCCTTCGGGCAGATCGCCGAGGTCGCGCATGACGCCGTTGGTCAGGGCGCCCGACATGCCAAAGCCCTTGTGTACGGTGGTGTTGATTTCGCCCCAATAGGCACCGATGCAGTTGGGGAAGTCGACATCCTCGATCACCGCGACCGAAGGCGCAGGGCCTTCGGCCATGTACTTGTAATAGGCCATGCGGCGTTCCCGGATAACCTCTGGTGCCTCGGACGGCGGTTGTACCGCGGCGATCTTGGCGGTGCGGGCATAGCCCACGATCGCGGGTTCGGACGGGGCCGAACACAGCATGGTGCCGCGGGTGAACGCATCGAAGCCGCGCGCGCCCTGCGCCACCTCGATGGCGTTGCAGACGGTGGGGGTATCGACCTTGCGTAACAGGGTCAGAAGCGACGGTGTCATGTGGCCTCCAGCCAGCGGATCAGGGCCGCTGTCGTCTCGTTGGGTTGTTCCAGAGTGGGCAGGTGCCCGGCCTGTTCGATGATGTCAAAGCGGCTGTTGGGCAGCAGATCGTGCATGAGCTGGTGCCGCTCGACCGGGCACAAGCCATCCTCGCGGCCGCACAGAACCAGCGATGTGCCGGTATAGGCTTTCAGTGTTTCGGACTGGTCCGGACGATCCATCAGGGCGCGGGACTGGCACAGGAAAACGTCGGGGCCCAGATCTTCGGCCATCGCCATGCACAGGTCCAGAATGGCGCCCTGATTGGGACCATCGGCCAGATAATTGGGCTTCATCTCATCCCGCATCACCTGCCGCAGCTTGCCATCACGCACCGCCGCCATCTGCGGGCCGCGCCGGTCCTTGACCTCGGGCTTTTCGGCCAGCGGGTTGGTGTCCAGCAGGGCCAGCCGTTCGACCCGGTCGGGGGCTTGCCGCACGACCTCCATCGCGACGATACCGCCCATCGACAGCCCTGCCAGCGCAAAGACCGGCGGCGCGTTGGCCAGGATATCGGCAGCCATCGCCTGCACGCTGTCCTGCATCGCCAATGGGAAGGTCAGCAGGGGTCTGGACCCGGACAGGGCGGTGATCTGCGGCTGATACAGCCGCGCGTCGCACATCATACCGGGTAAAAGAACCAGCGGCGTCATGCGTTGGCCAGTTTCGCGCCCTCGGACAGCGCGGACAGCTTGGCATAAGCAATGTCGGGGTCCACCGCGCCAAAGCCCGCGAAGGTGCCGAAACCGCAGTCACTGCCCGCGATCACACGGTCCGCGCCGACGATATCGGTGAACCGCGTGATGCGCTGCGCAACCAGTTCGGGGTGTTCGACAAAATTCGTCGTGGTGTCGACAACGCCGGGCACCAGAACCTTGTCATCCGGAATCTCGGCCTTGCGGTCGCGGAACACGGTCC
Organism: Ruegeria sp. AB10; assembly: GCF_056542745.1. NCBI lineage: Bacteria > Pseudomonadati > Pseudomonadota > Alphaproteobacteria > Rhodobacterales > Roseobacteraceae > Ruegeria > Ruegeria sp. AB10. The sequence goes on along the minus strand of NZ_JBQGAI010000009.1, from coordinate 102,612 downwards.
ATTCATGCGCGTGCCGCGGATTCGACGTTTCGAACAGTACATAGCGGGATTTTGTGTTCATCAGGGTCGTGAACACCTTGTCCATGGCGATATCACAGCAATGCGGGCCTTCGTAATTGCCCCAGCAGATATGCACGCGCACACGGTCCTGCGGCACGTTCTGCAGCGCGTGGTTCAGTGCCTCGACATGCATATCGGCGATCTTGACGAATTCCGCGTCGGTCAGATCGGTGAACAGCATGTGCCGCGACAGCGCAAGGTCCGGGCAATCCAGTTGCAGGTCCAGCCCGGCGGCCACAATGGTTTCGTATTCCTGCTTCATCGCGTCGGCCAGTGCGGCCAGATAGGCCTCACGCGTGGGATAGAAATCATTCTGCAGGAACAGCGAAATCACACCCGGAGAGGCGGCGTTCATGAAGCCGCGCTCAACTCCGTGCTGCGCCATCGCCGCCTTGAGGTTGGCGATGTCCTTTTCCAGCTCGCCCTGCCCTTTCGAGCGCACCTCGCCCGTACATTGCGGGCGGGCATATTGCGGCGTGCCGCCATCATCGGCCAGACGTTGCAGGAAGCCGGGGAACATCTTCAGATCGGCGGGCGCATTGCGCGGGCTGTCCCCCGAAAAACCGGTATAGCGATCCTTGACGTAAGTCGCGTAGGAAATCTTCGAGGTTTCGCCATCACTGACGATATCCACCCCGGCCTCAACCTGTTTGCGCACGGTCTCGGAGACGGCTGCGGCCATGCTCGCATCGAAAGCAGCAGGATCGAAAGGTTCTTCCCGTTCACGGGCAAAGATGAAATCGACCACCTCTTGCGAGCGGGGCAGCGACCCGACATGTGTTGTCTTTACGGTCATGGAACCTCCGTTATGTCTTGCGTGCCATCAGCACGGTGTGGCTTTGGGTTTCCGGGTCCTTGGCCAGAAACCCGGTCAGGATCATCCCGTTTTCCTCAAGGCAGGTGGCGTAGGCTGCGGGCGAGAGAGAGGCGTGATAGACCAGCTCTCCGCCCACGGTTCCCTGCTCTTCTCCGGCGCTGGGGCCGACGGTCAGCATCAGCATCCCGCTGGGGCGCAGATGGCGTGCCATGCGGGCGATGCAGTCTTTCTGTTCGTCCGCCGTCAGGTGGAAAAAGCTGTTCCAGGCGATGATGCCATCAAAGCGGCGATTCAATTCGAAGTCCCGCATGTCCGCCTGCAACCAGTCGCCATCGGGCCAACGGCTGCGGGCGATCTCAAGCATGGCTTCCGAGAAATCGACGCCGGTGACGGTGAACCCTTCGGCCTTGAACCATCGGGCGATAGGCTCACCCGTTCCGCAGCCCAGATCCAGCACGTGATCGCAGGGTTTCAGGCTGGCGGTGAAGCGCGCCAGCCAGCGCGCTTCGAACAGGGCCTTCGAGCGTTGCTCATCATAGGCCCTGGCCTGCCGTTCATAGACGGCATGAGTATCGTCGGGATCGACGGTCATCCGACCCAGGTCGCACCGGCAGGATCGTCGGTGGCCGTGATACGGTACAGGCCTGCCTGACCGGTCATGGAGGGCGTGACGCTGTAGGCCTCACCCGGCATCACCAGCGCGGTATCGCCGTTGGAGAGTGTTGTTTCATACCCGTCCACCGCGACGCGCCAATGGCCGCTGGCCGGCATCAGAACCACAGGCTTCTCGGCTTTGACCAGATCATTGACGGCCGAGCCACGGGTCAGGAAATCAACCTCGAAACCCGGTTTGTCTTTGATGATGCCATTCTCACCGATCACCGTTGCGGGTTTGTCCGCGGCCAGCGCCATCAGGTCCCAATAGCGGGCGACGTATTTGCCGATCACGGCGTCGACGGGCACTTCGGGATAGGCTTTCAGCTCTTCTTCGGTCAGCAGAGGCATCGGGCGCACGTTATGCGGCAGCTCCTGACCTTTTTTCGAGTCATACAGCACGCCGTTGTCGCCCAGCATCAGACCATGCGCCTGCGCGTCTTCGATCACCTGCGGTGCCCAGGTGACACCGCCACCAGCATCGTCGCCGCCCAGCATCGACATGATCATGCCGTAGTCGTCGCCTACGTTCTCGAATCCGCGGAAGATACCTGTGGGGATGTTGAAGATATCACCTTCTTCGGCAATGAACTCACCCGCCGTGCCATAACGGCCCCAGAAGAACCGCCAGCGGCCCTTGGCAACAAAGAACACTTCAGCCGTGGTGTGGCTGTGCAGCGAGTTGCGGCATTTCGGAGGCTGCCCCGCCGCGCCGATGTTGAAGCCGATCTTGTCGGTGATGTGGACGTGCTGATCGGGGGATTCCGACACGCCACCGCCGACGATGGTAAAGTTCTCTTTCTGATCGCTGCCCGGGGTGTGGGCGTCGATAAAGGCGGTTTTGCAGGGTTGCAGGTCGCCATAGCGGACGATGCGTTCTTGGATGGTGCTCATTTTGGTCTCCTAACGGGTTTGATGTTGCAACAGGCGGGTTAGCCCGTTGCCCCGGGAGGGCGGTTGTTCAGCCGCTTTGCCCGCAAAGAGGCCCGGTGGCAGTGATACCGCCGAGTCCCTTCACTGGTATCCAGAGGGGCAGGCACCAAGGGCATCACACGTCCCCGGTCGCCAGGATCAGCTGTTTCCAGATCGCCGTCTCATCGAACAGGGTCCATTCGCGGCGCAGTCGGATGTCGCCGCCGATCAGCTCGCCCCATTCGGCATGGCTGATGCCCAGAACATACAGCTCGGCCCCGGTGGGCACGCCAAAGGCACCCCAGCCGTCATGCCTGCCGTGCAGGCTCCAGCGGATGGCCGAGCGCGGTGGCATGTTCGGATCGTCACGCCCGATCTGGTGGTGGATTGTGAAGGTCGCACTGGGCATCGCCGCGCGCAGCGACATCCAGAACCGGTCAACTGGATCGCGCCCATGGCCGCTTGCGCCGCCGGGATATTCGGTCTGAACCGCGCGGTCATAGTCACGCTCGACCGCGCCCATATCCGCGCCCATCATCCGGGTCAGCAGATCGGCGTGGCGCTGGCTCCATTCATTGTCATTGCCGCGGCCCGAATACGGACCCTCCAGATCATTAGCCGGGGTCAGCGGCTTGACGCAGTTTTCCGGCCCGCCTTCGCGCGCGATCAGATCTCGGGTGAAATCCTGCGGGTCCCAGCCCATCTGACGCACCACCGCGCCGTTGTCGCGGATCAGCCATTCGTCATCGATGGCGTTGTTGCGGGCATGGCAGTCGGCCAGAATGCGATAACGCAGCTTGGCACCGGTCGCCTGACCAAACATGCCATCGCCCAGATGGGTGGCGGTGGACATGATGCGGTGGCTCGACAGCATCCCCTGTTCAGGCGTGCCGGACCATATCACATCTTCGCCCAGCAGGGTGCGGTCGGGAAATTCGGCCAGCGTGGCCATGGTGGCGCCGATCACACCCTGATTGCCGGTCGACACGCTGCCGGGCATCCGCACCACGATATCCGGCGCGTAATATTCGTGCAGGGTGGAAATCCCCCGGTCTTCCCAGATCTCTTTGGTGATGCCGATGATATAGTCGGGAAAATCCCGAAACTTGGCGTCAAAGCCCTTCATGTCTCTGTCCTTTGTGGGGTCCATCCTTTGGGCAACCGGGCCGAGGTCCGCACGATCAGGGGCCCGTCAATGGCCACTTTGCGCGGCTTCGCCGATGCCGGGGCGTCAATATGTTCAAGCAACGCGGTGACGGTTTCCGCCACCATGAGATTGGCGCGCTGGCGGATCGTTGTCAGGTTGTACGCAGGCCATCCGGCAGGCGGCACATCGTCATATCCCACGACCGAGACATCCTCGGGCACGCGCAGACCCAGTTCAAACCGGATCACGTCCATCACCGCCAAAGCCATGTGGTCATTGGCGACAAAAACCGCATCCGGGCAGCTTTCGGGCGGTACGTCAAACATACGCCGCGCAGCCGCGCGCACCTTTTCGGTGTGAAAGTCACCGACATCATGGGCAAACAGGCTCTGCCCCGCTTCCGTCAGTGCAGCGCGGAACCCGGCCTCGCGGTCGCGCTGGGTCGAGGCGCCCTGCCAGCCGGCGATATAGCCGATGCGCTCGTGCCCACCGGCCAAAAGAAACTCGGCCACTTTGCGCCCGCCGACAAAGTTGTCGGACGTGACCGAGGTGATGCCTTCGATATCCTGACTGCGGTTGAACAGCACGACCGGAACCCCGGCCTGCTGGCAGCGCATCGCAATTTCCGACGACATCGCGACCGAGGCCAGAATGACCCCATCCACCTGATAGTCGAGGATTTCCGCCATCACGTCTTCGATGTTCCCGGCCGTCCGCGAGGCCATGAAGATCAGGACGTGGTAGCCCTTTTCCTGCAATGCGTTCGACAGTTTCTCCAGCGCTTCGGGATAAAAGTAGTTGTCCAGATACCCGACCACCAAACCGATGATCCGGCTTTTGCCCGACACCATCGCGCGGGCCAGAACATTGGGGCGGTAGCCCAGCTCGGCCGCGGCCTTGCGCACTTTTTCCTCGGTCTTCTTGCTGACCGACGCGCCGGGCGTGAACACCCGGCTGACCGCCGATTGGCTGACACCGGCCAGTTGAGCAACTTGAAGAGAGGTGACTTTTTCAACCATCAGTCCGCCGTCCAACCCCCGTCAATCAGCATCGAGGTGCCCGTGACCAGCGCCGAGGCGTCCGAGGCCAGGTAGGTCACCGCACCCATGATATCCTCGACCTCACCGATCCGGTCCAGCTTGATCTTTTCCATGATCCACGCAGCCCGTTCGGGGTTGTCGAAGGTGGATTGGGTCAGGGGCGTGCGGATGAAAGTCGGGCACACCGTGTTGATGCGGATACGCTGCTTGCCCCATTCGATCGCCATGGCTTTGACCATGCCTTCCAGCCCATGCTTGGTGGCGCAATAAAGCGCCCGGTCAACGCCGCCCACATGACCCATCTGGCTTGAGATATGGATGATCGACCCCGGCTTACCCGCCGCCATCAGCGCCCTGGCCGCATTGGATGACAGGAAATAAGCCGAGCGCAGGTTGACGTTTGTCACCACGTCGAAATCTTCGGGCGTGGTCTCAACCGCCGGGCTGTGACGCGCCGTTCCCGCAGAGTTCACCACCACATCAAAGACACGGCCGTCGAACAACCCACGCAGCGCATCCAGATCGCCCTGATCGATCACGGCCGCTTCGGCCGACCAGCCCTGCGCCTGAAACGCGGCGACGGTTTCGTTCAGACGATCCGCACCACGCGCGGCGCAGACCACATGCGCACCCGCTTCGGCCAGGGCCACGGCACAGCCCTGCCCGATGCCCGAAGACGCACCGGTGACAAGGGCGGTCTTACCCGCAAGGGAAAACGAAGGGGTGCGGGGCAGATCACTCATCAGCTCATTCCATCCGGTATATTGATACGCCCCATGTTGCGGGCTTTATTGAATTCCCGCAGCCGGGCGAAAACGTCAACGCCTAGCTGGCGATACGCGTCCAGAAGATCGACCAGAACCCAGTTTTCGCGGATCTTGCCGTTTTCAACGCGCCAGAAATCAAGGCTGCGCATGGTGATCCGCTTGCCCGGGGGCGCGATCCCCATCCAGCCATCATGGGTCACGGTTTGAATCATGTTGGGCCAGCCCGTCACGGCGGCATAATCACCATCCCCAAAGAAGTGATAGGTAATGTCGTCGATATATTGCCCGCGATCCGGCATCCCGTTCAGAAACGGAATCTGGTGCCAATTGCGAAACCCAGAGAACCCACGCCCTGTGCCGATACCCGCCGGGCCGTACCAGTTCATGCGCGGATGCCAGAAACGATCGGGTTCCATCACCTCCGGCCCGCCCTGCGAGGGGTGTTTCTTGAGGTATTCAAGCATGTCAATAATGTGCTGACAGGTCGCCTGCCCCTTGGCCTCATCATAAGGACCCGGCACAAAACCGTCCTGCGTTGCTGGTCCGGGCACATGCCATTCGCGGCCAAGGCTGGGGGCCATCGGCCAGGCACCCGTTTGCATCATGACTTCGGGGACATCCCACAGGGCCTGCATCTCGACCACTTTGCCGTCTTCGAAACGGTAGAACTCGTGAAACCGCATGGTCACCTGATGGCCGGTCGGCGGGATATCCAGCCACGGCCCGGTGAAAGTGCCGGTGTAATAGCCGCCACACCCGACCCAATCAGCCCCATGCTCATCCGGGCCAGCCATAACGATATAGTCGCGGCGTTCCAGATCGGGCCACGCGGACAGCAGGTCTTTGTAGGCGGTATCGTAATACGCGTCGCTGCCGGTGCTGTCGCCAAAGGGGTGGCACAGCCTGAAAACAGCGTCAGGGACGCTGACATCTGCCAGCGCCCGCCGCACACCCGTTTCCATAAAATCATACATGGCCGCCCGCAGCGGCGAAATTACGGCTTTGTTCCGGGTATGCGTATCAGACTTCATCTTTTTCCAAATACTCTGGGGGAGGCTGAAAGCCGGGGGCAAAGCCCCCTATTCTGCAGCGTCCCGATAGGGCGCAGGCGCACCGTAAGGCACGTTGATCCCACCATAGCGACGCACGCGGATGTTGCACTGCTCGGCATGGCCGACAAAGCCTTCCAGCATGCACAGGCGCGAGCCATACTCGCCGATCAGTGTCGCCGCCTCATCGGTCAGAACCTTCTGATAGCTGTGCGTCTTCAGGTACTTACCAACCCACAGACCACCGGTATAGCGACCCGCTTTCTTGGTCGGCAGCGTGTGGTTGGTGCCGATCACCTTGTCCCCGTTCGACACATTGGTGCGCGGCCCAAGGAACAGGGCGCCATAGCAGGTCATGTTCTCAAGGAACCAGTCGTCGCGGTCGGTCATGACCTGAACATGCTCGGACGCGATGTCGTCGGCGACCTGCAGCATTTCATCATAGGTGTCGCAGACGATCACTTCGCCATACTCGTCCCACGACACTTTTGCAGTACCAGCCGTCGGCAGAATGCCCAGAATACGGTCAACCTCGGCCAGAGTGTCCTCGGCCAGTTTGCGCGAGTTGGTCAGCAGCACGCAGGGGCTGTTATAGCCATGTTCGGCCTGACCCAGCAGGTCGGTGGCGCACAGTTCGGCATCCGCTGCGGTTTCATCGGCGATGACCATGGTTTCGGTCGGGCCTGCGAACAGGTCGATGCCGACGCGGCCAAACAGCTGGCGCTTGGCTTCGGCCACAAAGGCGTTGCCGGGGCCGACCAGCATATGAACCGGGTCGATGGTCTCGGTCCCGATCGCCATCGCACCGATGGCCTGAATGCCGCCCATGACATAAATCTCATGCGCGCCGCCCAGATGCATTGCTGCAATCACAGCCGCGTTTGGCTTGCCGTTGAACGGAGGCGTACAGGCAATGATGCGTGGAACACCCGCGACCGAAGCCGTCGCCACGGACATATGCGCCGAAGCCACCATCGGAAACTTGCCGCCGGGCACATAGCAACCCACGGATTGCACCGGGATGTTCTTGTGGCCCAGGATCACACCCGGCAGGGTTTCGACCTCGATATCCAGCATGGAATCGCGTTGCGCCTGCGCGAAGTTGCGCACTTGTTTCTGCGCGAACTTGATGTCTGCCAGCTCGCGCTCGGTCAGCTGACCGATCAGGTCGTCGATCTCTTGCTGCGACAACCGGAACGAGGCGGGCGAGTAGTTGTCGAACTTCTCGCTCAGCTCGCGCACGGCGGCATCACCACGGGTTTCGATGTCTTTCAACGTGGCCTCCACCACGGCGCGGGTCCTGGCGTCATCCTCGGCCCGGTCGGCATCAGACTTACCGCGTTTGAGATACTCAATTGCCATTGTCTAAACCCTTCTTATTCAGGACGAGGAGCGGTCTTTTCACCACGGTCATAGGCTTCCCAGCCTTCGCCGTTGAAGATATCGACGCCCAACTGGGCGGCGACATGGGCAAAATCAACGTTCACCCAGTTGTCGACGATCTTGCCATCGACCACTTTCCAGAAGTCCATATAGCGGATCTCGACCCGCTTGCCGGTGGGCGCGATGCCGAGGAATTCACCGGAATGCGTGGCCTCTTGGCGACCGAACGCCGCTGCCCACTCACCCATATACAGGCGCGCCTCATCAATGCAGGTCTTGTCCGAGAACGCAGCCTGAAACGGGCGCTGCCAGTTGTCCTGAAACTCTTTCAGACCGGTTTTGGTGCCACAGCCCTGGTTGCCCAGCCAACGGAACCCTTCCGAGAAGAACTCGCCGATGTCGTCAATACGGTGGTCGTTCAGACCATCAACCATAGTTTCGATCACGCGGCGGGTGTCTTCGGTTTTGCTCATGTCCGTGTCGCGGGTCAGGACCGCTTGTTCGGGACGGGAACCTTTCATTTTCTATCCTTTCAGATCGCAAGAGTGTGTAAGGGGCGTCGTACCCCGTTTCACAAAAAGTCCCTCGGCATCCTGTTCAGCGCCGGATGGCGCGATACTGCGCTGTTGCGCGACCGGCTGCTCATCAGCCCTTCACCGCCCCGGCTGTCAGACCGCTGACGATCTGGCGCTGGAAAATCAGAACAAGGAAGATCAGCGGCGCGGTGATCGACACGGCGGCAGCCACGGCGACAACCTGATCGGTTGTGGTGGTCTCACGGTTGAACATGCCGACAATGGCCGGAACCATGGTCTGGTTCTGCGCGTCCAGAAGCAGTGAGGTCACGAGGAAGTCGTTATACGCCAGCAAAAAGCTGAACAGCCCCGTGGTAATCACACCCGGCCACATCACCGGCATGATGACACGGCGGAAGGCCTGGAAGTGGCTGCAACCATCGACGCGGGCGGCCTCGTCCAGCTCAGACGGGATGTTCTGGAAGAACGACCGCAGCATCCAGATAGTAAAGGGCTGGTTGATCGCAACCAGAACCGCGATCACCGCAAACGGCTTGCCGTACAGCGTTGGGGCATTGTCGCCCAGGATCGGGCTCAACCATTCGGCCGAGTTGATGAAGACCGGCAGGTAGCCCGCCACCAGAACCGAGTGCGGCAGGGCGCGGAACACCAGCGCCACGATCAGAATCCAGAAGGCGAAGGTCGACCCCGAGCGCGCCAGACCATAGCCCGCCAGCGTCCCAACCGTCAGCGACACGGTCACAACCCCGGTGGTCACGATCAGCGAGTTGCGGAAGTTGTCCGAGAAACCGCGGTCGATCCAGACGGTTTTATAATGTTCGGTTGTCAGGCCCAGCACATCCCGGCCCAAGGGGCCAAAGAGCGGGTTCAGCACGCCAAGGATCGCAGGCAGGATCACGAAGAACGCCACCAGAAAGCCCAGGGCGACGGCGAGCACTCCGATGATCCAACCGATCCATTCCTGACCGGGTTTGGAATAGGATTTGACCATCGAGGGCAGGGTCTTGGTCGCCACGATGATCGTGCCCCAGATCACCGCAATGCCCAGAATGATATCCAGCAGCGACAGACCGTTGCCCTTGGCCAGAGTTTCAGGTCCGAAAATCACGTTCAGCGCGTTGCTGTCAAAGGCGTCCACGGGGGATTTGAAGCTCATCACCGCGATCCAGAAGATCGGGAAGGCCGCGACCAGACACCAGAAGACCAGGAAGACGTTGGATGTCAGCCGCAGGCTGAACGGTTGGCGAAGCGCGCGCGAGGACATATCAGTGACCCCCTTTGTGATCGCGCCATGTCCGGCGCAGCGGAAGGATAAGCAGGATGACGATACCGATCATGGTCAGCATGGCGCTGGCCGAGGCCCGGCTGATCGACCGGTTGCCGGCCTGATCGGGTACCAGGAAGTCATAGGTCAGCCACTGCAGCGAGATGACATAGCCCTGGCTCGAGAAGCCGACGATTTCTTCGAACACGCGATAGGCGTCCATCAGGTGGATCATCGACACAAAGATGATCAGCGGCATCAGGTGCGGGATGACGATGTATTTCATCCGCTGCCAACGGGTGGCACCATCGATCACCGCACTCTCCAGACTGTCCTGATTGACGGTCTGCAGACCGGCGTAGAACACGATGGCGGCAAAGGGCGCGACGTGCCACACACGGTAGAGCATCATCAGGATCTCGATGGTCCAGGCCTGTGCAAACAGGGCGATATCGCGGTTCAGCCACCATTCCAGCAGCGCGGTCAGGATACCGTCACCGCGAAACAACCAGTTGATCGACAACACCCCGATCACCGGCGTGATGATGAAGGGCAGCAGCGAGATAAAGATCACCGGCCCGCGGATCGACCGCGCCGCGTTGTTGATCAGCACCGCAATGCCCAGCCCGCAGACGATCACCAGAGGCAGCGTGATCAGCGTAAATGTCAGGGTAAACCGCAGCGCTTTCCAGAAGTTGATGGTAGACAGAACGCTCAGGCTGCCTTCGCTGATCGCACGCCAGGCCCGTTCGGGTTCCAGAACGTTGCGATAGCTTTGCAGCCCCACATATTGGGTCTGGGTGATGACCTCGCCGTGTTCGTCCAGCTTCGGTTGCGATTTCAGCTCGGTCACACAGGTCTGGGTCAGGAAACCGGGGGTGCAGGTTTCCACCTCGACCGTCTCATAGATCGGCTGGGTGATGTAAAAGCTCTGCTTGAACACGCTGACCAGCGGGAAAGCGATGAAGAGAAGCATCATAAAGACAGAGGGGCCGACAAAGGCGGCAAATGTCCGGAAATTCATGGCTCTGCCTTTCTCATGGTTCTCGAGGGATCAGGAGGGGATGGGAGGGCCGGAGCCCTCCCTCCGGGAGGATCAGTTGTTGATCAGGCCGGCTTCTTTGGCGGCGGTCACATACGCGGCCTCGATATCGGCCAGAGTGGTCGCCGCATCCTTGGCACCGGTCAGATAATCGGCCAGACCGTTGCCCAGCGCGCTGTGCAGAACGCCCATCGGGGCCGACGCAGGGTAGGCCTTGGCACCGTTTTCTGCCGACGCTGCGGCACCGGCGGCCAGATCACCCGGCGTGTAGGCGGGGCTCAGCCAGACGGCGACGTCGTTGTTGGCGCTGACCATGTCACCGTCGATACCTTCCATGACCAAACGGAATGCGGCATCCGCTTCTTCGTCGCTCATGTTGGCAGCCAGAACGACACCATCCCACCAGATGGTGGTCGACGGAGCGGCTGCACCCATCGGCGCCGACGCCATGGTCACTTTGCCGACCACCTGGCTTTCGGCCTCGTCGTTCATCGCCGCGGCGCGGCTGGCCCACAGGTTCGCCATGGCGATCTTGCCCTGCTGGAACTGCTGCTGAACATAGGTCGAGTCGGATACCAGGAATTCCGGGTCCATGAACTCGGTCATCGCTTTCATGGTCTCCAGCGCCTTGACGCCCTGCTCGTTGTTGATCGAGGGCATGTTGCCTTCGCCAAAGAACTGGCCGCCTTCGCCCATGTACATGTTGACGAATTCCTGGGCCAGGTTCCAACCGGTCTTGAAGGTGCCGCCGATCGGGTACTCCATGACGCCGGCGTCCTTGATCTTGGCAGCGGCGGCCAGAACGTCGTCATAGGTTCTGGGCTCTTCGATGCCCAGATCGGCCAGAACGTCGTTGCGATACATCAGGTGCTGCGCGTTCACCATCATGGCAATCGCCATGACCTTGCCGTCCACCTTGATCAGCTGGTTCGGCAGCAGATCCTGACCGTATTTCGCGACCAGATCATCCAGCGGGCGCAGCGAGCCCGCGTTCAGCAGCGGGATCATCGTCTCGTTGGCGACGCCACCGATCTGATACAGCGAGGGGTTCGCCGCAAAGGCCTCGGGCTGCTTCTCGCGGAATTCCTGGTCCAGCGAGGCGCTGAAGTTGCCGCATTCGGCCATCGCGTCGGTCACGGCTTTCCACGCCTCGAATCCAGCCGAGAGCGATTTCAGCGGCACTTCGTTTTCATACGCACATTCGGCCCATGCGCCGGTTGCTGCGAGGGACATGGCGCCTGCCATGAAGAGTGATTTGAGTTTCATGCGTTTCTCCCTGTCAGGATCGGTCCGTCGTCGACGTCCGGACCGCTGTTATGCCCGAATGGGCTGTTTGTGGGATTGCTCCCCGATCCGCGCACCGCTTTCAGCTTCAAAGAGGTGACAGATATCCGTTGGCACCGAGAACGAGACCATCTCGCCGATCTCGGCGCGGAAGGCTTTGTCGGCCTTGACCGACACCAGCGCGCCACCGACCCGGACCGAGATCATGGTGGCGTCGCCCAACAGCTCCAGCGTATAGATCGGCGCGGTGATCTGGCCCTGCCCTTCGGCAAGGCTGGCGTCTTCAGCGCGAAAGCCCAGTGTCATCGGGCCGTCCGGTGCATCGACCGGAATCTCAACATGTTCGGCGCGGAACACGCCGCCCGACACCTGACCTTCCATCAGGTTCATTGCCGGTGAGCCGATGAAGCTGGCGACAAACGTGTTCGCAGGACGGTCATAAATCTCGGTCGGGCTGCCTACCTGCTGCACCACACCTTTTTTCATGACCACAACGCGATCGGCCAGGGTCATCGCCTCGATCTGGTCATGGGTCACATAGATGGTGGTCACAGCCAGTTCGTGGCTGAGGTTCTTGATCTGCGCCCGGGTCGAAACCCGCAGCTTGGCGTCAAGGTTCGACAGCGGCTCATCCATCAGGAAAACGTTGGGTTCGCGGACGATGGCGCGGGCCAGCGCCACACGCTGCCGCTGACCACCGGACAGTTCGGCGGGCTTGCGGTGCAGGAACTCGTCCAGCTCGACCATTGCGCTGGCACGGCGCACCTTTTCGTCATGGCTTGCCGGGTCGATGCCGCGCACTTTCAGCGGAAAGCGGATGTTCTCATAGACGTTCATGTTCGGGTAGAGGGCATAGCTCTGGAACACCATCGCCACGTCACGGTCTTTGGGCTCCAGATCGTTGACCACCTTGCCATCGACCAGAATTTCGCCTTCGGTCACATCTTCCAGACCGGCGATCATGCGCATCGTGGTGGTCTTGCCGCAGCCTGAAGGGCCCAGCAGCACCAGAAACTCGCGATCCGCGATGGTCAGGTCGAAATTGTGAACCCCGACAAAGCTGCCCCAGCGTTTGCCGACGTTGCGCAGTTGAATTTCCGCCATGGTGCCCCCTGCAAGGATTCGCTTTGCATACGTTTGCAAAACTGTATTCTTCAGTAATCATTTCTGGCAAGACTTTTTTGCATACGTATGCAAAAAAACCTTAAACTACGATTCTCAATCGCTTAAATCCAAAGCAAGCCATCAACGAAACGGTGCAAACGTGAGCTTTCAGGAAGAAAAAACACTCGTCTCCTCGTTCTACGAGGCCCTCGACTCATCCAGCGAAACGAATCTGCCTGGCATGTTCGGGCAGTTCTGTGCTGACGATTTGCTGTGGCGCGGCTTTCATCCGTTCGACGAAATCACCGGTGCGGACTCGGTGGCGCGAACGTTCTGGCAGCCGTTGAAATCCAGCCTGAAACGGATGCAGCGCCGTCAGGATGTCTTATTCGCGGGCACCAATTCTCTGGAATTGGGCGCGGATGTCTGGGTGGTTTCGATGGGCCACCTAATGGGCCTGTTCGACGCGCCATGGCTGGGGATTCGCCCAACCGGTAAGATGGCCTTTCTGCGTTATTGCGAGTTTCACCGGATCGCGGACGGCAAGATTGCCGAGACCGCGATGTATTTCGACATCCCCCATCTGATGGTGCAGGCGGGGCAAAACCCGTTCCCGCCGCAAACCGCAGCACATCTGATCCAACCCGGGCCGCTGACCCATGACGGTCTGCTATATGAGGACCAGCCCGAGGAAGAAGGCCGCAAGACGCTGGCGGCGATCAACGCCATGATCTCGGACCTTGGACAGTGGAACAGCGGCCTGTCGCTTGAGGACGAGCTGGCCCGCACATGGCATGACGACATGATCTGGTGGGGCCCCGAAGGGATCGGCGCCACCTACACGATCGAACGCTATGCCAAACAGCATTCCGGCCCGTTCCGCGCCGGGTTCACCGACCGCTCCAAGACCAAACATATCTGCCGCCTAGCCGAGGGGCATTATGGCGGTTTCTTTGGCTGGCCGAATTTCACCGCCGTGCCCACGGGCGGATTCATGGGCATGCCCGCCACCGGAAAACCCGGTGAGTTCCGGGTGATCGACATCTATCGTCGCGCCGGGGACAAACTGGCCGAGAACTGGATTTTCATCGACCTTCTGCATTTCTGGAAACAGCAGGGCGTCGATATTCTGGCCCGCGCGACAGGGATTGAAACGCCATGAGGATCGATGCACATCACCACCTGTGGAACCTGAACGCTGTGGATTACCCATGGCTGATGGAAAAGGGCGCAGTACGGTTCTTTGGCGATCCCACCCCGATTCAGCGCGACTATCTGCTGCCTGAATTCCGCAAAGATGCCGAGGCTGCCGGTTTTACCGCTTCGGTCCATATTCAGGTCGGCGCCGCTGATCCTTGGGCCGAGGCGCAATGGGTGCAGTCCGTCGCCGATCAATATCCCGACTGGCCACTGGTGCAGGTGGCTTTTTGTGACCTGACCGCGGACAACCTGACCGAACAGCTGGACCGGCTGCAATCCCTGCCCTCACTGCGCGGCGTGCGTCAGATCATTGGCCGCGCCCCGGGTGAAGATCAGGTCTCGGGTACCAACACCCTGTTGGACAATCCAAAGTTTCTGGCCGGGCTGAGACAACTTGGCGATCGCGGCCTGACCTTTGATCTGCAATTGCTGCCCGAATTGATGGAGCGGACCGCCTCCGTGCTGGATCAGGCACCTGCAACGCCAGTGGCGCTGTGCCATGCCGGGTCGCCGCATGACCGATCCGAACAGGGGCTGGAAGGTTGGGCCAAGGCGCTGCAATCGCTTGCGACACTGCCGCAGGTGACCTGCAAACTCTCGGGCCTTGGCATGTTCGATCACGGCTGGACTGCGAATAGTGTCCGACCCATCGTCGAAATCTGCCTGACCCAATTCGGGCCTGATCGGTGCATGTTCGGCTCGAACTTTCCGGTCGACAGCCTGTCATCCAGTTACGCGGACCTGATCGCCAGACACAAAGCATTGGTGCCCGACGCCCATCACGATCAGGTATTCGGACGCACCGCGCAGCAGTTCTATCACATGTAACGGGCAGGGTGTCCTGCCGGTCAGGGCACCGATTGCTCGGACACGATCTCGCCAAACCGGGTGAAGAACTTGCCCGACAGCTTTTTGGCGGTGCCCGAGATCAGGCGGCTGCCCAATTGGGCGATCTTGCCGCCGACTTCGACCTTGGCGGTGTAAGACAGCACCGTTTCATCCCCGTCTTCGGTCAGCGCCACGTCGGCCCCGCCCTTGGCAAAGCCCGCCGCCCCGCCCTTGCCTTCGCCGGACAGGGAAAACCCGTCGGGGGCGTTTGAGGTGTCCAGCGTGACCTCTCCGGCGAACTTGGCTTTGACCGGGCCGATCTTGAGCACAACCTTGGCCGCAAGCTCATCGGGTGCGTTCTGGGTCAGCTCCTCGCAGCCCGGAATGCACTCCTGCAGGATCTCGGGATTGTTCAGGGCTTGGTACACGACATCCCGTGGTGCCGAGATGCGGATTTCATCACTCAGGTCCATGCGCGCTTCCTCTGATCGGTGACTTGCCTTGTTCAGCAAAGTTACAGGTTCCACCGCATCTTTCCAGAGTCTGTTTCGGCGCCGCCAATCCCCGACCGGCGGCGCCCGATGTGTCAGTCGCTGATCGCGCCTTCTTCATCCTTGCGCTGATGCATCTTGGCCTTGACGCGCGCGCCCACGATCAGGGGCAAGACAAAGCCGATGATGGCAATGGCCCACAGGGCGATGGACAGCGGGCTGTCGATCAGGGTCCACCAGTTGCCGTTGTCGATGGTCACCGCGCGGCGCAGGTTGTTCTCCATCGAATTGCCCAGCAGCGTACCAAGGATGATCGGCACCAGCGGCACGTCCAGCTTGCGCAGAACCCAGCCCATGACGCCGAACCCGATCATCACCAGCAGATCAAAGCTGGAGCCCGAGATGCCGTAGATGCCGACAAAGCTGACCATTGCCACGATCGGCATCAGGATGCGCGAGGGGATCATCAGCACGCGGGTAAACAGCCCCACCATCGGGATGTTCATCGCCAGCAGCATGAAGTTGGCGATGAACAGCGCCGCGATCAGGCCCCAGACCACATCCGGGTTCTGGGTGAACAGCAGCGGACCGGGCGTGATGTTCAGCGCCAGCAGAACCGCCAGCAGCACGGCCGTGGTCCCCGACCCCGGCACGCCCAGCGCCAGCATCGGCACCAGGGCTCCGCCAGCAGCGGCGTTGTTCCCGGCCTCGGGTGCCGCAACCCCGCGTGGATCGCCGGTGCCAAAGGTGTTTTCCTTGTCAACCAGCCGTTTCTCCATCGAATACGAGATGAACGAGCCCAGAGACGCCCCCGCCCCCGGCAGAACCCCGGCGATAAAGCCCAGGAACGAGGTCCGCAGCATGGTTGGTGTACATTTCTTGACCATCGACATCGGCGGATAGAGGCGGCCGATGTTCAGCTTGCGGCCTTCGGCATCCGATCCACCGTGGCGGTGTTCGAGGAAGATGAACACTTCGGACAGGGCGAACAGGCCGACGATGGCGACAAGGAAATCGAGGCCGTCATACAGATGCACCTCGCCAAAAGTGAAGCGCGGCACGCCGGTCTGGGTATCCACACCAATCGTCGCCAGCCCAAGGCCAAGCGCGGCGGCAAAGGCCGATTTCGCCTGATTGGTCGAAGACACTCCGCCCAGCGTCATGAAGGCCAGCGCGAACAGGGCGAAATATTCAGCCGGTCCGAACAGCAGCGCGATCTTTACCAGCTGCGGTGCCAGAAAGATCAGGCCCCATGTGGCCAGAAAGGCGCCCACAAAGGATGCGATACCCGACAGCGACAGCGCCTCTCCGGCAAAGCCTTTTTTCGCCATTGGATGCCCGTCGAGACAGGTCATCATGGCGGGCTCGTCCCCGGGAATGTTCAGCAGGATCGACGAGATCCGCCCGCCATACATGGCCCCGTAATAGACACTGGTCAGCAGGATCAGCGAGGGCGTCGCCCCCAGCCCCAGCGTGAACGCCAGCGGGATCAGGATGGCCACGCCGTTCGACGGGCCAAGACCGGGCAGCGCGCCCATGATGGTGCCCAGAAAACAGCCCAGAAGGGCCAGCATCAGGTTCTGCCATGTCAGCGCGATGGCAAACCCGTCGCCAAGAGATGCAAGAGTTTCCATGTTCTATTCCTCAGAACCCCAGCGGGCCGCGGGCCAGCGACAGGCCCAGAACCAGATGGAAGATGACGTAGATGCCGACGGACGTGCCGATGCCCACCAGCACGCTTTCAATCGGGCGAGAGCCCAGACGCCAGGCCAGATAGGCGGCGGCAAAGGCGGTGGCGATGACAAAGCCGATTTCGGGCAGCAGTTCGGCGTAAAGGATCATCATGACCACTGCCGCGCCGACCTCGACCAGACGGCCCAGCGCGGGCCATTCGGGTTCAGCATCCGGGCGGATGGCGATGACAAGGCTCGACAGGCCCAGAATGGCGGCGATGATCAGCGGGAAGGCTTTGGGTCCGACGGCATCGGACAGAAAGCTTTCCTCGATCGCCAATGCGGAAAAGGCAAATCCGATGGCGATTAGCAGTCCGACGACCCCGAAGATACGGTCACTCATCGGTGTCTCCTATTTTTGCGGGTAAATCTGGTGATCCCGGGCGCGGCAAGCTGAGGCCGCGCCCGGGTCTTCGTGAGTGGTTATTTGATGATCCCGATCTCTTTCGAGATGGTCTGGATTTGGCCCACAGATTCCGCCACGAAGTTCTGGAAGTCCGCGCCCTGCAGGTCCAGCGGGGCCAGACCGTTTGCGGCCATGACCTCTTTCCACTCGTCCGAGGCGTAAAGATCACCGATCTTGCCGACCCAATCGCCATAGGCCTCATCGGTCATGCCGCCGGGGGCATAGAACCCACGCCAGTTGGCACCGATGGCGTCAACGCCCTGTTCCTTGGCGGTCGGGAAATCGGCGAACTCGCCGGGCAGGCGGTCGGGGGCCAGCACTGCGATCACCTTGATGTCGCCGGAATCCACGAAACCCTTGGCCTCGGAAATGTCACCGGTAAAGGCCTGAACCGAACCGGCCAGCAGCTGGGTCACCGCCTCGCCACCGCCGTCAAAGGCGATGTATTTGACCGAGCGCACATCCTCGATGCCATAAGCATTGGCCGCGATCAGCACTTTCAGGTGGTCCCAGCCACCCACGGCAGAGCCACCCGCGACCGACACGGCGGTCGGGTCGGCTTTGATCTGATCCAGCAGTTCAGGCAGCGTGTTGACCGGGCTGTCGGCGGCCACGGCGATCACACCGTAATCCGCGCCGATGGCGGCCAGCCAGCGGACCTGATCCATGGTGTTGCCGGGATACGCGCCTTGCGCCAGACGGGTTGCGGTGGCGGCACTGGCCGCAACGATCAGCTCGTTATCTTCGCCGCGCTTGTTCACCACTTCGGCAAAGGCCACGCCACCGCCGCCACCGGCAAGGTTCACAACCTGCATGGTCTGGTCGATCAGGCCCAGATCCTGCAGCGACTTACCCACCTGCCGGCAGGTGAAGTCCCAGCCACCGCCGGGGTTGGCAGGGGCGATACATTCCTGTGCGCTGGCGGCAACGCCGGACAGGGCAAAGATAGCAGCTGCAATCGCGCCACTGGTTCCAAACAGTTTCATTCGTGTCTCCTCCTTGGGTCTTTTTGGGCCGCACTCCGGCGACCGAAACCGATCCCCGCAGGCGCGTGTCCTTGCAGGTCGTACCCGTTTACCGAATAATGCTGTCATGAACCTGTCACGGTTCCGGCGTCCGACTTTGGGGAGGGGTCATGCGCGTTTTGATGATCGAAGATGCCGAGGACCTGGCCGAGGGCGTCGTGGCCCATCTGGCCCGGTCCGGCGTGGTGTGTGATCTGGCGACCACTGTCGAATCTGCCCGCGATTTCCGCGCGGTGCAAAGCTATGACGCGATGCTGCTGGACATCAACCTGCCCGACGGGTCGGGTCTGAACTTCCTGGGCAAGATCCGCGCCTCGGGCGATCGCACGCCGGTGCTGATGCTGACGGCGCTGACCTCGGTCGAGGATCGCGTCGCCGCATTGGACAAGGGCGCCGACGATTATCTGGGCAAGCCTTTCGATCAACGCGAGCTTGAGGCCCGGCTGCGCGCCCTCGTCCGTCGCGATGCCGACCGCAAGAGCGAACAGATCACTTTGGGGCCGCTGATCTACGCCCCCAAGGACCGCAGCGCCACGCTGGACGGCAAGCGCCTGAACCTTACCGCGCGCGAGGCCGCCGTGCTGGACGCGCTGATCCGGCATGAGGGGCAGTTCCTGTCAAAAACGCGGCTGTATGACTCTCTTTACGGGTTCGAGGACGCCGACGTGGGTGAAAACGCGATCGAGCTGTATATCGCCCGGCTGCGCAAGAAGTTCGCCGGCAGCACAGTCAGCATCACCACCCAGCGCGGAGTCGGGTATCGGATCGGTCTGGATGGCTAGGCCGCACCTTCCCCACAGCCTGACAGCGCGGGTTCTCAGCGCAGTGCTGCTGATCCTGATACTCGGTGGCTGTCTGGTGGCGCTGTCGATCTGGGCCAATGGCCGCTTGGCGGCGCGGCAAGCCTATGACCGGCTGCTGCTCGGCGCGGCCACGGATATCGCGGAATCGGTGCGCATTCAGGACGGAGAACCTTTTGTCGACCTGCCGGTCTCGGCCTTTCAGTTATTGGCACAGGCCCCGGATGACCGGATATTCTATGCGGTGCAGGTGCCCGGTGGCCCGTTCATCACCGGGCTGGATCGCGATACGGTGATCGAAATGCCGCAGCAACCCGGCGCCGTGCCCTTCTATTTCACCGCCGACCTGAACGGAGAACCCGCCCGTTTCGTCCGCGTGGCCCGCCTGTTTGCCGAGCGGGAGTTCTCGGGCGAGGTCGAGGTGCTGGTCGGCCAGACGCTGCGCGCGCGCCAGATGATGACCGGCGGACTGATGCGCGACGCGCTGCTGCCGATGGCCGTCGCGGGGATTTTGCTGCTGATCATGTCGTGGTTCGTCACCCGATCCGCCCTGCGCCCGCTTGAGGCGCTGTCCGACGATCTCACGCGCCGCGACCCGCATGACCTGACGCCGATGGCCAGCGACGGGCTGCCGCGCGAGCTGCAGGTGATGCTGACCGCGATGAACCGCTTCATGGGGCGGCTCGACCGGCAGGTGGACACGATGCGCAACCTGATCGCCGACACGGCCCATCAGCTGCGCACCCCGGTCGCCGCCATCCGGGTACAGGCCGAGATCGCGCAGGACGACCCCGATCCCCCGGCCCGCGCACGCGCCTTGGACCGGCTGCTCAGGCGCACGCGGTCGCTGGGTACCCTGCTGGATCAGCTGCTATCGCGCGCCATGGTGATCCACCGCATCGACAGCGCCCCCCGCCGCCCCGTCGATCTGCGCGAGGTGGCGCTGGACGTCTTGGAACAGAGCGACCACGAACTGGTCGCCCCCGGCGTCGAAGTGCGGCTCGAGATCGGAGAATCCCCGGTGCTGGTGAACGCGGATGCCTTTTCCCTTGGCGAGGCGGCCAAGAACCTGCTGGGCAATGCGCTGCGACATGGCGAACCCCCGGTCAGCATCGGCGCAACGCAAGAAGGTTCCCGCGCCGTTCTGTGGGTGCGCGACCACGGATCCGGACCCGCAACGCCCATTGCAGATCACATCGGAGACCGGTTCAACCGCACCACCGGATCCGGCGAGGACAGCAGCGGCCTGGGTCTGTCGATCGTGAAATCCACCGCCGAGGCCTTTGACGGCACGGTTGAGATGGCCCGCAACGATACCGGATTTCGCGCAGCTCTCAGCTTTCCGACCACAAGGGGGATGGAATGATCCGCACCTTTATGATCTGCCTTCTGTTTGCCCTGCCCGGCACCCTGCAGGCGCAAGAAGCCACGGCCAGCTTCGGCCGCGGCAATGACCCGATGCTGATCCGGTCGACCACCGATATCGCCATCATCGCCCCGGTGCTGGAGCGCTTTGCCGAACTGAACCCGGATTTGCGGATCACCTATGAACAATGGGGCTCGAACGCGCTGTTCCAGCACAGCCGCACGGTCTGCAAGGACGGTCGGAACCCCGCTGATGTGGTATTTTCCTCGGCCATTCAGCAGATGGTGTGGCTGGTCAATTCCGCCTGCGCGCACCGCTACCGTTCCCCCTTGACCGAGGCCCTGCCGGACGCGCGGCGCTGGCGGGATGAGCTTTGGGGCATCACCACCGAACCCGCCGTCATCGCCTATAACAAAGCCCTGCTGGACGATCAGCACGTCCCCCGCAACCGCTTTGCCCTGTTGGACGCAATGCGCACGCAGCCCGATCTGCTGCGGGGTCGGGTGGCGACCTATGATATTGCGGCATCCGGTCTGGGATACCTGTTCGCCTATGGGGATAGCCTTGAGGCCACGACCTTTGGTTCCCTGATCGAAGGGTTTGCCCGCATCGACGCCGTGGCCACTTGCTGTTCATCCGAGATTATCCGCGACGTGGCCGAGGGGCGATTCCTGATCGCCTATAACGTTCTGGGGTCCTACGTGGCCAATGCCGATGCGCCCGGCGTGGGGGTGATCCTGCCCGAGGATTACACGCTGGTCCTGTCCCGTGCCCTTATGATCCCGGCGCAGGCGGGCAACAAGGATGCCGCAACCGGGTTTCTGGATTTCCTGCTGTCACCGGAGGCGCAGAACCTGCTGGCGGCCTCGGGCCTTGTGGCCCAGATGGACGCGGCCGAGACCGGCCTGACCCCCAGCGCCCGCCGCTTTATCGCGCTGTCCCCGGCGCTGCTGGTCGCACGGGACCAGAACCGCCGGGCAGAGCTGTTCAAATTGTGGAACGCTGCTTTTGACGTGGAAACCGCGCGCTAGGCCCGTTTCTCGACCACGGGCTCTCCCTCGGCATTGACCGCTGGCTCGACATCGGGCCGGACCGGTTCCGTCTCGATCTCGATGACCTCAGGTTCGACCGCCTCCTCGACCTCTTCGGTTTCGGGCTCCGGCTCGGGTTCCGGTTCCTGCTGGTCCTCAAGCGCGCCGACGATCAGCGGCAGCATGTGAACACCGGTAGCCGTTGCGATCTCGGGGGTTTGCGGGGTCTGCCAGCTAAGCGTGTCAAAGCTGTGACAGTTCTGACAGACCGGACCCCATTCTGGCTGAATGTCGTGGCAGTTGTCACAGACCCATTGCGGCCCGCGCGGCGCGTTCAGCGCCTTGGCCAGCCAGCCCTGCACCACGGCGTCCGAGGCGCCCTCGCCCCGCTCAATCGCCGCCATCAGCGTATAGGCACGCGCATCGGCCTGTTTTTCCACCACATCGCCCAGCGCCCGGCGGGCTTCGGGGAAATCCTCGGCCACGATGTTCAGTTCGGCCTGGATCAGGCGGGTTTCCGGGTTTTCCGGGTGAATGCGGGTCAGCGCCGTAAAGCGTTTGATCCGCGCCCGGGGCGTTTCATCCGGTGCAATTTCAGCAAAGACATGGGCCAGATCGGGGTGCGGCTGCACCTCCCACGCCTTTTTCAGAATCTTGGTCGCGGCGCGCGGTTTGCCCTTTTCGATATAGGCCCGCGCAGCCATGGCCGCCGCAGGCACCAGATCGGGCGACAGGCGGTTGGCCTCGATCGCGTGTTCCTGCTGTTCAACGGTGGCGCCTTCGGCCAGAATATCCTTGGCCTCGGACAGGGCCAGCACCGCATCGCGGCGCTTGAACACGTCGCGCGGCAGATGGCCGGCCTTCAGCTTGGCGGTCAGGGTCGAGCGCGCGCCGGCCCAATCCTGCGATTTGGTCTGCAGACCCAGCAAAATGTCCTGCGTCTCGGCATGGCGCGGTTTGATCGCCAGCGCCTTTTCGGCCAGCTTGCGGGCGGTTTCGTCATCGCCCTCGGCCAGTTTCTGTTTCATGATACCGCGCACCCCGACAAAGCGGGTGGCATTGTTGGTGACCAGCTTCTTGTAGGTCTCGGAGGCTTTTTTGGTGTCGCCGTTCATCTCAGCCGCTTGGGCCACCAGCAGGTTGGTCAGCTCGGGCTTGTTCAGCAGTTTTTCGGCTTTATAGGCCTTGTTCATCGCCACACGCCCCTCGCCCGAGGCCAGCGCCATCAGACCGTCGGACAGCGCCTGATAGCCCCGCTTTTCACGGCTGCGGTCGAAGTAACGCGACAGCGCAGTTTCATCCCCGTTGAGGAATTTCAGCGTCGCGATCAGCAGGGTCAGCAGCTTGAAGAACACCCAGATCAGGACAACCAGAACGCCCAGCGCGATCACCGATTGCAGCGGCCCCAAGGTAAATTCCTGACCCCACGCCGTGATCTGTACGCCGCCGCTGGTTTCCATCAGGAACATGGCGCCCATGGCCAGCAGGCCGATAATCGCTACAAAAACAAGGATCTTAAACAATGACCACAGCATGGCAGGTCCTTCAGTTCGAGTTTACGCTGGATTGCAGCGCATTTGCGGCGTCCACGGCGGCCTCGCGAGTCTGGGCCGTCTGTTCCCAATCCGCCAGTGCCGCCTTGGCCGCATCGGGCAGGGTCTTGAGTTCGCTCAGCGCGGCAGCAACATCACCGCCCGCCAGCGCGGCCTCGGCCCGCGACAGGATCGCATCCGGGCTGTCGCCCTCTTGCGGCGTGACCGAGCGCGCGCCGGTCTGGCGTTGCAGGAAGGCGACCAGACCCGTGGCCTTGTCCGCGCTGCGCGCATCGGCCAGTGCTGCGCGGGCAGCGGGCGTGAAAGACTCTCGCAGCGCTGCCAGGCTGGCAACACCCTTTTCTGACGGGGCCGACAGAGCGTCAGGTACGGTCACGCCGCTGGCTGTCAGTTCAGCCACCAGATCGTTGTAGGGCTGGCCCGCGTCCAGTTGGCTGAGCACCTGAGACAGGACCGCCGCATTGGTGGCCGCTTGCGCTTTGGCGGCAGCCTGAGCTTCAAGCGCCTGCGCGTCCGTGACCATTTTTTCGACCTCGGCCCGCTGTGCGGCCAGCGAATCCTGCAGTTTCTTCAGTTCGGCCTCAAAGGCAGCCGAGGCTTCGGGTGAGGCGCCCTGCGTCAGCGCACCGCTTTCCAGATCGCTCAGACGGCTGGCCAGAGGGTCGATCTTGCCCGCCAGCCCATCGAGGCCGGATTTCACCGCCTCAAGTTCCGCGCCCAGCGGTGTGACCTGATCGGTCAGGGCGGCGATTTTGCTGTCCACATCAGAACTGTCTGACCTGTCGGCCAAGGATTTCGTCAGTGCCTCGATCTGGCTGGACTGATCATTGAGCTTCGCCTCAAGCGCCGCGAGGCCGTCGGACTCGCCGGACCCGAACAGGCCCGCGCTGCCCGCGGCAAACCCGATCCCGGCCGCAAGTACACCACCAAGCAGGGCCGGCACAAAGCCGCCGCGTTGTTCCTGTTCAGGTTCGGCGGATTTGTCTGCGACCGCCGCGACGGGCCCTTCCACAATCGCTTCGGCTTCGGCTTCGGCTTCGGCTTCGGCTTCGGCTTCGGCTTCGGCTTCGGCTTCGGCTTCGGCTTCGGCTTCGGCTTCGGCTTCGGCTTCGGCTTCGGCTTCGGAAAGAGCCTCTTCTACAGTCTCGACCGCGTCAAGAGGCGCATCATCCTGTGTGGAAACGGTTTCAACCGCCTCATCCGACTTGGGGTCTTCCACCGGCTTTCGATCGGTTTTCTTCTTACCAGCCACCGCAACATTCCCCTTATCGAATCCAATTTCACATGAATAACAGGCCACTCTAGGTTAGTCGGTGGTCTCGCTGCCCTCAACCCGCATCGCATGTTTCACAAGTTTTTTAACGGCTTTCTGCATTTTCTTCGGGGTCGGCTCGTTGACGATCTTTAGATGCGCATAGTCCAAGGAATAAAGGGGTTCCGCCGTCGCCTGGCTGATTGCGACCAGCCACAAGGGCGCTGAACCGGTCCAGATATCGGCAAATTGTCGCGCCGTTCTGGGTGAAAACAGCGGCGCGACAACCGGTATATCTGCGTCAGCGACCGCAGCGGCTTCGGGTGTCAGCGGCAAAAGGTGCTGCTGATAGACGGATTGTTCGCGCACGGTCAGGCCCGACTCGGTCAGGCGGATGGCGATATTGCCCCGGCTGTGTTCGCCCCGCAGGTGCAACAAGGGGCTTTCAGGGCGATGCTTCAGCAGATGAGCCACCAGTTCCTCGGCGGTGGCGCCAACCATCTGCGCGTCCCACCCGGCGCCCTTTGCGGTGCCGGTGGTGGCGGGGCCGACGCAAAAGGCAGGCATGTCGCGCGCCAAACCCAGAGACACCGCGGCATTCACCCCATTGGCCGACGTGAATATCAGCCCGCGCACACCGTTGGTATCGACGCTGATCGGCAGGGGTTTGATCTTAAGGATCGGGGAATAGATAACCTCGACCTGCGATCTGATGCGGGTCGGCAGCTGCGCAACAAACCGTTCAGAGGCAGCGCGCGGGCGGGTCATCAGCAAATACAACAGTCGGCGCCTTCCGCCTTGGGATTGTTTGCATCCGCGCGGGGTGATACCCCGCTTGGCAATCAAGGTGTAACGGATCGGGCCAATGGTGCAAACACTTACCGTCCTCGGACTGGAAAGCAGCTGTGACGACACAGCGGCCGCCGTCGTGCGCCAGACCGATGGCGCCGGGGCCGAAGTGCTGTCATCCATCGTGCATGGTCAGACCGAGTTGCACAGCGCCTTTGGCGGTGTGGTGCCCGAGATCGCGGCCCGTGCTCATGCGGAAAAACTGGATACCTGCGTGGTGCAGGCGCTTGAGGCCGCGGGCTTGGCTTTAACGGATATGGACGCCATTGCCGTCACCGCCGGACCGGGTCTGATCGGCGGGGTCATGTCCGGCGTGATGTGCGCCAAGGGGCTGAGCGCCGCAACCGGCCTGCCGCTGATCGGGGTGAACCATCTGGCGGGCCACGCGCTGACGCCACGCCTGACCGACGGGATTGCCTTTCCCTATCTGATGCTGCTGGTGTCAGGCGGCCATTGCCAATACCTGATCGCCCACGGGCCAGAGCAATTTACCCGCCTCGGCGGCACCATCGACGATGCACCGGGCGAGGCCTTCGACAAGACAGCCCGCCTGTTGGGCCTGCCGCAACCGGGGGGCCCCTCGGTCGAGGCCGAGGCCCGCGCGGGCGACCCCAAACGCTTCCGCTTTCCCCGGCCTCTGCTGGACCGGCCCGGATGTGATCTGTCCTTTTCGGGGCTCAAGACCGCACTGATGCGGATGCGGGATCAGTTCGTCGCCGAAAAAGGCGGCCTGACCCGTCAGGATCGTGCCGATCTGTGTGCCGGGTTTCAGCAGGCCATCGTGGACACTCTGGCCGAGAAAACCCGCCGCGCAATGGATCTGTATCTTGAGGAAAACCCCTCTGATCCGGTGATTGCCGTGGCCGGCGGCGTGGCGGCAAATTCTGCAATTCGAGCCGCGTTAGAGACTGTTTGCATCGAAAAAGGCGCGCGTTTCACGGCGCCGCCGCTGGCCTTGTGCACCGACAACGCGGCCATGATCGCCTATGCCGGGATGGAGCGTTTTCGCTCCGGTGCCCGCGATGGTCTGGACCTGACGGCCCGGCCCCGCTGGCCCCTGGACCAAACCAGCCCCGCGATGTTGGGAAGCGGCAAGAAAGGCGCCAAGGCATGAGTGTTTCGGTACTGGGATCGGGTGCTTTCGGCACCGCGCTGGCGATTTCACTGGCCGGGAACGGGCCGGTTACTCTGTGGTCACGGGACGCCGCACAGGCCCGGCACATGCAGAACAGCCGCGAGAATACCGCGCGCCTGCCGAATGTGGCGCTGCCGGGTGCGATATCGGTGACGACCGATATTCAAGACGCGGTTGCCGCTGACGTGCTGTTGCTGGCCGTACCCATGCAGAAACTGCGCAGCGCCTTGAAGGAACATGCTTCGGTTCTGACCGGGAAGACGCTGGTCGCCTGCTGCAAGGGGATCGAACTGTCCTCGGGCCTCGGACCCATTTCGGTGATCCGCGAGACCATCCCGGACGCGCACCCTGCCCTTTTGACCGGACCCAGCTTTGCCGATGACATCGCGCGCGGCCTGCCCACGGCCTTGACCCTGGCCTGTGCCGATGACGATCTCAGCCAAACCCTGCAGTACGAACTGACCACCGCAAACCTGCGCCTGTATCGCACCACCGATGTGATCGGGGCGGAACTGGGTGGCGCGTTGAAAAACGTGATGGCCATTGGCTGCGGGGCCGCCATCGGGGCGGGTCTCGGTGACAGCGCCCGCGCTGCCTTGATGACCCGTGGTTTTGCCGAGATGCAACGGTTCGCCCTGATGCGCGGTGCGCAACCCGAAACACTGATGGGGCTGTCCGGGCTGGGGGATTTGGTATTGACCTGCTCGTCCGAATTGTCCCGAAACTATCGTTTTGGCCTGAGTTTGGGTCTGAATCGGCCCTTTGACAGCCACACGACGGTCGAAGGTGTCGCCACCGCGCGGGCCATGTCCGAGATCGCCACAAACGAAGGGCTGGACATGCCCATCAGTGCCACAGTGGCAGACCTGAGCCATGGCGCCTACAGTGTCGCGCAAGCCATCGAAACCCTGCTCAACCGCCCCCTGAAGGAGGAATAACATGCTGATCGCCCTCATCGCCCGTGACAAGGACGGCGCCCTGCAGACCCGGCTGGACAACCGCGCCGCCCATCTGGCCTATATCGAGGAAACCGGCGTCGTTTCGCAGGCCGGTCCGTTGCTGAATGGTGACGCGATGATCGGCTCGCTGGTGATCCTCGAGGTCGAGGACATGGCCGCCGCGGAAACCTGGGCCGAAAATGATCCTTATGCCAAGGCAGGGCTGTTCCAGTCCGTCGACCTGATCCCGTGGAAGAAGGTCGTGGGCTGATGGCATACTGGCTGTTCAAATCCGAGCCGTCGACCTGGAGCTGGGACCAGCAGGTTGCCAAAGGCGATGCGGGCGAAGAATGGGACGGCGTGCGCAACTATCAGGCGCGCAATTTCATGCGGCAGATGGCGGTTGGGGATCGTGGGTTTTTCTACCACTCGCAAAAGGACAAGGCGATTGTCGGTATCGTCGAGGTCTGCGCCGAGGCCCATCCCGACAGCACCACCGATGACGAGCGCTGGGACTGCGTGGATATCAAGGCGGTGCGGCCGTTCACAACACCGGTGACGCTGGACCAGATCAAGGCGGACGCGCGTTTGGCCGAGATGGTGCTGGTGAGGAACTCGCGCTTGTCGGTTCAGCCGGTCAGCGAGGCCGAATGGCGGGTGATCTGCGCCTTGGGTGGCACGCTGGCGGATTGATTAAAAGGGAAGGCCCTGACGGTTGCAGAACCTTCCCTACCCCGCGTGCTCCCTACTCACCACACGCATATGGAAATCTTTGGCTCTGACCGTCCTGGTCGCACTCTGACACTAGCCCATTTCTGGTGGCCGGCACAAACGCCAAGTGCTTAAAATTGAAAACGCCCGCCGCAGGGCGGGCGCCAGAAAACCAAAGGATCAGGCGTAGACCGACTCTTTTCCGAACCGCTTGGTCAGCATGTAGTAGACCACGGCGCGGTATTTGTTGCGCTCGGACATGCCATAGGTTTCCAGAACCGAGTTGATCGCTTCCATCAGTTCCGGCCCGTCCGACAGACCCAGTTTCTTGATCAGGTAGTTGTTCTTGACCGTCTCAAGCTCGGCTTCCTGCGTGGCCGCCACGGTCGACGCGTCGGCGTCATAGATCGCCGGACCGCAACCGATGGTGACCTTGGTCAGCAGGTCCATATCGGGGTCCATCCCGCATTTGCCTTTCAGATCTTCAGCGTATTTGGCGATCAGCTCGTCGCGTTTTCCCATGTTCAATTCTCCTAAACTTGTGTTGTTACGGCGCATTGCGCCGTTCCGGAAAAGACTAGCCGCGACTATGGCCATCCAAAAAGGAAAAAAATCGGCAGTTTCTCCCCCCTGCTGGGGCCGCCGAGGGCAGAGGTTACCGGCAATACCCCCAGCCGGGTCCTTGCAGATGGAAATGATCCGCGTGAAGCCGGTTGAAATTCGGGCTCAGAACCACCCGGAACCAATTACAGGCGCCCTGCCCGATGCGGTGCAGAAACTCGGCCTCGGGACCGGGTGTTGCCCAGTCATGAAGCAGGCTGAGCTTCCGCCCGTCCTCAAGCTCCAGCCCAATGATATCGATCGAATCCGCTGTCGCATGACTGCTCCACCGGTTGTTTTCACCCTCAGCGGTGCGCATGCGACGGCAGTTGTAGCTGCCCAGATGGCGAATTCTCTGAACTTTGGTCGCAAGAATATCCCGGGCGGCGGGCTGAACCACGTGGTGTTCCCACATCGCCAACCGCAGGGCGGTGGTGCAACGGGTCTCAACCGGTGCAAGGCGGGCCGTGCCAAGTTGTGACAACTCTCCCCGGCCTGAAATCCCGCAATTCCGATCGACGACCAGATCGCCCATCGGCGCGAACGCAACACCGGCCTCTAACAAAACCGCACGGCATTGGGCGTCATCCGCCAACGCCCGGTTCAGCTGGTATCTGGTGATCGGGGTCACCGGGGCCGCCACAGATAAGTCCCGCAACGGGTTCCAATGTGCCGGAAGGGGTGTTTTCGGATGGGAGAGCAACAACCACCCGCCACCCCCCACAAGGATCAGCAAGACAAGACAGGTAAAAAGAAAAGACGCCGCCAGATGCAAGATCCGACGGCGTCCCGTGCGTTTGGTCATACCCGACCCGCAATCAGTAGCGGTAATGCTCGGGCTTGTAGGGACCTTCGGGTTTCACGCCGATATAGGCGGCCTGCTCGGCGTCCATCTTGGTCAGTTTCACGCCGATGCGGTCCAGATGCAGACGGGCAACCTTCTCATCCAGATGCTTGGGCAGGATGTAGACGTCGTTGTTGTACTCGTCGCCTTTGGTGAACAGCTCGATCTGCGCCAGAACCTGGTTGGTGAACGAGGCCGACATCACGAAGGACGGGTGGCCGGTGGCGTTGCCGAGGTTCAGCAGACGGCCTTCGGACAGCAGGATGATGCGGTTGCCCGAGGGCATCTCGATCATGTCCACCTGTTCCTTGATGTTGGTCCATTTGTGGTTCTTCAGGCTGGCCACCTGAATTTCATTGTCGAAGTGACCGATATTGCCGACGATGGCCATGTCCTTCATCTCGCGCATATGTTCGATGCGGATCACGTCCTTGTTGCCTGTGGTGGTGATGAACACGTCAGCAGAGGCAACTTCGTCTTCCAGCAGCGTGACCTCGAACCCGTCCATCGCGGCCTGCAGGGCGCAGATCGGGTCTACTTCGGTCACTTTCACACGGGCACCTGCGCCTGCCAGCGACGCGGCCGAGCCTTTGCCCACGTCGCCATACCCGCAGACCACGGCAACCTTACCGGCCAGCATGGTGTCGGTGGCGCGGCGGATACCGTCGACCAGCGATTCCTTGCAGCCGTATTTGTTGTCAAACTTCGACTTGGTGACGCTGTCGTTGACGTTGATCGCGGGGAAGGGCAGATGGCCTTCTTTCACCAGCTGATACAGACGGTTCACGCCGGTGGTGGTTTCCTCGGACACGCCCTTGATCTGGTCGCGCATCTTGGTGAACCAGCCGGGGGAAGCGGCCATACGCTTGGCGATCTGCTTCTTGATCACCTCTTCCTCTTCCGAACCGGGAACGGGGATGATGTCTTCACCCGCTTCGGCGCGTGCACCCAGCAGGATATACAGCGTTGCGTCGCCGCCATCGTCCAGGATCATGTTCGGGCCTTCGTCGAACAGGAAGGATTTGTCCAGATAATCCCAATGCTCTTCCAGCGTCTGGCCCTTGATGGCGAAAACGGGAATGCCGGCTTCGGCAATCGCCGCCGCCGCATGGTCCTGGGTCGAGAAGATGTTGCACGACGCCCAGCGCACATCCGCGCCCAGTGCGACCAGCGTTTCAATCAGAACCGCGGTCTGAATGGTCATGTGCAGCGAGCCAACAATACGCGCGCCTTTCAGCGGCTTGGCCTCGCCATATTCCGCGCGCAGGGACATCAGGCCCGGCATCTCGGTTTCGGCAATGTCCAGCTCTTTGCGGCCGAACCCGGCCAATGAAATGTCTTTGACGATATAGTCCCCGGCCATCAGGTGCTCCATTGAGGTAAATCACGTTCGGGCTGCCCCTAGCATTCCTTGGGGCAGGTGGCAACGCGAATGGCCGGAAACGGGGTTTTCCGCCGCTTAAATCAGCTGGGCTCACCCTTTAGTGCAATCTTCGGGATCGCTTCAAAAAAATCGGTGCCAACGGCGACAATACAACTAATGCCGTTCGCCTGGGTCACCAGAACCGTATAGCTTCCGGTTTCCTTCGAGGTCCAGACCTCCATGACCGCCTGCGCACCGCGTGTTTTCTGCAATCCGCCAAAGACCAGCTCTTCTGAATAGCTGTCCTGCAGCTTGGCGATCACATGTTCGCGCTGTGCACAACTTTGGGCAAATGCGGGTGGGGCAGTGGCGGCCATTCCAAAGGCCAGGGCAATTCCAAACAGTCGCTTAAACATAGCTAGCTCCTTCCGATACGAGTTACGTTCCGAGAGGGGCACACCAGGAGGAGCATGCACCCCCCTCAGCACAAATGTCGGTATCACCACGCGCCGGTTCAAAGCACGTCTGGTCAAGAAAAAGTTGGCAGCCGGTGATCTCGACAGGTACATCATAACACAAAAACGCGAAACTTACGTGTCCCACTTCACAAGGCATGGCAGAATGGCAACACAAGCACGAGCATGGCAGCGGATGTTGTCGGGGCGCAGGCTGGACCTGCTGGACCCGACCCCGGTGGACATCGAAATCGAAGATATCGCCCACGGACTGGCCTTTGTGGCCCGCTGGAACGGCCAGACGGCAGGGGATTTTGCCTATTCCGTGGCCGAACATTCCCTGTTGGTCGAAGAGCTTTTTGGCCGGATCGCCCCAAAAGCACCGGTGAAATGGCGGCTCGCGGCTTTGTTACACGACGCGCCGGAATATGTGATCGGAGATATGATCTCACCAGTCAAATCCGCCGTCGGCCCCGATTACGGCGCGCTGGATGACCGGTTGGCGGCGGCGATCCACATCCGCTTTGGCCTGCCCGCTGCAGTGCCGAAAACGGTGAAACGTCAGATCAAAAAGGCCGACAAGATCAGCGCCTGGATGGAGGCGACCCAGATCGCGGGTTTTTCCGAGGCCGAGGCGACCAAGTTCTTTGGACGGCCGGACAAGGCGGTGATGGAGGGGTTGGAGATTACCCTGCGCCCGCCGGTTGAGGTGCGGCAGGCGTACTTGACGCGGCATGAAGAGTTGCTTGCAAAATTCAGCTACGCCAAAACTACGCGTAGATAGTCGGCGAATTCAGCCTCTGACAACGGAGTCCCCCAACGATCTTTCAGGGGACGTGATTGAATCTTGCACAAAGACAGATTGGGAACTGACACGTCGTGCTCAAGCAGAATTTTCACAGCATTTTCCAAATGTTCTCGCGGAAGTGACGTATCCGCGCCGTACATATCGGCAATTCCAATTTCCACGACGTGCTCTATTAGCTCTGTGAAACCAGCGATCTGCTCGCTTGGAAAAATCTCTTCTATTTCTGACGGCACAACTTCCCCGCGTCCGCATAATTTCAGCTCAGAACCTTGCTGGTCCCAAGTTGGCAAGTCGGGTGCAGTGAGTATGGCAAACAAGTGATTTACCAGTCCATCAATGCTGGGGTGTTGAATTGTAAGCCTTTTACAATACGCGATAATGCAAGTTGCTCCAAAGCTCTGCATCTCGCGGTTTGATAATTCGATAGCTTCCTTTTGGTTTTTGAAAACCTTGGCAAACATACTTCACCGCGGACTACGCTTCGCCAATATCCGCTGCAACGTCCGGCGGTGCATGTTCAGGCGGCGGGCGGTCTCGCTCACATTGCGGTCGCACAACTCATACACCCGCTGAATATGCTCCCAACGGACACGATCCGCGCTCATGGGGTTTTCCGGCGGCGGGGGCAGTTCGTCGCCCTTGGCCAGCAGCGCGCTGGTGATGTCGGTGGCGTCGGCGGGTTTCGACAGGTAATCGGTCGCTCCGATTTTGACGGCGGCCACGGCGGTGGCAATTGCGCCATATCCGGTCAGAACGACAACCCGGCTGTCGGGGCGCTTTTCACGCAGCACTTCGACCACATCCAGACCGTTGCCGTCCTCAAGCCGCAGATCGACAACGGCATAGGCGGGTGGGCGGGCGGTGGAAATGGCGCGGCCTGCGGCGACGGAGCCTGCGGTTTCAACCTCGAACCCGCGTTTTTCCATGGCCTTGGCCAGTCGCCTCAGAAACGGCTCGTCATCATCCACCAGAAGCAGGGATTTATCGGGGCCGATATCGAGGTCTGAGCTGTCCGCCATATTCTGTTCTTTCCGCTATTTCACGCCTTTGGCTTAAACATGAGTAATAGCAGCGCCATTCCAAAGGTCAAACAACCCGTTGCGTCCTAGAGCTTGTCCAGAAAGCACCCGACCTTGTCGGCCATCTGCTCGGCGGTGTCATCGCGGTTGAAGAATTCAAGAAATCCCTGCTCGGGCGTCACCAGATAGGTAAAGGTGGAATGGTCGACCAGATAGAACTCGTCGCTTTTGTCATGCGCCCGGTAATAGGTCTTGTAGGCCTGGCTGGCGGCCTTGACCTGCTCGGGCGAGCCGGTCAGCGCGATGGTCTTGCCGCCCAGATTGAAGGCAAAGTCATCCACCACCTGCGGCGTGTCCCGATCCGGATCGATCGAAATGAACAGCGGTGTCACCGACTGGCCACGCTCGGCCAGGATATCCACGGCCTCGGCGTTGCGCGACATATCAAAGGGGCAGACATCGGGGCAGAAGGTGTAGCCGAAATAAACCAGCGTCGGCTCGGTGATCACATCGGTGTCGGTGACGGTTTCGCCCTTGCCGTTGACCAGCTCAAACGGACCGCCGATTGCAGCCGTGCCGCCAGCAATCTGGGCCGACCGGCATTGTGCGAACTGATCGTCCGACCCCGCCCCCCGCGTCAGCAGCCACATGGCGCCCAGACCGACGGCCAGAACAACGGTTGCAAGGATGGCGTAAAGGCGGATCATGACATCAATCCTGAGATGAGGGGTTGTTGATCGTTTCGGCCGGGACACCTATCAAGATGATCAGCCGATGCAACAGGACATAATAGACCGATGGCAAATTCCAACATCACATTATGGCGCAGTCAGGAACGCAGCAGCTGGATCCGGCTGCGCACGCTGATCCTGCTGCGTTGGGTGGCCATTATCGGTCAGTTCACCGCCATCACGGTCGCGCAGCGGTATTTTCAGGTGCAACTGGAGCTGGCGCTGTGTTACCTGGCCATCGGCGTGTCGGTCATGGGCAACATGACCGCCATTCTGCTGTTCCCGAAAAACAAGCGCCTGACCGAGTTCGAAAACTTCCTGATGGTGTTGTTCGACCTGTCGCAGCTGGCCATCCTGCTGTACCTGACCGGTGGCCTGAACAACCCCTTTGCTCTGCTGCTGTTGGGTCCGGTGACGATTTCCGCCAATGTGATGAGCACACGCTCGACCGTGATTGTTGGCGCCGTGGCAATTGCGCTGACAAGCATGCTGGCTGAATTTCACCTGCCTTTGCGCACCGAACAGGGTCTCATACTGCAGATTCCGGACCTGCTTTTGTTCGGCAATTGGGCGGCGGTGGTTATCGCCATCGTTTTCATCGGCGCCTATTCCCACCGCGTCAGCTCCGAGGTGCAGTCCATGTCCGAGGCATTGGCCGCCACCCATATGGCCCTGGCGCGCGAGCAGAAGCTGACCGATCTGGGCGGCGTTGTTGCGGCGGCTGCGCATGAGCTGGGCACGCCGCTGGCCACCATCAAGCTGACCAGTTCCGAACTGATCGAGGAACTGGAGGACCGCCCCGACCTGAAGGAAGACGCCGCCCTGATCCGCGAACAGGCCAACCGCTGCCGCGACATCCTGCGCGATATGGGCCGGGCAGGCAAAGACGATCTGCACTTGCGGCAGGCCCCCCTGTCCACCGTGGTGCATGAAGCCGCCGAGCCGCATATCCACCGGGGCAAGACCGTTCACTTTGCCGAAGGCCCGGCCGGGGACGGAGATGTGCAGCAACCCTCGATCCTGCGCAAACCCGAGATCATTCACGGGCTGCGCAACCTGATCCAGAACGCGGTGGATTTCGCCCGCTCGAATGTCTGGGTCGAGGCCGAATGGACCACGGATCAGATCACCATCAACATCATGGATGACGGGCGCGGATACCCATCGCAGATGATCGGCCGCATCGGCGACCCCTTCATGCGCCGCCGCCGGGCCGAGAAAGATCAAAGAACCCGCCCGGAATACGAGGGCATGGGTCTGGGCCTGTTCATCGCCAAGACCCTGCTGGAACGCAGCGGGGCTGAGTTGGATTTTGCGAACGGCTCGGACCCGTACCAAACCCTCTGCGACAACCCCGAACGCAGGGGTGCGATTGTAAAGGTGTCGTGGCCGCGCAATCTGGTGGATGCCCAGACCGGCGATACCCCTGTGCCATCTGGTGAAAACCAGCAGATCCAGGTCTGAGTTAAGACCCCGTTAACCATTGGCGCGCATAGTCCTTCCGGTATCAATTCCGGAGAGCGCATGGTCGACTGGATCATTCTGGCCGCGATCAGTCTGGTATCCGCCAGCCTGGCGGTGCAATGGCTATTGCCCCGCCGCCGGCAGAGGGGCGACAATTTCGGCTTGTCTGCACCCGCATCGCTGTATGATGCGGTGTTTCTGTTCGACGGCAACCGCCTGATCAGCCATTCAGACATCGCGCTTGAAGGGTTCGAAGCCGTCCGCGACTGGCCCGACCTGCGCCGCCTGCTGCAGCGGGATTTTCCCAGCTTTCCAGAAACACCCGACCATATCCGCCGTCAGGGCACGCTGGTCATTCCCGCCATCGACTGCACCGTCGAACGGGACATCCTGTGCGAATGGATTGACGGTATCGTCCGCGTTCAACTGCGCGACAGCGCCGAACGCCCCACCCCGGTCCAGCGCGACGCACAGGATCCGATCCGTCTGGCAATGGAACAAGCTCCATACCCCGTCTGGCTGCTGGATCATCAAAGCAATGTCCGTTGGTGCAATGCCGCTTATGTCGCATTGGTCAGAAAGGTCCGTGGTCCCGATACCGATCTGACCGCACCGCTGTTTCCCGGTGCGGACGGCGATGCACGGTTGGGCGCAAAAACCCGCATCTCGATCTCGTCCGAGAGCAGCGAGAACAAGCTGTGGTTCGACCTGACGCTGGTCGATCACCCCGAAGGCCACCTGTGCTATGCGGTTGATATCAATGCCATTGTTGCTGCCGAAACCGCCCAGAGAAAATTCGTCCAGACCATGACGAAGACCTTTGCACAATTGTCCATCGGGCTGGCGATCTTCGACCGCAACCGACAATTGGCGCTGTTCAACCCGGCCCTGATCGACCTGACCACCCTGCCCCCGGACTTCCTCAGCTGCCGCCCCAGCCTGTCCAGCTTTTTCGACCGGCTGCGCGATCAGCACATGATGCCGGAACCCAAGAATTACCGTAGCTGGCGCAGCCAGATGAACGACCTGCTCGAGGCCGCCGAAGACGGGAACTATCAGGAAACCTGGTCGCTGCCCTCGGGGTCGGTCTATTCGGTCAGCGGCCGCCCGCATCCCGACGGGGCGGTGGCGTTCCTGTTCGAGGATATCACGGCCGAGATTACCCTGACCCGCCGGTTCCGCTCGGAAATGGACCTGATGCAATCGGTTCTGGACAAACTGGCCGATGCTATCGCGGTGTTCGGCGATGACGGAACCCTGGCCTTCACCAACCGCGCCTATCAAAAACTGTGGGGCGAGTCCGATGAGGCCGGGTTTGAACCGGACTCGGTGCTGGACGTGACCCGCAGCTGGCAGGACCAATGTGCCGCCACGCCGCTGCTGGGTGAGGTGCGCGACTTTGTTGAAATGCGCGACAACCGTGCTGAATGGTCCGGTGAGATACGTATGCGCAACGGCACCGAACTGACCTGTGTTGTCAGCCCAATGCAGAACGGCGCAACCATTGTCCGGTTCGTGGTGGACCGGCTTGCGCCGTCACAGCCGATACGCCAAATCAGCGCCTGAACCGGGTTGCAGCCGACAGGGCCTGAGGTCATTGTGGCGCCATGACGTTGCACTCTCGTTCGATCACCCTGACTTCGCCAGAAGAAACCACCCGGTTCGCCGCCCGGCTCGGGGCGGAATTGCGTTCTGGCGACGTGGTGCTGCTTGAAGGGGAGATCGGCAGCGGCAAGACCCATTTCGCCCGCAGCCTGATCCAATCGCTGATGACCGCGCCCGAGGATGTGCCCTCGCCCACCTATACGCTGGTACAGGCCTATGACACATCGGCGGGCGAGATCTGGCACTGCGATCTCTACCGGCTTACCGCCGTGGAAGAGATTGAGGAACTGGGCCTGACCGAGGCGTTCGACACAGCCATCTGCCTGATCGAATGGCCCGACAAACTGGGCCCGCTGACCCCTGAAACCGCCCTGAAACTGAGCTTTGAAACAGATCCTAATACGATGGAAAACCGTCATCTGACCCTGTCCTGGTCCGACCCGAAATGGCCCCAAAAGCTGGAGAGCGCCGCATGACAAACCGCGCTGTACTGGCCGAGGCGCTGATTGCACAAACACCTTGGGCCAACGCAAGGCGTGCACCGCTGGCCGGGGACGCCTCGAACCGTCGATACGAGCGTCTGACCGACCCCGATACCGGCCGGACCGCCGTGCTGATGGATTCCCCGCCGGGCAAGGCTGAACCGGTCGCGGATTTTGTGCGCATGGCGAACCATCTGCGTTCTGTCGGCCTCAGCGCGCCCGAGATTTACGCCGAGGATACGGAATTCGGCTTTCTGCTGCTTGAGGACCTGGGCGACGACCTGTTTGCCCGTGTTCTGCAACAAGACCCAAAGATGGAGCGCCAGCTATACGAGGCCGCAACCGACGTTCTGATCACACTGCACAAGGCCCCCACCCTGTCCTTGCCCTCTTACGGCCCGGCGCTGATGACCGAGCTTGCGGCGCTGTCCTTTACCAAATACGCGCAGGCGGTTCAGGGTCAGCACGACAGGGATGCGCGGGAACAGTTCGAATTCCGGTTTTCGGACATTCTGCATCGGGAAACCTCGGGGACCAAAGTGGTGATCCAGCGCGATTACCACGCTGAGAACTTGATCTGGCTGCCGGACCGGGACGGCGTCAAGCGGGTGGGTCTGCTGGACTTCCAGACCGCCATGCTGGGGCATCCGGCCTATGACCTTGTGTCGATGCTGCAGGATGTCCGCCGCGATGTGACCCCGGGCACCGAGATGCGGATGGTCAACCACTATATCGCCGCAACCGGCGTGAACGACCACGACTTTCGCACC
Source organism: Ruegeria sp. AB10 (assembly GCF_056542745.1). Lineage (NCBI taxonomy): Bacteria > Pseudomonadati > Pseudomonadota > Alphaproteobacteria > Rhodobacterales > Roseobacteraceae > Ruegeria > Ruegeria sp. AB10. The sequence continues at coordinate 64,094 of NZ_JBQGAI010000009.1, read as the reverse complement.
GCCTATGCCGTGCTTGGGGCGCAGAGAAACCTCCGGATTCTGGGCGTGTTTGCCCGTCTGGCGACAGAATTCGGCAAACCTCAGTATATTGAACTGATCCCGGCCACATGGGCGCATCTGATGCGCGATCTGGATCACCCTGCGCTGGCCACCGTCGCCGATCTGCTGCGCACGGCCCTGCCCGCCCCAACCCCGGAAAACCTGGACAGGCTCAGACAGACATGACCCGACACCCCGAAGCCGTGATGCTGTTCGCCGCCGGGTTCGGCACCCGTATGGGCGCGATGACCAAAACCCGCCCGAAACCCCTGATCGAGGTCGCGGGCCGCCCCCTGATCGATCATGCGCTGGATCTGGTGGATGATCTGGGCCCGGATCGCGTGGTGGCCAATCTGCACTATCTGCCCGATCAGCTTGAGGCATATCTGGCCCCCAAAGGTGTGCTGTTATCCCGTGAAGAGCCCGGGATTTTGGAAACTGGCGGCGGGTTGCGGGCGGCTTTGCCCCTGTTGGGGCCGGACCCGGTCTATACCCTGAACACCGATGCAATCTGGGCCGGGCCGAACCCTCTGACCCTGTTGCGCGAGGCCTGGGATCCGGATCGGATGGATGCGTTGCTGATGTGTATTCCAACCAACCAGACACTCGGACACACCGGCGCAGGTGATTTCACCGCCGATGCCGACGGCCGGATCAGCCGCGGACCCGGCTTGGTTTATGGCGGAGCGCAGATCCTCAAGACCCAAGGGCTGATGACCATTCCCGACAAAGCATTCTCGCTGAACCTGCTGTGGGATCAGATACATAGCCAAGGCCGCCTGTTCGCAGCCACCTATCCCGGCCGCTGGTGTGACGTGGGCCGCCCCGAAGGGATTGCCCTGGCCGAGGGGCTGATCGCGGATGTTTGAACCCAGCCCCGCGCCCCGCGTCTTTGCCGTACCGCCCGGATCGGATTTCCCCAAAGCGCTGGTGGATGGGCTGCGGCAACGCAGCGCCCAACACCCGCCCGAGGCGCTGGCGCGGGTGCAGCTTGTCGTGAACACCCGCCGCATGGCCCGCCGCGTGCGCGATCTGTTCGATCAGGGTCCGGCCTGCCTGTTGCCACGGCTATCGCTGATCACCGATCTGGGCGAAAGCGTCGATCTGGCGCAAATTCCACCCGCCATCCCACCGCTGCGGCGCCGGTTGGAGCTGACCCAACTGATCGCCAAGCTGTTGGAGCAACAACCTGATCTGGCGGCGCGGTCCTCGCTGTTTGACCTGTCTGACAGTCTGGCCGCGCTGATTGACGAAATGCAGGGCGAAGGTGTCCCCCCCGATGCCATCCGTCAGCTGGATGTCAGCGACATGTCCGGCCACTGGGCCCGCGCGCAGGCGTTTATCGGGATTGCCGATCACTTCATCGACTCCGGCCCCGATGCGTTGGACGCGCAGGCGCGGCAGCGGCGTGTGGTGGAAAACCTGATCGACCGCTGGCAAGTGGCGCCACCGCAGCATCCGGTGATCCTCGCGGGGTCCACCGGCTCGCGCGGCACCACACTGATGCTGATGGACGCCGTCGCCCGCCTGCCGCAAGGGGCGCTGATCCTGCCCGGCTATGATTTCGACCAACCGGATCATGTCTGGCGGGGGCTGGAGGACGCGTTGACCTCGGAAGATCACCCGCAATACCGGTTCCGCAAGCTGATGACGCGGCTGGACATGCACCCGGGTCAAATCGCGCCTTGGACTGATGCACCGGCCCCCTCACCTGCGCGTAACAGACTGATTTCACTGGCCCTACGCCCCGCTCCGATTACCGATGCCTGGATGTCCGAAGGTCCTCAACTGACCGATCTGGATGCGGCGACAAAAGACCTCACACTGGTCGAGGCGCAATCGCCGCGGGCCGAGGCGCTGGCCATCGCGCTGCGTCTGCGCGAAGCCGCCGAAACCGGCCAGACGGCCGCGCTGATCACCCCGGATCGGATGTTGACCCGTCAGGTCAGCGCCGCGCTGGATCGCTGGAACATCCTGCCCGATGACAGTGCGGGCCTGCCGCTGCAGCTGTCGCCTCCGGGCCGGTTCCTGCGCCATGTGGCGGGCCTGTTCGCCCGGAAGCTGGAGGGTGAGGCGCTGCTGACTCTGTTGAAGCACCCGCTCTGCCATGGTGGCGGCGATCGCGGCGCACATCTGCTGCACAGCCGCGATCTGGAGCTGGACCTGCGGCGGCATGGCCCTCCGTTTCCCGACAGCGCCAGCCTGACCGCATTCGCCATCCGCAAAGAGGTACCCGAGGGCTGGATGCGCTGGCTTACCACCCATTTCTGCGGTCAGCATGTGACAGGTGAACTGCCGTTGTCGGATTGGGTGACGCGGCTGCGTGCGCTGGCCGAAGCGATTTCTGTCGGCGGCGAGGGCGATACCGGGCCGTTATGGGACAAGAACGCCGGCCAAAAGGCATTGAAGGTTCTGACCGCGCTGGAAGACGAGGCCGAACATGGCGGCCCAATGACCGCCCATGATTTCGCCGATTTGCTGGGCGCGCTGCTGGCCGGAGAAGAAGTCCGCGACCGCGATGCGCCGCATCCGCATATCATGATCTGGGGCACGCTCGAGGCACGGGTGCAGGGGGCCGATCTGCTGATCCTTGGCGGCCTGAATGAAGGCAGCTGGCCCGAAGCCGCCGCGCCTGACCCCTGGCTGAACCGTCAGATGCGAGACACCGCCGGGCTGTTGCTGCCCGAACGTCGCATTGGCCTGTCGGCCCATGATTTCCAGCAAGCGGTTGGCGCACCCGAAGTCTGGTTGACCCGCGCAACCCGGTCGGATGACGCCGAAACCGTGCCGTCACGCTGGCTGAACCGGATGACGAATCTGTTGCAGGGCTTGCCGGGGCAGGGTGGTCCACAGGCCCTGTCGGCGATGCGTGCCCGCGGGCAAACTTATCTGCGTTGGACAGAACAGCTGGAGGCCGCGCCCCGGATCGATCCGGCCCCGCGCCCATCTCCGCGCCCGCCGGTCGCCGCGCGCCCGCGCCGTCTGAGCGTGACGGAGATCAAACGCCTGATCCGCGATCCCTATGCGATATATGCGAAACATGTGCTGCGCCTGCGACCGCTGGACCCGTTGTTGCAGGCCCCGGATGCCCTGCTGCGCGGGATCGTTATTCACGAAATCCTGGAACATTTCGTCAAGGACAGCGTGTTGGACAGCGCCTTGCTGACCCGTGAGAATTTCCTGAAGCGCGCCGAGACCCTGCTGGACCAGCATGTCGCCTGGCCCACGGCCCGCAAATTATGGCTGGCCCGGCTGGAACGCATCGCCGACGATTTCCTGACCGCCGAAACCGCCCGGCGCGGCGACGGCGGGCCGGTGGCGTTCGAAGCCGTGATGAAACTGGTGCTGAGCCCGTTGGATTTTACAATCGCCGGTCGCGCCGACCGGATCGACCACAACAGTCGCGGTGCGCTGCGGATTGTGGACTACAAGACCGGCACTCCTCCGACCGAAAGCCAGCAGTCCAAGTTCGACAAACAGCTGCTGATCGAGGCGGCGATGGCCGAGCAGGGCGCGATTGAAGGGGTCGACCCGCTGCCGGTGGCTGAGGCGGTCTTTATCGGCATGGGCGGCACCTACAAAGAGGTGGCAGCGCCGCTGGCCACGGAACCGCCCGACAAGGTTCTGGCCGAGCTGAAAGAGCTGATTTCTGCCTATTTAGAGCCTGATCAAGGCTTCACATCCCGCCGGATGCTGCACAAGGACACCGACATTGGCGACTATGACCATCTGGCCCGTTTCGGCGAATGGGACCGCACCGATGAGACCGATCCAGAGGTGCTGAAATGAACGCGCGCAACGACGCGACCGAACGGCAGGTGCAGGCCGCGCGGCCCGATGCCTCGACCTGGCTGGCGGCCAATGCGGGCTCGGGCAAAACGCGGGTTCTGACCGATCGGGTGGCACGTCTGCTGCTGGGCGGGGTGCAGCCGCAGCACATCCTCTGCCTGACCTATACCAAGGCCGCCGCCAGCGAGATGCAGAACCGGCTGTTCAAACGGCTGGGTGAGTGGGCAATGCTGGGCGACGACTCGCTGCTGGCCCAGCTGACCGATCTGGGTGTGCCGGGCGTGATCGACCCCGAAAGGTTGGCACAGGCGCGCACGCTGTTTGCCCGCGCCATCGAGACGCCGGGCGGGCTGAAAATCCAGACGATCCACTCATTCTGCGCCTCTTTGCTGCGGCGCTTTCCGCTGGAGGCCGGGGTCAGCCCTCAGTTTTCCGAGATGGAAGACCGCGCCGCCGCCCTGTTACGCGAAGAGATCGTAGAGGATTTTGCCGAAGGCCCGCAGGCCGCGCTGATCGAGGATGCCGCCCGGTTTGTCACCGACACGGGGTTCGACAACCTGACCGCCGCCATCACCCATAAACGCAACCTGTTTGCACAGCCGCTGGGCTGGCGCGACCTGCTGCGCCGGTTCGATCTGCCAGAGGAGTTTGACGAAGACGCCCTGCAGTCCCGCGTTTTCATGGGCGGTGAGGTCGACCTGATCCGCTCGATCCTGCCCGCGCTGACTGAAAGCGGCGGCAATAACGCCAAAGCGGCGGCCAAGCTGGCGACCTTTACCCAAGCGCATGTCGGTAACCTGCCGGTATTGGAAAGCGTGTTTCTGACCGGAAAATCCGCCAAGGAGCCTTTTACCGCCAAGATCAACAGCTTCCCGACCAAGGCCCTGCGCGAAGGGGTGTTGGCCGCGCAGATGCCGCAGTTGGAATCCTTGATGTTGCGGGTCGAGGCCGCGCGTGAGCACCGGCTGGCGCTGGTTGCGGCGCGCAAGACACATGTGCTGCACCGGTTCGCGGCCGCCTTCCTGCCTGAATACGAACGGCGCAAACAGCTGCGCGGCTGGCTGGATTTCGACGACCTGATCCTGCGCGCGCGGCAGGTGTTGAACGATCCGGCGGTGGCGGAATGGGTCCTGTACCGGCTTGACGGCGGCATTGACCATATTCTGGTCGACGAGGCGCAGGACACCAGCCCCGATCAATGGGACGTGGTCGAGAAACTGGCGCAGGAATTCACCAGCGGGGAAGGGGCCAGATCCGGGGTTGAGCGCACGATTTTCGTGGTCGGCGACAAGAAGCAATCGATCTATTCCTTCCAGGGGGCCGACCCCGCAGCCTTTGACCGAATGCAGCAGGAATTTGGGCGCAGGCTGACGGAATCAGGCTCTAAACTGTGGGATTCGACGCTGGAATACTCGTTCCGGTCCTCCAGTGCGATCTTGTCATTGGTCGATATTCTGTTCGAAAACCGGGCTGAGGCCGGGTTTCACAAAGACAGCCTGCACCGCGCCTTCAAGGCCGATCTGCCCGGTCGGGTCGATCTGTGGCCGGTGGTTGAAAAAGTCGAAGACGACGATAATGGCGACTGGACCGATCCGGTCGACCGGCCCGGTGCGCGGCATCATACCGTCATTCTGGCCGAGAAGGTGGCCCGGTCGATCAAGGACATGATCGACGGGGGTGAGACGATCCCCGAGGATGGCGATGCGCCCGGCACATTTGTTCGCCGCAAGGTGCAGCCGGGGGATTTCCTGATCCTCGTGCAGCGCCGATCTGACCTGTTTGCCGAGATCATCCGCGCCTGCAAGGCCCTGCGCCTGCCCATCGCCGGGGCTGACCGGCTGAAAGTGGGTGCGGAACTGGCCGTGAAAGACCTGGCCGCGCTGCTCAGCTTTCTGGCCACGCCCGAGGACAGCCTGTCGTTGGCGACCGTGCTGAAATCGCCCTTATTCGGCTGGACGGAACAGCAATTGTTCGATCTGGCGCACAGGCGGCAGGACCAATTCCTGTGGGCAGCGCTGCGCCACCGGGCCGACGACTTTCCGGACACGCTGGACATCCTGAACGATCTGCGCGGTCAGATCGACTTTTTGCGCCCCTATGACCTGATCGAACGCGTCCTGACCCGCCATGACGGGCGGCGCAAACTGCTGGGCCGGTTGGGGGCCGAGGCCGAAGACGGCATAAATGCGCTGCTGTCGCAGGCGCTGGCTTATGAGCGGACCGATATCCCCAGCCTGACCGGCTTTCTTGTGTGGATGCAGACCGACGATCTGGAAATCAAACGGCAGATGAGCGGCGTCGGCAACATGATCCGGGTGATGACGGTGCATGGCTCCAAAGGCCTTGAGGCGCCGATCGTGATCCTGCCGGATACCGGCAAACGACAGGCCCCGCGTGACGCCGAGATCATGGTGGGTGAGGGCACGCCGCTGTGGAAAGTGCCCGGCGATGCCTCTCCGGCATTGATCACACAGGCGCGGGCCGAAGCGCGGGCACGGGAGGAAAATGAACGTCTTCGCCTGCTATATGTGGCTCTGACACGGGCTGAAAAGTGGTTGATCGTGGGCGCAGCGGGGGATGTCGGCAAGGACGGAACCAGCTGGTATCAGATGGTTGAGGCCGCAATGGCGCGGGCAGGGGCCACGCAACTGCCAGACTCGGGCACGCTGCGCCTGTCCCACGCGGATTGGGATGCACTGCCGATTGTCGAACAGGCGGAAACCGAAATTGCCCATACGCCACTGCCGGATCAGTTCCTGAATCCTGCCACGACACCGGACCCCGCGCCGGAAACGATCAGCCCGTCCGATCTGGGTGGAGCCAAAGCCTTGCCCGGTGATTCTGGTCAGGATGAAGAGACCGCCAAGCTGCGCGGTACGCGCTTGCACTTGCTGCTGGAACATTTGCCCTCGGTTGCGCGGGAAAACTGGTCTCAGCTCTGCGTCCGGGTTCTGCCCGATATGCAGGAAGCGGACCGGCAGGAGTTGCTGACCGAAGCACAAACCGTGCTGACGGCGGACCATTTGAAAGCCGTATTTGCCGCTGACGCGCTGGCCGAAGTTCCGGTCACCGCCGCGCTGAACGGACGGCGGATGCACGGGGTGATCGACCGGCTGATCGTGACCGAGGTGGACGTGCAGGTGATTGATTTCAAATCAAATGCCACGGTTCCCGACAGCCCGGCGGCCTGTCCTCAAGGCCTGTTGCGGCAGATGGGGGCCTATGCGCAGGCGCTTGCGCAGATCTATTCGGATCGTGAAATCCGCACGGCGATCCTGTGGACGCGAACGGCAGAGCTCATGTGGTTGCCACACGATCTTGTGACGGATGCACTGACCTGCACCCAGATATCTTGACCTTACCATGCCCGGCCCCTACGTTCTGTTCCCGAGTTTACCCCATTCAGGAGACAGAGAATGTCGACCGTAGCCGTAACCGACGATACCTTTGACGCAGAAGTCAAGAATTCCGACATCCCCGTTGTTGTCGATTTCTGGGCCGAATGGTGTGGCCCCTGTAAGCAGATCGGCCCCGCTCTGGAAGAGCTGGCCGCTGAATATGGTGACAAGATCAAAATCGCCAAGGTAGACGTGGACAGCAACCCGAACGCAGCCGCCGCCATGGGCGTGCGCGGCATTCCGGCGCTGTTCATCTTCAAGGACGGTCAGGTTGTTTCGAACCGCGCTGGTGCGGCTCCGAAGGCGGCGCTGCAAAGCTGGATCGACGAATCCATCTGATCCGTTAGGATCACACAGATCTAAGGCGCCCCGCACCGGGCGCCTTTTTTTCGCCGGAGGGTCAGATGGCAAAGACACGGGTTCATGTTGAATTCGGCATGGGCACATCGCTGCGGCGCCAGGATTACACCAAGGCCAAGGTGCGGGCCGTCAAGGGCGGTTTGGACGTGGCCGATACCGAGGCCGGAACCCGGCATGTCGTGGCAACCGCCGCCATCGAGGCGTTCCTGTCCGATCTGTCTGGCCAATACAAACTGTCCTGACAAAGAAAAAGCCGCTCGAAAGAGCGGCTCATCTTCTGCGGTTGTCCTGATCGCGGATCAGATATTGTCGATATCCGCGCGGCACAGGCCGATGTCGTCCAGCTGTGCGTCGCTCAACTCGGCCAACAGCGCGCGTGTCTTGCGGGCTTCGTTCCATTCGGCTGCTTTTTCAAAAGCTGCGGTGAACGCGTCCACTACATGCAGGATGGTAGCTGCTCCGAGCGGCGCATGGATATTTGCGGTGGTTGCCATTTGCGCATTCCTTAAAACTGAAACAGCCGACCCTTCGTCGGTTGTGAGCTTCATTTAGGACCGCGGGCTGAGTCTCACAATTGCTAGTCCGGTAACCCCGATTTGCGTTCTGTGCATATCATTTAGGCAGTTTGTGAACTGTTGCGCTGCGGGCGGGTCCGGCCCATATAGGATGCCAGCGAAGAACGGAGGCCCTGATGGCAGACAGCGATTTTCCCGGTTGGCATGGCACAACGATCATTGGCGTCAAGAAGGGCGGCCATGTGGTGATCGCCGGCGACGGACAGGTCAGCCTGGGCCAGACCGTGATCAAGGGCACCGCCCGCAAGGTGCGCCGCCTGTCGCCGGGCGGGTTCGAGGTTGTGGCCGGGTTCGCCGGGTCGACAGCCGACGCGTTCACCCTGCTGGAACGGCTGGAGGCCAAGCTTGAGGCCACGCCCGGACAACTGGCCCGCGCCTCGGTCGAGCTGGCCAAGGACTGGCGCACCGACAAATACCTGCAAAAGCTTGAGGCGATGTTGATCGTCACCGATGGCAAGGATCTGCTGGTGATCACCGGAGCAGGCGACGTGCTTGAGCCGGAACACAACGTGGCAGCCATCGGATCGGGGGGCAACTTCGCGCTGGCCGCGGCCCGTGCGATGATGGATGGGGACAAACCGGCGGAACAGGTCGCGCGTGAGGCGATGGCGATTGCCGCCGATATCTGCGTCTATACCAACGGCAATCTGACGGTTGAGACCATTTCAAGCTAACAGCGCCTTGATCTCTTTGCCCTTCCAGCGCAGGTGCATCCCGATCAGGCCCATCAGGGCCGTCGCGATGACGATGTAGTAGGGCAGGCGGATATCAAAGCTCATCAATCCACCGCCGATCAGGGACATGACCCCGCCCGCAAGGCAGAAGACGGCCGTGGTCACCCCCATGACCCAGCCCTGATCGGTTTCGCTGACAGCCGAAGAGAACAGCCCCAGCAGGGTCGGGTATGAGACGCCAAAGAAGAAATAGAAGAAAAAGACCGGCACGTAGCTGAGCACGCCGCTGGGGCTGAACGCAAAGCCAAAGCCACAGATCACCATCACCACCAGCGAGGTATAGATGATCTGGTGCTTGCTGAACCTCTCCTGCGCCGGTTTCACCAGGAATGTGCTGGAAAAGGCCAGCGCAAAGCCGATCACCACCATCGCCATGCTGCCACCGATCACACCGTATCCCCAGGCGCTGGTCAGGAAATTGTCTACGAATACATAGAAGGTCACGTTGGCGATCATGAACAGCGCATAGACCGGCAGGATTTTCAGAACCATCGGATGTTCGCGCACGGCGATCAGGCTGTCGGTCACGTCGCGCGGGCGAAAGACAAAGGCCGTCCGCTCGGTCCGCATGTCCCTGAAGAAAAACAATACAAGGAAAATCGCGATCAGCACCAGAACAAAGGCACCGTAAAAGGGGGTTTTCAGCGTCGCGAAACTGCCCAGCAACGTTGCATCGGACAATACAGCGCCAATGATAGGCCCGCCGACAAGGCCAAAGCTGACGCCGGTGATGATATAGCCCATATTGCGGTCCCGGTCGGCGGCATCGGTGCTGCCGTCAATCATCGCCGCCTGTGCGATGGGTTGGTTCCCGGCGGTGAATCCGGTGATCGAACGCCCGACAATCAGCAGCAGCAGGCTGTTCAGATAAAGCGCCGCAATCGTCAGCGCATACCCGGCGAGCGCGCCGCTCAGACAGACCAGCAGCGCGTTCTTGCGGCCGATCGAATCCGACACTTTCGAGACGTAGACCACGCCCAGAAACCAGGACAGAAAGAAACATCCGATCACCAGGCCATAGTAAAGATGCCGCGTGCCCATGGCCGTGCTTTCGGGCAGGAAACCGGATTTTGTCTCCATGATCAGCGAGTTGATGATCGGGAAAACCAGCCCCTGTCCGATCAGGTCGACAAACACCACAAACAGCAAGGTGATCTTGGCAATTTTCGTCATGTCCGCGCTCCTGACCCTCAAAGCCTTGAAATCATTGTATCAGAGCGGGCACGTTTCACCTATGGAAAGCATTTGCAAACCGGGTGGGGCATTGCTAACCAACGCTGCCAATGAAAAAGGCTTGGTTGTTTTCGCCTCAACGGTGATTACCTAAGCCCAAGTTTTGCTATGCCGACCGAAAGGATTGCGCCTTGACCGACCTGACCCCGCGCGAGATTGTCTCGGAACTGGACCGTTTCATCATCGGCCAGAAGGATGCCAAGCGGGCCGTGGCCGTGGCGCTGCGCAACCGCTGGCGGCGCAAGCAACTGTCCGATGACATCCGCGATGAGGTTTATCCCAAGAACATCCTGATGATCGGCCCCACTGGTGTAGGTAAAACCGAGATCAGCCGCCGTCTGGCCAAACTGGCCCGCGCGCCCTTCATCAAGGTCGAGGCCACCAAGTTCACCGAGGTCGGTTACGTGGGACGGGACGTGGAACAGATCGTGCGCGATCTGGCAGATGCGGCGATCATCCAGACCCGCGAATACATGCGCGAGGATGTGAAGGCGCGCGCCTATCAGGCTGCCGAGGATCGCGTGATCGAAGCCATCGCCGGTGAGGACGCCCGCGAGGCCACGCGCGAGATGTTCCGCAAAAAGCTGAAAGCCGGGGAACTGGATGACACGGTGATCGAGCTGGAGCTTTCCGACAGCTCGAACCCGATGCCGATGTTCGACATTCCCGGCCAGCCCGGCAGCCAGATGGGGATGATGAACCTGGGCGATATCTTCGGCAAAGCCTTCGGCGGGCGCACCGTCAAGAAACGCATGACCGTCGCCGAAAGCTATGATGCGCTGATCGGGGAAGAGGCCGACAAGCTGCTGGATGATGAAACTGTCAACCGGGTGGCGTTGGAGTCGGTCGAACAGAACGGCATCGTGTTCCTGGACGAGATCGACAAGGTCTGCGCCCGCTCTGATGCACGCGGTGGCGATGTCAGCCGCGAAGGGGTGCAGCGCGACCTGCTGCCCTTGATCGAGGGCACCACCGTCAGCACCAAGCATGGCCCGGTGAAAACCGACCATATCCTGTTCATCGCGTCCGGAGCGTTCCACATCGCCAAACCCTCGGACCTGTTGCCGGAATTGCAGGGTCGCCTGCCGATCCGTGTCGAGCTGCGCGCGCTGACCGAGGAGGATTTCGTGCGCATCCTGACCGAAACCGACAACGCGCTGACCCTTCAGTACACCGCCCTAATGGGCACCGAAGAGGTCACCGTCAGCTTTACCGAAGACGGCATCGCAGCACTGGCCCGCATCGCCGCAGATGTGAACCAGACCATCGAAAACATCGGCGCGCGGCGGCTTTATACCGTGATGGAACGGGTGTTCGAAGAGTTGTCCTTTACTGCCCCCGATCAGGCCGGGGCCGAGATCACCGTGAACGCGCAGTTCGTGGACGACAATCTGGGCGAGCTGACCAAGTCCACCGACCTCAGCCGTTACGTTCTGTAACACCGCCAGCCGGTTTTCGCCGCCCCCTTGCCCCATGTCGCTGGACGTGGGGCGAGAAATCGATAGCTTGGCGCAAAAGGTTCCGAGGTCTGCCCCGTGCTGCGCTATTTTATCATTCTGATTGCTTCCCTGTCCCTGACTGCCTGCGTTGACCGGACGATCACGGAAACCGTGCCTTCGGCCGTGAACGTGGGAACGCCGTTGACCGTGTTTGCCAGCACCACCCGCGCCCGCGAGGCGGATGGATCATACGGTTTCCAGCGAGGCGAAACGCTGCAATTCCTGGAAACCAAGGTTTCGATCCCACCGAACCACACGCCGGGGACGTTGAAGTTTTCTTATGCCAACCCGAATCCGCAAAAGGAATTTGTTCTGGCAGGCATGACTGAACTGGACGGCCCGCAAGGCTTGCGGGAACATCTGCGCGGTCAGGATGACGTTACCATCTTTGTGCACGGCTACAACTCGACCCAGACGGAAACCATCTTCCGCGCCGCTCAGCTGTCCCATGACATCGGGCTGCCCGGACAGATTCTTGTCTATTCCTGGCCCAGCCGCGCGACTGGGTACGGGTATGCCTACGATCTGGACAGTATGCTTTTCGCCCGCGACGGGTTGGAACAGACCATTCGCGAACTGAAATCCATGGGCGTCAAGCGCGTCATTCTGGTGGCGCATTCGATGGGCAGCGCCCTGTCGATGGAGATGATGCGACAGGCCGAGTTGCAGGAACCCGGCTGGTCCAACAGGAACCTCGAAGGGATTATCCTGATTTCGCCCGATCTGGACGTGGACCTGTTCCGCTCGCAGATGGAGCGGATCGACACGCCGCCCGATCCGTTTGTGGTCATGGTTTCGCAGAAGGACAAGATCCTGAACATCTCGGCCCGTCTGCGGGGAACGGCCAGGGGCGAACGGCTGGGCAATATCAGCTCGATCGACGATCTGGCCGAGTTTCCGATCAACGTGATCGACACCACCGCGTTCAACAGCGATGCGCAGTCGTCGCATTTCGTGGCCGCCACCTCTCCGGCGCTGTTGGCAATCCTCAGCTCGGTGCGGCGGGTCAGCAGCACCTTCGGCCCCGATGAGCGGCCCGGTATCGACGTTCTGGTGCCGCGCAGCCAACGCAACCCCGATGGCGCGACCGAGATTGTGCTGACGGAAACCGGGCAGGCGCAGGTGACCACTCCGTGACGCCGTTCAGCCTGCGTCGGTACCTGACCGAAAACGCGAACTGGCTGAGCGCGGGTGTTCTTCTGACCTTCATGTCCAGCTTTGGGCAGACCTTCTTCATCTCGATCTTCTCGGGCCATATTCGCACCGAGTTCGGTCTGAGCCACGGGTCCTGGGGCGCGATCTACTCGCTGGGTACCACGGTATCGGCCATTGTGATGATCTGGGCCGGGGGGCTGACGGACATCATCCGCGTTCGGGTGCTGGGGCCGGTGGTTCTGTCCGGTCTGGCGCTTGCGGCTCTGGCGATGGCAACGAACAGCGCGCTATTCCTGCTGCCCCTCGTGATCTTTCTGCTGCGCCTGTTCGGGCAGGGGATGAGCATCCATCTGGCGCAGGTCGCGATGGCGCGCTGGTTCACCCTGACACGGGGCAAGGCGCTGTCCATCGCCTCGCTGGGCTATGCGATCGGGGAATCCCTGCTGCCGCTGATCTTCGTGGCTGCAATGGGTTTTCTGGACTGGCGCTGGTTATGGGTGGTGGCCGCAGGCGCGACAATTCTGGGCATCCCGGTCCTGATGCGTTTGCTGCGGCAGGAACGCACGCCGCAAAGCCTGGCGGGCGATCACACTGCCACTGGAATGCAGCACCGGCACTGGACCCGGCGCGCGGCGCTGCTCCATCCGCTGTTCTGGTTCATGGCACCCGCGATCCTTGGGCCATCGGCCTTCATCACCGCCTTCTTCTTTCATCAGGTCCATCTGGCCGAGGTCAAAGACTGGCCGCATATACAGCTGGTGGCCCTGTTCCCGGTGTTCACCGGGGTTTCGATCCTGTCGATGTTTGCAGCGGGTTGGGCGTTGGATAAATGGGGCACCGCGCGGATCATGCCGTTCTACCAACTGCCCATGGCGGTCGGCTTTGCCATCCTCTCGGTCACGGACACGATTGGCGGAGCATTGGTCGGCCTGATTTTTCTGGCCCTGACCGTCGGCGCCAACAACACCTTGCCCAGCGCCTTTTGGGCCGAATTCTACGGCACCCGGCATATCGGCGCGATCAAGGCGCTGGCCACAGCTGTTATGGTGTTGGGCTCAGCCATCGGCCCGGCGCTGACCGGCGTGTTGATCGACCGGGGCATCTCGCTGGGCACTCAGTTCCTGTGGATTGCCATCTTCTTTGTGCTGGTCTGCGTGTTGGCCTGGACCGGTATCCGCCGTGCCCAATCCCGGTCCTAGCGGGTGCGCCGCAGATACACGTAATAAGCCCCATCCCCGCCATGGCTGATATGCGCCGGGGTCACCTGAAGCACCGCCTGCGCCAGCGGCGGGATCGACAGCCAGTGCGGCACCTGATTGCGCAACACGCCGCGCGGGGTCGGGATCGGGCCGGGCTCATCCCGATCCTTGCCCTTGCCGGTCACCACCAGAACCAGCCGTTTGCCTTGCGCTTGTGATGTCAGGACAAAACGGATCAGCGCCGGGTGTGCCGTGTCGACCCGCATTCCGTGCAGGTCCAGCTTGCCTTCGGGTTTGAGCTTGCCGCGTTTCATCCGCCCAAAGGCCTTGGTGTCCATCTGCACCGGGCTGGCCCGCAGGCTGTCGGTCACCGACGGCTTTAGCGCATGACGTACCGGCTTGACCCGCGCGGTCTGTCCGACTTCAAACCCCTCCAGCCGCATCTTTGGCGATTTCGACGGTTTTGGCTTGGGCAGGGTGGTCGGATGCACCGATTGCGGCAACTCGGGGTGCAGGCGTTCGGCCTGTTTGGTGACCTTGCGCCACAGCTCGATCTCTTCAGAGGTCAATTTGCGGCGCGGCATCAGAATTCATCCGGGATCAGGGCATAGGCGCGCTGGATCGGCAGCAGCAGGATCATCCGGCCCGGGTCTTTCAGACGTCCGGCAGCCTGTCCGGCCTCATCCCCGGTGCCAAAGAAGATATCCGCCCGCTGTGCACCCTTGATGGCCGCACCCGTATCCTGCGCGATCATCAGCCGGCGCAGCGGCTCTTTCCCGTCCTTTTCCACCCAGACTGGGGCACCAAGCGGCGTAAAGGCCGGATCGGCGGCAATGCTGCGCAGGGTGGTGACGGATCGGTTCATCGCACCCAGCGGCCCGAATTCCGGCGCGACGCGGGTGACCTCGCGAAAGAACACGTATGAGGGGTTGTGAAACAGCAATTCCGCCCCGGCCTCGGGGTTCTTGCGCACCCAGGCCTTGATCATCTGGGCACTGACCTGATGCGCCCCCAACGCACCCTGGCGGATCAATTCCGAACCGATCGAGCGATAAGGATGCCCGTTGGCTCCGCCATAGCCGACCCGCAAAGCCCCGCCATCGGCCAGACGAATACGGCCCGAGCCCTGTATTTGCAGAAAGAACAACTCGACCGGGTCATCGACCCAGGCAATCTCAAGGCCCCGGTCGGTCATGACGTCCCCGGTCAGGATGTCCCGGCGGCTGAGCCACGGCCCTTCGGCCCGCGCCTCGGGGGGCATTTTGTAGATCGGGTATTTGAAGCGATCCGTCCGGGTGCGCGACCCGTCCAGTTCCGGTTCGAAATACCCAGTGAACAGCGCATCCTGGCCGTCTTCGACCAGAACCGGCCGGAAGAACAGCTCAAAGAACGAGCGCGCGGCATCGGCCTCATAGGTCTGTGCCACACCACACAGCGCACGCCAGTCCGGATCATCCAGATCACCGCAGGTATTCAGAAATACCGAAAGGGCCGCGCCGTGATCATCGGCGGCCCAGCCCTCAAGATCACCAAAAGACAGGATCGAGCGCGTCGCCTCGGCTCCGGCGGCGCTTGCGGTGGTCATTGCGCCCACCAGTAAGAGCGACCGGAATGCGGCAATCATGCGTCCGTGGCAACAAGCAGCCAGTTCGGATCGTCCGAGCCCATGACACGGGCAAAGGTCCAGCTGTCCTTTTGGCGTTTGACGGTGTTCGGGCTGCCTTCGATGATGTCGCCGCCGCGATCCCGCACGAC
Source organism: Ruegeria sp. AB10 (assembly GCF_056542745.1). Lineage (NCBI taxonomy): Bacteria > Pseudomonadati > Pseudomonadota > Alphaproteobacteria > Rhodobacterales > Roseobacteraceae > Ruegeria > Ruegeria sp. AB10. The sequence continues at coordinate 48,358 of NZ_JBQGAI010000009.1, read as the reverse complement.
CGAGGTCAGTTCACCCACGAATTTCATGGTGATCTCGGCCTGATTGGTATCCTTGTCGAATTTCGCATCGGCCAGCGAGGTTTCGCGGACACCGATGAACTCGGCTTCGATGGTCAGCCCCTGATCTTCGCGGGCGGCCACGACGGAAACGAAGGTGTCAAACACCTCTTCGGACAGGAAAGGCTGGATTTCGTCCAGATTTCCTTTTTCGAACCCCATGACGATCATTTCATAGGCGCCGCGCGCGCCCTGCACAAATTCACTGACCGAGAAGCTGGGCTCAACCCGCTTCATCGCGGCCAGGGTTTGTGCCTGCTCGCTGTCTTCGGCGACGTGGTCTGTGATGTCGTGATCCGGGCCGCCGTCGATCACCTCGAACCCGCGGCGGGCGTTCTGTGTATCGGGCTGCTGCTGCACGGGTGGTTTTTCAAAACCTTCACGCGTGCCCAGCACGCTTTTCAGGCGCAGGATCAGGAAAACGGCAATTCCGGCCAGGACCAGCAACTGGATCATCGGTTCGTTCATTTCATCCTCTTTTCAGACTGCGGCTTTGTATACGCAGCCTCATGCCACTATGTAGGTGACAGTTCGTGGCAAGTCCACCGCCCGGCCTTAGGTAAAGGATAACGCAAATGTACCTGTTCTTGGCATTTTTATTGGTTCCGATCATCGAGATCGCCCTGTTCATTCAGGTTGGCGGTCTGATCGGCCTGTGGCCAACGCTTGCGATCGTGGTTCTGACCGCAATTCTGGGTACCGCTTTGGTCAGGACACAAGGTCGCATGGCACTGGCCAACCTGCAGCGATCCTTCGCCGAACTGGACGACCCGACCGAACCTCTGGCCCATGGTGCAATGATCCTGCTGTCCGGTGTTCTGCTGCTGACGCCGGGATTTTTCACCGATGCGGTCGGCTTTGCGCTGCTTGTACCGGGCATTCGGGTGGCCGTTTTCCGTTATCTCAAGTCGAAAGTCACGATCACGCAATTCCAGATGGGCAGCGGTGCGCAGTTCCGGTCCGGGCCGGCGCCGACCGATGATGATGTGATCGACGGCGAATTTACCGAAGTCCGGCCCCGTCAGGACCCCTCAAAGCCGTCCAAATGGGTCGAAGGCCCGTGACCCGCATTGAGGTGCCGCGCCCAACTTGCTAAGCAGTAGCGAATTTCATTTTCGGAGTAGATCCATGGCTGACGAAAGCCCTGCAGAAAACACCGCGGCACAGGCCGCCCCGCAAATTCAGATGCGCGTTCTGGGACAGTTCATTCGCGATATGTCCTTTGAAAACGTGATGGCGCAAAAAGGCGTGTCCGGCGACGTTCAGCCCGAGATCGCGGTTCAGGTGAACCTGGATGCGAAAAAGCGTTCGGTCGAGCATCAGTACGAGGTGGCGATCAAGCTGAACCTCAAGTCGAAAGCCAAGGGCATGGAGGACGTTCTGTTCCTGTGCGAGATCGACTATTGCGGCCTGTTCCACATCGAAGGCGTGGCCGAGGATCAGCTGCATCCGTTCCTGATGATCGAATGCCCGCGGATGCTGTTCCCGTTCCTGCGCCGCATCGTCAGCGACATTACCCGCGACGGTGGCTATCCGCCGGTGAACCTGGACAATATCGATTTCGTCTCGCTGTATCGCAACGAATTGATGCGTCGCCAGGCCGAAGCCCAAAAAGCCGAAGCTTGATCGGTTTGACCCGCGCCGGGATTGGTCTCAGGCGCGGGTCCACAGGGCGTTTTCGCCCAGTTTCCCGACAAATTCCTCATGCGCCGCGCGTTCTGCGTCGGTGATCTTCGACGCCAGCGGGGTCGGGCGCGCCGTCGGGCGCCAATCGTCCTGTCCTCCGGCACCCGAAGCAGCTGAGGTGGACAGTCCGAAATCCGGCTGCCGCCCGCCAATCAGTTCCAGATAGACCTCGGCCAGAATTTCCGAGTCGAGCAACGCCCCGTGCAGCGTCCGGTTCGAGTTGTCGATATTGAACCGCCGGCACAAAGCATCCAACGAGGCGGGCGAGCCCGGAAAGCGTTTGCGCGCAATCGCCAGCGTATCCAGCGCCTGATCCATCGGGATCTGCGGCAGACCCAACCATCTGAGTTCTGCGTTCAGGAACTTCATGTCGAAGGATGCGTTATGGATCACCAGCTTGGAATCCTGGATGAAATCAAGAAAGCCCTGACCCACCTTGGCAAAGACCGGCTTGTCCTTCAGCGTCACCTCACCCTTTTCCGGCGGGCGCGGGTTCTCCAGCAGGTCGGGACCGATCCCGTGTACGCCAAACGCCTCTTCGGGCATCGAGCGTTCGGGGTTGATATAGACGTGATAGGTCTCACCGGTGGCCACGTGGTTCCACAGCTCGACCGCGCCGATTTCAACGATCCGGTCGCCGCTTTCGGGATCAAACCCGGTGGTTTCTGTATCGAGTACAATCTCACGCATCTGCCAGCCCCGCCCGTATCTGCCTGACCACATCCTGCACCTGCGCGCGGGCGTGGTCCAGCGTATCTGTCACGATAACATAATCCGACCGCGCGCATTTTTCGTCATTCGGCATCTGCTTGGCGCGAATCTGTTCGAACTGTGCCTCGGTCATGGTGCCGCGCTCCATCACGCGCCGCTTTTGTTCGTCGGCGGGGATCGACACACAGGCAACCGCATCCATCGCCGCATCGCCACCGGTTTCGAACAGCAGGGGGATATCGAATACCAGAATATCCGCCTTGGTCTGTTCCCGGAACGCAGCACGATCCGCAGCCACCAGCGGATGCACGATGGCCTCGATCTGTTTCAACGCAGACGGGTCCTGCGCGATGATCTGTTTCAGCGCCTCTCGGCTGACTGCATCCTCGACAATGGCACCGGGAAAGGCTGCGTGCATCGGCTCGACAACCGCTCCACCCCTTGAATAGAGTCTATGTACGGCCGCATCCGCATCCCAAAGCGCACAGCCTTCGTCCACGAACATCTGCGCCGTGGTGCTCTTGCCCATCCCGATCGAGCCCGTCAGGCCAAGCGCGAAGCTCATCCCAAAACCGCCGCGCGCAGATCATCTGTCACCTCGGGGCGGGTGCCGAACCAGCGTTCAAACCCGGGCACCGCCTGATGCAGCAACATGCCCAACCCGTCGACGGTGGTGCAGCCGACCTGTTCCGCCGATTGCAGCAGGTGGGTTTTCAGCGGGGCATAGACCAGATCGGTGACAACGGCACCCGGCTGCAGCCCATCCAGCGGAACGCGTAATTCCGGCTGCCCCTGCATCCCCAAAGAGGTCGTATTGACCACCAGTTCTGCGTTTTCGATGACATTTCCCGCCTGCAGCCAATCCACCACGGAAACACGGTCGCCGAATTCCTCCTGCAGTTGGTCTGCACGTTCGCGGGTGCGGTTGGTCAGCATGATCTGGGGCACACCGGCCTCCAGCAAGCTCTGCAGCACAGCCCGCGCCGCGCCGCCTGCGCCAAACACCACGGCCGAGCCGCCCGAGGGCGTCCAGTCCGGCGCGCCGCTGCGCAGGTTCTCAAGAAACCCATAGCCGTCGGTGTTGTCCGCGTGGATCGAACCATCCTCCTGAAACACAAGCGTATTCGCCGCGCCTATCAGCGATGCGCGTTCCGTCACATGGTCGGCCAAGCGCAACACTGCTTCTTTATGAGGAACCGTGACATTGGTCCCGACAAACCCGGCTTTGGGCAGAGTACGCAGCACCGTCTCCAGATCTTCGGGAGCCACATCCATCGGAACGTAATGCCCGGCCAGACCATATTTCTTCAGCCAATGTCCGTGCAGTTGCGGCGACCTGGAATGCGCAATCGGATGCCCGATCACCCCGGCCAATGGAATACGGTTATGCGTCATTGATCGATCACCCCTTTGACGGCCAGAAAATCAAGCAGTTCCAACAGGGGCATACCCAAGACATTAAAATAGTCGCCGTCAATGGTGGCGAATAAGCGGACGCCTTCCTCTTCCAGCTTATAGGCGCCCACCGCGTGGCGGATACTGTCCCAGTTGCGGTCGATATAGTCACGCAGATAAGCGTCCGAACTCATCCGCATCCGCAGACGCACCTGGCCGACATGGCGCCAGACCGGTTCGCCATCCCGATAGATCACCGCCGCCGACAACAGCATATGCCGCTTGCCCCGCATCATCTTGAGCTGCGCCAGCGCGTCCTCGGGGGTTTCGGGCTTGGACAGCAGCTGCCCGTCGAAATCCAGCACCTGATCACAGCCCAGAACCATCGCGCCGGGGGTTTTGTCGCTAACCTTACGGGCCTTCATCTCGGCCAGCGCATCAGCGATGTCGCGGGGCGGGGCACCCTCGGCCAGCAGCGCGCGTTTCATAGTATCCTCGTCAACACGCGCGATCTGAACGGAAAATGGCACGCCTGCGTTTTCCAGCAACTGCGCGCGAATGGATGAGCCTGAGGCCAGGATGATGGGGACAGACATGTGGACAACCCCGTGTGCAAATCGTTGAGCGTTCCTGAACGGTTTGTATGGTTTTCCGATTGACACGCAACCCCGGGAATTTCGTCAAAAACTTCCCTGAGTCGCTCGAACGCTGTCCATCCGGGACAAGGATAAGTCGGACGGGTGGGATAAGCGGGAACTCCACAGATACCCCGCATTTTATCCCCAGACAGATCATGGAGTGTAATTGTTAAATATATGAAATCAAATGATTATTTATATCATTCACAGAATCACTCTGCTGAACCGGATAACTTTCCACCTGGGGAAAACACATGTGTAAAAAAGTAATCCACGGATTTTGTTCACCCTACAAAACCATCATCCTTTTTCTTTTCTTATTTTTTTATTAGGGAGAGTTCCGAGCAATGCCCGGAGCCAGAATGACCGATCTTCTTTTCACGATTTACCCGTGGGTGAAGTCTTTACACATCATGGCCGTGATCTCATGGATGGCGGGGCTGTTCTATTTGCCCAGACTGTTCGTCTATCACGTGGAAAAGGCCCAGAGCGTCGACGGGGCAGAGACCATTTTCTTTGAAATGGAAGACAAACTGCTGCGCGTGATCATGCGGCCTGCGATGTACGTGGCATGGGTGTGCGGGCTGATCATGGTGTTCACGCCGGGCATTGTCGGCTGGGACTGGTCCTGGCCTTGGGTCAAGGGCGCAGCGGTGCTTGGGATGACATGGTTCCATCACTGGCTCATGGCGCGGCGCAAGGACTTCGTAGAGGGCCGAAACAAGCTCACTGGGCGGCAGTATCGCATGATGAACGAGGTTCCCACCATTCTGATGGTTGCCATCGTTCTGGCGGTCATTCTGAAGTTCTGAGAGCTTATTTGACTCTTCATCAGTAAGCGCATACTTATCACGTAACACGCCCGTCCGGGCGGCGTATCTTCCGTACTGAAATTCCACTTCGTGCCGCGCTGTCAGCGGTGAAGGTATATATCATGACAACTGATGCCCTGAATCTGGCCGACCTGAAGGCCAAAAGCCCCAAAGACCTTCTGGCGATGGCCGAAGAGCTGGAGATCGAAAACGCCTCGACCATGCGGAAAGGCGAGATGATGTTCCAGATCCTGCGCGAACGCGCGGATGAGGGCTGGACCGTCGGCGGCGATGGTGTGCTGGAAGTGCTGCAGGACGGTTTCGGCTTTCTGCGCTCGCCCGAGGCGAACTATCTGCCGGGTCCCGATGACATCTATGTTTCGCCCGACATGATCCGTCAGCATTCGCTGCGCACCGGCGACACGGTTGAAGGTGAGATCAAGGCACCAGACGAGAACGAGCGGTATTTTGCGCTGACCAAGGTCACCAAGATCAACTTTGAAAATCCTGAAAAGGCCAAGCACAAGATTCTGTTCGATAACCTGACGCCTCTGTACCCGGATGAGCGTCTGAAGATGGAGATCGAAGATCCTACCATCAAGGACAAGTCGGCCCGTGTGATCGACCTGGTCTCGCCCATCGGTAAAGGCCAGCGTTCGCTGATCGTGGCACCGCCACGGACCGGTAAGACCGTGATTCTGCAGAATATTGCGCATTCGATCGAGCAAAATCACCCCGAGTGCTATCTGATCGTCTTGCTGATCGACGAACGCCCGGAAGAGGTGACCGACATGCAGCGCTCGGTGAAGGGGGAGGTTGTGTCATCGACCTTCGACGAACCGGCGACGCGCCACGTGGCTGTGTCTGAGATGGTTATCGAAAAAGCCAAGCGTCTGGTCGAACATAAACGAGATGTTGTTATTCTTCTCGATTCTATCACAAGACTTGGTAGGGCGTTTAACACTGTGGTGCCATCCTCGGGTAAAGTTCTGACCGGTGGTGTGGACGCAAATGCTCTGCAACGGCCGAAGCGGTTCTTTGGCGCGGCGCGGAACATTGAAGAGGGCGGTTCGCTGACCATCATCGCCACCGCGCTGATCGATACCGGCAGCCGGATGGACGAGGTTATCTTTGAAGAATTCAAAGGTACAGGTAACTCGGAGATTGTTCTGGATCGCAAGATTGCAGACAAGCGCGTGTTCCCGGCCATCGACATCCTCAAGTCCGGCACAAGGAAAGAGGACCTGCTGGTCGATAAGGGCGATCTGGCCAAGACCTTCGTCCTGCGCCGCATTCTCAACCCGATGGGCACCACCGACGCGATCGAATTCCTGTTGTCGAAGTTGAAGCAAACCAAGACAAACGGCGAGTTCTTCGATTCAATGAACACCTGACACAGGTCTTAACTGACGCGAGGCCTTCGAATGGATACGATATTCGCCTTGGCCAGCGCACAGGGCAAAGCAGGGGTGGCGGTCATCCGCCTCTCTGGCCCTTTGGCGCATTCTGCTGCGGCCGGGCTGACCGGCAGCCCGTTGCCGCCCCGCGGTATGCGGGTACGCGCGTTGCATGCCGCTGATGGATCGCGTTTGGACGACGGATTGGTTCTGACCTTTCAGGCCCCGGCCAGTTTCACCGGTGAGGACGTGGCCGAGCTGCAAATTCACGGCAGTACTGCCTCGGTCAATGCAGTGATGCGCTGCCTGTCGGACACGGATGGGCTGCGGCTGGCGGAACCCGGAGAGTTCACCCGCCGTGCGTTGGAAAACGGCAAGATGGATTTGACCCAGGTCGAAGGGCTTGCCGACCTGATCGATGCCGAAACCGAAGCGCAGCGGAAACAGGCGCAGACCATTCTGGCCGGGGAACTGGGCGGATTGGCCGAGCGCTGGCGCCGTGATCTGATCCGGGCGGCCTCCTTGCTGGAAGCTGTCATTGATTTTGCCGACGAAGAGGTGCCCACCGACGTTACGCCGGAAGTGCGCGCATTGGTGACCGGCGTGATGCAGGACTTGCAGCGCGAAGCGGATGGCGTGAAGATCGCTGAACGCATCCGGACCGGGTTCGAGGTGGCTATCGTTGGCCTGCCAAATGCGGGCAAATCGACCTTGCTGAACGCCCTGGCTGGGCGCGAGGCGGCAATCACGTCGGAATATGCTGGGACGACTCGCGATGTTATCGAGGTTCGGATGGATCTTGGTGGATTGCCTGTGACGCTGCTGGATACGGCTGGATTGCGCGAAACCGAGGATCACGTCGAAAACCTTGGGATCGAACTGGCCCGCAAACGCGCCGATGCGGCCGATTTGCGGGTGTTTTTAACCGAAGATACCTCGGAGCTTGGCGTTCAGATGTTGGAGGGCGACATTCAGATGTTGCCGAAATCTGATCTCCGTGAGGATGGCAATGGCGGGATTTCCGGTAAAACGGGGCAGGGGATTGACCAGCTAATATCCCATATATCGTGTGTATTAGGTGAGCGATCTACTAGCCATGGTATTGCGACCCGTGAACGGCATCGCGTCGCGCTGATTGATGCCAGTGCAGCATTGGGTGAGGCGATGGCGGTTCTGGAATCGGGCCCGGACTTGTATGATATCGCTGCCGAAGAACTGCGCACGGCGATCCGTGCTTTGGAAACACTGGTTGGCAGGATTGGGGTCGAAGACCTGCTGGATGAGATATTTTCCAGTTTCTGCCTGGGTAAGTAGGGAGTGTTTCACGTGAAACATTCGAAGTTCGATGTTGTTGTAGTTGGCGCCGGTCATGCCGGTACCGAAGCCGCACATGCCGCCGCACGGATGGGGGCCGAGACGGCTTTGGTAACTCTGTCCGCATCAGATATCGGCGTGATGTCCTGTAACCCTGCCATCGGAGGTTTGGGGAAAGGGCATCTGGTACGCGAGATTGATGCGCTGGACGGTGTCATGGGCCGGGTTGCGGATCAGGCAGGTATTCAGTTCCGCCTGCTAAACCGTCGCAAGGGCCCAGCGGTGCAGGGTCCTAGAACCCAGGCGGACCGTGCATTGTATCGGGCTGCCATGCAAAAAGAGACGCAGGCGCAGGATCGGTTGACGGTCGTAGTGGGCGAGGTGGTCGACTTTCTGATGGACGGGCTCAGGGTGGCTGGAATCAGGCTGGCGGACGATTCCGAAATCCACGCCGGCGCCGTTGTCCTGACCTCGGGTACCTTCCTGCGCGGCATTATCCATATCGGCGATGTTTCCCGGCCGGGCGGGCGGATGGGGGATCGGCCCTCAGTCAAGCTGGCGGAACGCTTGGACAGTCTTGATTTGCGGATGGGGCGTTTGAAAACAGGGACGCCGCCAAGGCTGGACGGTCGGACAATTGATTGGTCCGATCTCGAACGTCAGGACGGTGACGACGATCCCACGCTGTTTTCATTTCTCTCCACCTCGGTTGTTGCGCCGCAGATTTCCTGCGGTATCACGCATACAAACGCACGCACCCATGAGATCATCGAAAAGAACCTGTCCCGTTCTGCCATGTATGGGGGGCATATAGAAGGGGTGGGGCCCAGATATTGTCCTTCGATCGAGGATAAGATCGTTCGATTTGCGGAAAAGGACTCGCACCAGATTTTTCTGGAACCTGAAGGGGTTGATGACCACACGATCTATCCGAACGGAATTTCAACCTCCTTGCCTCAGGATGTGCAGCAGGACTATGTGCGCTCTATCAAGGGATTGGAGAAGGCCGAAATCCTGCAACCGGGCTACGCGATTGAATATGACTATGTCGATCCCCGCGTTCTGACATCGTCGCTGTCCTTGCCAGATGCACCTGGTCTATATCTTGCGGGCCAGATCAACGGCACCACAGGATATGAGGAAGCCGCAGCGCAAGGTCTGGTTGCCGGACTGAACGCCGCCCTGTCCGTTTTGGGTCGTGATCCGGTTCATTTCACCCGGGCCGACAGCTATATCGGCGTGATGATCGACGATCTGACCACGCGTGGTGTGGCGGAACCGTACCGTATGTTCACGTCAAGGGCAGAATTCCGACTGTCTTTGCGCGCGGATAATGCGGATCAGCGGCTGACACCCTTGGGCACCGATCTCGGATGTGTCGGAGGGGAACGCCAAGTTCGGTTCGGCGAAAAGATGGAAAAACTCTCCGCCGCCAAAACCATGCTGACCGATCGCACATATACGCCGAAAGAGGTGCGTGCCGTTGGAATCAACGTCAATCAGGATGGAAACCGCCGGGATGGGATGGCGCTGTTGGCGTTTCCCGACGTTTCCTTTGATGATCTGGTTCCCCTTATGCCGGAATTGGAAGAGGTTGAAACGGATATCCGCCTTCAAGTTGAACGGGACGCGCTTTATGCGAACTACATTGCGCGTCAGCAAAAAGATGTCGAAGCGATGAAACGCGATGAATCCTATGAAATACCGCGGGACTTCGACTATTCTGCGCTGGACGGCCTGTCAGCCGAGATGAAGCAGAAACTGTCGCAGGCGCGCCCGATCAACATCGCTCAGGCCGGGCGGGTCGAAGGGGTGACACCAGCTGCACTTACATTGCTATTGGCCAAATTGAGGCGTGAACAAAAGGTACGCAAGGCATGAGCCATGAGATCTTTGATGGTTCGAGTGTTTCACGTGAAACAATTGAACGGCTCGAAACCTATGTAGATCTGGTGCATCGCTGGAATCCCAGGATTAATCTGGTATCCCGCAACAGCTTAAAGGATATCTGGACGCGGCATATTCTGGATTCCGTACAGGTTTACCAGTGTGCAGGTGCATTCAAAACCTGGGTGGATTTGGGCAGTGGTGGCGGGTTTCCCGGCATGGTCTGTGCGATCATGGCCATAGATACAGCGCCAGACGCCAAATTCACCCTGGTGGAAAGCGATCAGCGCAAATCGGCCTTCCTACGCAGTGTGGCACGGGAATGCCGTGCCAATTGTACCGTCATTTCAAAGCGAATCGAAAACGTGGAACCCCTGCAGGCAGATGTCTTGTCTGCGCGGGCGCTTGCCGATCTTAAGGTATTATTGTCATTTTGTGACAGACATTTAGGAAAAACCGGTATTGCTTTGTTGCCGAAAGGTGCAAGCTGGAAAAAAGAGCTGGAAGCCGCACGCGAGGAATGGAATTTCGAGTGCGAGCCGATTACAAGTTTAACTGAACCCCAAGCTGTTATCCTAAGGATCAAAGGAGTATCGCGTGGTTGATCTGTCTCGTCCCTCAGGGCCCCGGATAATTGCGGTTGCCAATCAAAAGGGTGGGGTGGGAAAGACGACGACGGCGATCAATCTGGCTGCAGGTCTGGTCGAAGCCGGGTGCAGGGTGTTGGTTGTCGACCTCGATCCGCAGGGCAATGCATCAACCGGTCTGGGTGTCGAGGACCGGGATTGGACGACCTATGATCTGATTCTTGACGATGCCCCGCTAGAGGCAGTGGTACAAGAGACTGAAATCGAAGGTCTTTTTGTCATCCCCGCGACCGTCGATCTGAGTTCAGCAGATATCGAGCTGATTTCCAACGAAAAGCGCAGCTATTTATTGCATGATGCGCTGCGGCAGACGCCAATCGACAAGTTCGAACTGGATTTTGTGCTCATCGACTGCCCACCATCGTTAAATCTGCTGACCGTAAACGCCATGGTCGCGGCTCATTCCGTTCTGGTACCGTTGCAAAGCGAGTTCTTTGCGCTGGAAGGCCTGTCCCAGTTGATGCTGACGATACGAGAGGTCCGCCAAACAGCGAATCCGGGCCTGAGAATCGAAGGTGTTGTGTTGACCATGTATGACAACCGCAACAACTTGTCCCGTCAGGTCGAAAAAGACGCGCGTGACAATCTGGGTGAGATGGTATTTAAAACCAAGATACCCAGAAATGTGCGGGTCAGCGAGGCGCCGTCTTACGCTTTGCCGGTTCTGCAGTATGACTCGGGGTCGTTGGGAGCCATGGCGTATCGGCATCTGGCGCGCGAAGTCATTCATAAGAATAAGAAAGCCGCCGCCTGAGCGGCAGTGAGGAGGGCTCAGTGGCCGTCAAGAAATCAAAACCCCGAGGTTTGGGCCGCGGATTGTCGGCCCTGATGGCAGATGTGACGCAGGAAGCTGAAGGTCTGGTTCCGGCAGAACCTCGTCGGCCGGACATGAAAGTCCCGATTGAAAAGCTGCGCGCCAATCCGAACCAGCCGCGCCGGACGTTTTCGCCGGATCAACTGGACGAGCTTGCTGCCTCGGTCAAAGAAAAGGGCATCATTCAACCGTTGATCGTGCGCGAAATCAACGGCAGCGAATATGAAATCGTCGCAGGTGAGCGCCGTTGGCGGGCTGCCCAAATGGCGCAGCTGCACGATATTCCGGTCATCGTCCGCGAATTTGACGATACCGAAGTGCTGGAAGTCGCGATTATCGAGAACATTCAGCGCGCAGACCTGAATGCCGTCGAAGAGGCGGCGGGTTACAAGCAACTGATGGACCGGTTCGGGCACACGCAGGAAAAACTCGCCGAAGCGCTGGGTAAAAGCCGCAGTCATATCGCAAACCTGCTGCGTTTGTTGTCTCTACCGCTGGACGTGCAAACGCTGGTGATTGAAGGAAAGCTGTCTGCGGGCCACGCGCGGGCGCTGATAACGGCGGAAAACCCGTCTGAACTGGCGAAAATCGTGGTGCGGGATGGGCTTTCGGTGCGCGCGACCGAGGCGCTGGTGAAAAAACAGCAGGGTGATCCGGCCAAGTCTGCGCCACGGTCCAGAAACCTGGATGCGGGCAAGGATGCGGACACGCGGGCGTTGGAAAAGGACCTTTCCGCGATCCTGGCGATGAAGGTTGTGATCAACCACAAGGCCGGAACCGAAACCGGCCAGGTGGTGCTGACTTATGAAAACCTGGATCAGCTGGACGATCTTTGCGCCAAACTCAGCCGTTAGGACGGGTCCAGATAAAGATCATCACCCCGCTCAGCACCACGGCCTGAATGATCAGGACATGGGAGGGCAGGGCCAGCAGGACAGACAGCCCGAACACGGCGGCGATCGAAAGGGTCGCCGCCTTTTTTGCGCCCGGACGAATGGCGCCAGAGCTTTGCCAATCCACAATCAACGGTCCGAACGAGCGGTGCGTGATCAACCAATTGTGCAGGCGCGAGGAGGAGCGGGCGAAGAAGAACGCTGCCAAAAGCAAAAACGGCACCGTCGGTAACAGGGGCAGAACGATGCCCACCATCGCAAGCCCGACGCAGATCAACCCCAGAATGGCCCAGATATATTGCATTATCTATCCCAACAATTCCCGGATCACTGCGTTCAGAACCGCTCGTCCGTCTTTGGTGGCAATCAGCCGTCCGTTTTTCTGTTCAATCATGCCAAGTTCGGCCAGATCAGAAAGCGTGCACCGTGGCAGAGCTTGGTCCGACAATGCGTTGAATCTATCAATATCTAGTCCTTCAGCAACCCTTAAACCCATCATAAGGTATTCATTCGCCTGATCTTGCGATGAAAGCGCGGTACGTTGTTTTTCTCCGGACCCGTTTTCAACCGCTTTCAACCACGCGTTTGGAGACAGATAGGTTTCGGTTGCCAGTTTACGACCGTTCAGTGTGATGCGCCCATGCGCCCCGGGTCCGATACCGACATAATCGCCATAGCGCCAATATATCAGGTTGTGCTGAGATTCCGCGCCGGGACGGGCGTGGTTGGAAACCTCATAGGCGGGTAGGCCGTGCGCCTCGCAGATCTCTTGCGTGGCCAGATACATGTCGGCGGCGCTGTCATCCTCGGGCAGGCCGCGCAGTTTTCCGATGGCATAGCGTTCGCCGAATGCGGTGCCGTCCTCGATGGTCAGCTGGTACAGCGACATGTGGTCGATGGCCATCGACAGCGCCTCGGTCAGCTCCGCGCGCCAGGTGTCCAGGGTTTGATGCTGACGGGCGTAGATCAGGTCAAAGCTGACGCGATCAAAACAATTGCGGGCGATGTCAAAGGCGTCGCGGGCCTCGGCCACGGTGTGAATGCGGCCCAGGCGGCGCAGGTCTTCGTCGTTCAGGGCCTGCACACCCATTGAGATACGGTTGACGCCAGCGTTTCGATAAGCAGCAAAGCGGCCAGCCTCGACCGAGCCGGGATTGGCTTCGAGCGTGATTTCCATGTTATTGGCCGGGCGCCAGAGGGCGCGGGCTTCATCAATTACCGCAGCAACGGTGTCAGGCTCCATCAAGGACGGGGTGCCGCCGCCAAAGAAGATCGTATTCAACACTCGGTCGGGTGTTTCGGCGGCCGAACGGCGAAGTTCACTTAGATAAGCGTTAAGCCATTGTTTTTGATCAATATTTCTTGAAACATGGCTGTTGAAATCGCAATAGGGGCATTTGGCCTCGCAAAAAGGCCAATGCACGTACAGGCCAAAGCCCCCGTTGCGCCAATCATCCGCCAAAGCAGCCTTTCACGAACATATCCACCGCGCGGCCGCGATGGCTGATCTTGTTCTTTTCCCAGCGATCCATTTCCGCGAAGGTAACGTCGTACCCGTCCGGGACAAACATCGGATCGTAGCCAAAACCGCCTTCGCCGCGGATCGGCCAGACCAGATGGCCGGGGGCGATGCCTTCGAACACCTCGTCATGCCCGTCGGGCCAGGCTAGAACCAGCGTGCTGCGAAACTGCGCGGTGCGAGGGTGCGGAGCGTCTTTTGCCTCCAGTTCCGTATGCGCGCGGGTCATTGCCATCAGGAAATCACGGCCATTGTCGGTTTCGGCCCAATCGGCGGTGTAAACGCCGGGTGCACCGTCCAGCGCGTCGATGGTGATGCCGGAATCGTCCGACAGGGCAGGCAGGCCGGTCGCCTTGGCCGCGGCATGAGCCTTGATCCGGGCGTTGCCGACAAAGGTATCCTCGGTCTCTTCCGGTTCGGGCAGGTTCATCTCTGCCGCGCCAACAACGGTCACGCCAAAGGGTTCGAGGAGATGCGCCATCTCCTCGAGCTTGCCTTTGTTATGCGTGGCCACTAGCAGCCTGTCGCCGTCGAACTTGCGGGTCATGCGGTGGCGGCTTTCTGTGCGGCGGCCAGTTCAGATACGCCTTTTTCCGCCAGGTCCATCAGCTGATCCATCTGCGAACGGCTGAAGACCGAGCCTTCGGCGCTCATCTGCACTTCGATCAGCTTGCCGGACCCGGTCATGATGAAGTTGCCGTCGACACCGGCCTCACTGTCCTCGGGGTAGTCCAGATCCAGCACCGGCTGACCTGCGTAGATGCCGCAAGACACAGCGGCGACCGGATCAACCAGCGGGTCGGAAATCACGTCACCTGCCTTCATCAGCTTGTTCACCGCCAGGCGCAGGGCCACCCAACCACCGGTGATCGAGGCGCAGCGGGTGCCGCCATCGGCCTGGATTACGTCGCAGTCGACGGTGATCTGACGCTCACCCAGTGCAACCCGATCCACGCCGGCACGCAGGGCGCGGCCGATCAGGCGCTGGATTTCCACGGTACGGCCGCCTTGCTTGCCGCTTGCGGCCTCACGCCGCATCCGCGTGTTGGTGGCGCGGGGCAGCATGCCGTATTCGGCGGTGACCCAGCCCAGGCCCGAGCCCTTGATGAACGGCGGCACGCGATCCTCGATCGTGGCGGTGCACAGCACATGGGTGTCGCCCATCTTGATCAGGCAAGACCCTTCGGCATGTTTTGTAAAGTCCGTTTCGATTGAAACGGTGCGCATTTCGTTTAGATCACGTCCTGAGGGTCGCATGGGAATTCCTTTATCTGTTGGGTTTGGGATACCGCCCCGCGGCGTTACGATGCAACCCCGATTGACCTTTCATCTGCCTGCGATTTAATGACGACCCAGCAGGGGACCGCCGATGAGCGAAGCGAGCAAAATTCTGAACGAGATGAATGACCGGTCGCGTGAAGTGTTCCGGCTGATCGTCGAAAGCTATCTGGACAGCGGTGAGCCTGTTGGCAGCCGCACCCTGACCCGTACTTTGTCGGAAAAGGTCAGCGCCGCAACCGTGCGCAACGTGATGCAGGATCTGGAGTTTCTGGGCCTTTTGGACAGCCCTCATGTCAGCGCGGGGCGAATTCCGACGCAGCAAGGGTTGCGCATGTTCGTCGACGGGCTGCTTGAGGTTGGTGATCTGGGCGCGGATGATCGGCAGAAACTGGACGAAACATTAGGCTCTAACGCAGGCGATGTGGGCGGAATGCTGGACCGGGTGGGGTCAGCCTTGTCACACGTGACACATGGGGCCTCACTGGTTTTGACGCCCAAGCACGAATCCGAGATCAAACATATCGAGTTTGTCTCGCTGGCGCATGACCGCGCGCTGGTGGTTCTGGTGTTTGCGGACGGTCATGTGGAAAATCGCCTGTTTGCGCCCCCACCCGGGCAGACGCCCAGTTCAATGCGTGAAGCGGCGAATTTTTTGAATGCCCTGATCGAAGGGCGCACGCTGGGTGAAGTGCGCCGTCAGATGCAGACACAGATTGATGCCCGCAAGCAAGAGATCGACGTGCTGGCGCGTGAAATGGTCGAAAGTGGCATGGCCGCCTGGGACGGGGATGGCGGCGACTCGGCCCGTCTGATCGTGCGCGGACGGGCGAATCTGTTGAATGAACCGGGCCAGACCGAGGAACTGGACCGTATCCGAACCCTGTTTGACGATCTGGAACGCAAGCGCGACATCGCGGAATTCCTTGAATTGACCGAAGAAGGCGAGGGTGTGCGCATTTTTATCGGCTCTGAGAACAAACTTTTCTCACTTTCGGGTTCCTCTTTGGTGGTGTCTCCATATATGAACGCTGATCGAAAGATAATTGGTGCGGTCGGGGTCATCGGACCCACGCGTCTGAATTATGGACGGATCGTGCCGATCGTGGATTATACGGCGCAACTGGTCGGTAAGCTGATATCCGACCGGAGCTAGAGGGTAAGAGATGGCAGAGCCCAAGAACGAAGAATTTCTGGACGATATCGCAACCGCCGAGGCGGAACAGCTGGCCGAAGAAATCGCGGAATTCAGCGATGAAGCGTTGGAGCTGGATGAGCTGCGCGCCGAGCGCGACGATTACAAAGACAAGTTCATGCGCGCGCTGGCCGATGCCGAGAATGCGCGCAAACGCGGCGACAAGGCGCGCCGCGATGCGGAACAATATGGCGGGTCGAAACTGGCGCGTGACATGCTGCCGGTCTATGACAACATGAAACGCGCGCTTGAGGCCGCAACCGATGAGCAGAAAGAAGTTGCCGCCGGTCTGTTGGAAGGGGTCGAGCTGACCATGCGCGCGTTGAAGGACGTGTTCCAGAAGCACGGGATCGAGGTGATCACGCCCGAAGTTGGCGACCGCTTTGATCCGAATGTGCATGAGGCGATGTTCGAAGCCCCTGTCCCGGGCACCCGTGCTGGTGACATCATTCAGGTTTCAGCCGAAGGCTTCATGCTGCATGACCGCTTGCTGCGCCCGGCGCAGGTGGGTGTGTCTTCGACGCCGGCTAGCTGATTGGCTTCAAAGAAGCCAAGCCTTCGGCGAGAGTATTTTTGAAAAAGTGAAGAGGCGGTCAGGATCTGGCCGCCTCTTTCAGTTTGTAGATCAGGTCCAGCGCCTCGCGCGGGGTCAGTTCATCCGGCAGAATCTCGTCCAGCATATCGGTGACCGGTGAGGCCTTGGGTGCGGGGGGCGGAGGTGGCGGGGCCGCCGAGAACAGGGGCAGGTCGTCGATCAGGGCCTTTTGCTTGCCCCCCTCACGCTCGGTTTTTTCCAGCTGGTCCAGAACCACGCGGGCGCGGTCGACGACCGAAGCGGGCAGGCCCGCCAGCTGTGCGACCTGCACCCCATAAGACCGGTCGGCGGCGCCTTTGTGAACCTCGTGCAGGAAGATCACCTCGCCTTCCCATTCCTTGACGGCGACTGTGGCGTTGTCGACGCCCTCAAGATTACCGGCCAACGCGGTCAGTTCGTGGTAATGCGTGGCGAACAGCGCGCGGCATTTGTTGGCGGCGTGCAGATGTTCCAGCGTGGCCCAGGCGATCGACAGACCGTCATAGGTGGCTGTGCCCCGACCGATTTCGTCCAGAATGACCAGCGCGCGGTCGTCGGCCTGATTGAGGATCGCGGCGGTTTCGACCATTTCGACCATGAAGGTCGAGCGGCCACGGGCCAGATCGTCCGAGGCTCCGACCCGGCTGAACAGCTGGCTGACCACGCCGATATGGGCCTGTTCGGCAGGCACATAGCTGCCCATTTGGGCCAGCAGGGCGATCAGGGCGTTCTGGCGCAGGAAGGTCGATTTACCGGCCATGTTGGGACCGGTCAGAAGCCAGATTGCCGCGCCCTGATTGGCGCTGAGGTCGCAATCATTGGCAATGAATGCATCCCCGCTTTGCTGGCGCAACGCGTGTTCGACGACCGGGTGGCGGCCACCCTGAACATTGAAGGCGCGGGATGCGTCCACTTGCGGGCGGCACCAGTTTTCTCCGCGTGCCAAATCCGCCAGTGCGGTGGTCAGATCCAGTTCGGCCAGCCCCCTGGCGGCTTGGTTGAGGCGGGCAGCGAGGGTCAGAATTTCGTCAGAAAGCCTTTGATAGAGCCGCTTTTCGAGCTCGAGCGCCAGATTCCCGGCGTTCAGGATGCGGGTTTCGATTTCCGAAAGCTCTACGGTGGTGAACCGCACCTGATTGGCCGTGGTCTGGCGGTGGATATAGGTTTCGGAAAACGGCGGGTTCAGCATCTTCTCGGCATGGGTGGCCGTGGTCTCGATGAAATAGCCCAGCACGTTGTTGTGCTTGATCTTCAACGAGGTGATGCCGGTATGTTCCGCGTATTTCTGCTGAAACCCGGCGATGACCGAGCGGCCTTCGTCGCGCAGAGTGCGGGCTTCATCCAGTTCGGCGTCGAAACCGGGGGCGATAAAGCCGCCGTCACGGGCCAAAAGGGGCGGTTCGGCAACCAGGGCCTCGTCCAGCAAGTTCAGCAGATCGTCGAAACCGACGAGGTTTTGCAGGGCGGTTGCCAGCAGAACCGGCAGGTCCTGACCTTCGCAAATTCCGGCGATCGCGGCGGCCTGGGTCAACGCGTTGCGGATGGCGGCTAGATCGCGGGGGCCGCCGCGGTCCAGCGACAGGCGCGACAGGGCGCGGTCCAGATCGGGGGTTTTGCGCAGCGCTTCGCGCAGGTCCGAGGCGGTCAGGCTGTCTTCGACGGCAAAGCTCACCGCGTCGAGCCGGGCATGGATCACATCCAGATTGCGCGAGGGGCTGGACAGGCGTTGTTCCAGCAGGCGCGCGCCGCCCGGCGTCACGGTGCGGTCGACCACGGACAGCAATGATCCGGCGCGGCCTCCGGACAGGGACCGGGTCAGTTCCAGGTTGCGGCGCGTGGCGGCGTCGATCTGCACCACACGGTCTTCGGATTCCTTCAGCGGCGTCTGCAACAGGGGCAGTTTGCCTTTTTGGGTGATCTCCAGATAGTCGATCAGCGCGCCCATCGCTGACACCTCGGCGCGACCAAACGACCCAAACGCATCCAGCGCACCCACGTGAAACAAGCCGCAGATGCGTTTTTCTGCCGCCGTGCTGTCGAAACTGGCGCGTCCGATGGGGGTCAGCGAGATGCCCAGATCGCGGGTGGGTTCGTGCAGCGCGGCCTCAGACCCGTCGGCCACGATCAACTCGGACGGGGCCAGCCGCGCCAGTTCGGGGCTGAGGCGGACAGAGGTCAGAGGCATCACGTGAAACGCGCCGGTCGAGATATCGGCCCAGGCCAACGCGGCCTCATCCCGAACCTCGGCATAGGTGGCCAGAAAGTTGTGTCGGCGGGCTTCCAACAGTGCGTCTTCGGTCAGCGTGCCGGGTGTCACCAGACGCACGACATCCCGCCGAACCACCGATTTAGAGCCTCTTTTCTTCGCCTCGGCCGGGCTTTCCATCTGTTCGCAGACGGCCACGCGAAAGCCTTTACGGATGAGGGTCAGCAGATAACCCTCGGCGGAATGGACTGGCACTCCGCACATCGGGATATCGTCCCCATTGTGCTTGCCGCGTTTGGTCAGGGCGATATCCAGCGCCTCGGCGGCGTTGACGGCGTCCTCGAAGAACATCTCGTAGAAATCGCCCATGCGGTAGAACAGCAGGGCGTCCGCGTGGGCCTCTTTGATCTCGAGATACTGCGCCATCATCGGCGTGACTGTGGACAAAAGCGGCCCCCTTCTGGCGTATTCCGGGCGCGACCTTACAAACCCGGCCCCTGCTGTGAAAGCTGAAAACGCATTGTCGTTGAGGCGCGCCCCGGCCTGCGCTATGACGCATCAGCCCCGAAGTCATGGAAACGACCGAAAAGATGCCCAAAACGAAGATCACCAAAGAAGAGGCGCTGGCCTTTCACCTGGACCCGACCCCCGGCAAGTGGGAGGTGCAGGCCACCGTTCCCATGACCACCCAGCGCGATCTGTCGCTGGCCTACAGCCCCGGCGTCGCCGTTCCCTGCGAAGCCATCGCCGAGGCGCCTGAGACAGCGT
The DNA here is from genome assembly GCF_056542745.1 of Ruegeria sp. AB10. Classification (NCBI taxonomy): domain Bacteria; kingdom Pseudomonadati; phylum Pseudomonadota; class Alphaproteobacteria; order Rhodobacterales; family Roseobacteraceae; genus Ruegeria; species Ruegeria sp. AB10. Next base: position 28,567 of record NZ_JBQGAI010000009.1, on the reverse strand, counting down.
ATGACTATACCAACAAGGGTAATCTGGTGGCCGTGATCTCGAACGGGACGGCGGTCCTGGGCCTTGGTAACCTTGGCGCGCTGGGCTCGAAACCGGTGATGGAGGGGAAATCCGTCCTGTTCAAACGGTTCGCCGACGTGAACTCGATCGATATCGAGCTGGACACCGAAGACCCGGATGAATTCTGCCGCGCGGTGCGCCTGATGGGTCCGACCTTTGGCGGCATCAATCTGGAAGACATCAAGGCGCCCGAATGTTTCATCATCGAACAGCGCCTGAAGGAAGAGATGGATATCCCCGTCTTCCACGATGACCAGCATGGCACGGCGGTGATCTGCGCGGCAGGTCTGCTGAACGCGCTGCATATCTCGGGCAAAAAGATCGAGGATGTGAAAATCGTTCTGAACGGCGCGGGTGCGGCAGGGATTGCCTGTATCGAACTGCTCAAGTCGATGGGCGCGCGGCATGAGAACTGCATCGTCTGTGACACCAAGGGCGTGATCTATCAGGGCCGGACCGAGGGGATGAACCAGTGGAAATCGGCCCACGCGATCACCACCGACCTGCGGACGCTGGAAGAGGCCATGAAAGGCGCGGATGTGTTTCTGGGTGTGTCGGTCAAAGGTGCCGTGACGCAGGATATGGTTGCCAGCATGGCCGACAATCCGGTTATTTTCGCCATGGCGAATCCGGACCCGGAAATCACGCCGGAAGAGGCGCATGAGGTTCGCGTAGATGCCATCGTGGCCACCGGGCGCAGCGACTATCCGAACCAGGTGAACAACGTTCTGGGCTTCCCTTACCTGTTCCGTGGCGCGCTGGACATTCACGCCCGCGCCATCAATGACGAGATGAAAATCGCCTGTGCCCACGCACTTGCCAATCTGGCGCGCGAGGATGTGCCGGACGAGGTTGCGATGGCCTATGGCAAGTCGCTGACCTTTGGCCGCGACTACATCATTCCCACTCCGTTCGATCCGCGCCTGATCCACCGCATTCCGCCCGCCGTTGCCAAGGCCGGGATGCAAACCGGCGCGGCGCGCCGTCCGATCATCGACATGGACGCCTATGAACTGAGCCTCAAATCCCGCATGGACCCGACCGCCAGCATTCTGCGCGGTCTGAACGCGCGGGCGCGTCAGGCGCAAAGCCGGATGATCTTTGCTGAGGGCGACGATCCCCGCGTGCTGCGCGCGGCGGTGACTTATCAGCGGTCCGGTTTCGGCAAGGCGCTGGTTGTGGGTCGTCCCGAGGACGTGAGACAAAAGCTGGAAGAGGCCGGTCTGGGTGACGCGGTGCGCGAACTGGAGGTGGTGAATGCTGCCAATACCGCGCATCTCGATACCTATAACGACTTTCTCTACAAGCGGCTGCAGCGTAAGGGGTTTGATCGCAAGGACATTCACCGGCTGGCGGCGCGCGACCGGCATGTGTTCTCTTCGCTGATGCTGGCGCATGGGCATGGTGACGGTCTGGTGACCGGGGCCACCCGCAAATCGGCGCATGTGCTGGACCGGATCAATCACGTTTTCGACGCCGACGCGACGCATGGTGCCGCTGGGGTGACCGCGCTGCTGCACAAGGGGCGGATTGTCCTGATCGGCGATACGCTGGTGCATGAATGGCCCGATCAAAACGATCTGGCCAATATCGCCGAGCGTTCCGCCGCCGTGGCCCGCCACATGGGGCTTGAGCCGCGGGTGGCCTTCGTCAGCTTCTCGACCTTCGGTTATCCGGTGTCGGAACGGGCCGAGAAAATGCACCGCGCGCCCGCCGTACTGGACCAACGCGGCGTCGATTTCGAATACGAAGGCGAGATGACCGTGGATGTGGCCCTGAACGTGGATCAGCAGGCAAGCTATCCGTTCCAGCGTCTGACCGGACCGGCGAATATCCTGATCGTTCCGGCGCGGCACTCGGCGTCGATTTCGACCAAGCTGATGCAGGAAATGGGCGGCGCGACTGTCATTGGCCCGATCCTGTCGGGTGTCGACAAGCCGATCCAGATCTGTTCGACCGTGTCGACGGCGAATGACATCCTGAACATGGCCATCCTGGCCTCGTGCGATATCTCGGGCAAACCATGACGATCTGGAATCTCGGCTCGATCAACGCGGACATGATCTATGACGTGCCGCACCTGCCCGGGCCGGGCGAAACCCTTTCGGCCAATCGACTGGATCGGTTTCTGGGCGGCAAGGGCGCGAATATGTCCGTGGCCGCCGCCCGGGCCGGGGCGCAGGTGGCGCATATCGGAGCCGTGGGGCCAGATGGAGGCTGGGCACGGGATCGGCTGACCGAATATGGCGTGGACACGCGCCATATCGCCGGGGTCGAAGTGCCCACCGGTCACGCCATCATCGCGGTGGATGCGCAGGGTGAAAACAACATCATCCTGTTTCCCGGCTCGAACCACGCAATCACGCCGGACCAGCTGGGGCAGGCGCTGTCCTCCGCATCGCAGGGCGACCTGCTGGTGACGCAGAACGAAACCACCCTGCAGGTCGAGGCCGCAAAGATGGCCCGCGCGCTGGGCCTGACAGTCTGTTACGCCGCAGCCCCCTTTCAGGCTAAGGCAGTACAGGCCGTGCTGCCCTATCTGGATTCCCTGATCCTGAATGAGGTCGAGGCCGAGCAGTTGCGCGATGCCACCGGACAATCGGTGACCGACCTGAAGATCGAACACGTGATCGTCACGCTGGGCTCAAAAGGCGCGCGGTATTACCATCGCGGCGAGGCCTCGGATTTTCCCGCCCATAAGGTACGGGCGGTGGATACCACGGGTGCCGGCGATACGTTCACCGGCTATGTTCTGGCCGGAATGGATCGGGGCATGCCGATGGCGCAGGCGATCGCTCAGGCAAATCGTGCCGCGGCCCTGATGGTCACGCGGCACGGAACGGCGGATGTGATCCCCGACCTCAAAGAGGTGCACGAGGCCCGGTTCGATTAAGACCCGGCAAACGGTGCCGCGCTGCCCCAGAGTTGCTTGACCCGGGCATCGCGGCCACAGGCTTTGCGATAGGCTTTGTAGGCGCTGTGCTGGCGCTTGGGGCCAAAGCGGGTCAGGACCAGCTTGGTGCCCTTGTAGTAATCCTGATGATAGGCTTCGGCCGGATAGAACGCGCCCTGCTGCAGGATCGGCGTCACCACCGTTTGCCCCAAAGCGCGCTGTGCGTCCGCCTTGGCCCGCTGCGCCAGCGTCTTTTCCCCCGCGTTAGAGACGAAAATTGCCGTGCGATAGCTGTTGCCCCGGTCGCAGAACTGACCGCCTGCATCGGTGGGATCGACCGAGCGGAAGAACATGTTCAGCAGCGTTTCACGGGACACCCGGGCCGGGTCAAAGGTGATCTGGACCGCCTCGTAATGGCCGGTGCCGCCTTTGGTGACCTGATCATAGGTCGGGTTTGCGGTTTTTCCGCCGGTAAAGCCCGACACCGCACCAATCACGCCCGGGACGGATTCGAAATCGGATTCGACACACCAGAAACAGCCCCCCGCAACCGTCAGGGTCTCGGTTCCGGCGGCGGGTGCGGGCGCGGCGCGCAGCAGGGCGGCCAGTGCGATCAGCACAAACAGCAGCGTCGGTTTGACAAAGTCGAAATAGGCGATGCGGGTCATGGCAGGGCTCCTTTCGGGATCAGGCTGCCCTGACTTATGCACCGGCGCAATCCGCTGACATGGTTTGTCACGCGGTGGTGAGACGAGTTTATCGCCTTAACCCAGCAACTGCCCCAGCTTCATCGCCACACCCATGTTGCCCGAGATCTTGAGCTTGCCCAGTGCCACACCGGTCATTGGGTTCAGCTTGCCGGTCAGCAGCTTGGTCAGATTGTCCTGCGAGATGCGGATGGTGCAGTCGGTGTCGCGATCCTGCGTGCTGGCCTGATTGTCGGCCAGCACGATAACCCCGTCATCGCCACAGTCGAATTTCAACGAGCCTTCAAAGCTGCGCCCGACCAGGTTTTTCTGAATACCATCGGCAATAGCGGCAAGTGTCATCGGGTCCCTCCTGTTTCAGCCCAAAGGGTTAGGGGGCAGTCGGGGCGCAGGCAATAGTCTGCGCCTAGTGACCTTGGGTCATGGATTTCAGGTTTTGCTGACGATCCTCGAACCGGGGATGGGTGCTGAGCCAGTCCACTTCCTGATCGCCGATTTCCTGTTCCAGCAGCTCGAAGAAATCGGACAGGCCGTTGGGATCGAACCCGGCCTTTCGGGCCAGATCAACGCCAAACCGGTCGGCGGCCAGCTCGTGCTGGCGGGAATAGGAGAGGGACAGGATCAGGTTACCTTCCAGCAGCACCTGTTCCAGCACCGGACCGGTGTCACCCGCCATCATCCCGATCAGCACAAACACCCCGAGTGAGCGGTAGATCTGCGTCAGCCCGTGTTGTTCGGCTACATGCCCGATCTCGTGCCCGATCACCCCGGCCAGTGCATCGGATGAGACCCGCCGCACCAGGTCGTCGGTTACCACAATCGTTCCACCCGGCAGTGCAAAGGCGTTCGGGCCCATGCCCGGAAGGTCGCGGAATTCCAGAGTGTAGTCGTGGTCTTCGGCCGCGGGACCCAACGCTGCCAGAACCCGGTCGAAATTGTCCTGAACCCTGGTCTTGTCACTGTCGCTCAGGGCGCTGGGCTCGGTCATGATCTGATCCAGCGCCTGCATCACCCCCGCATCAATCGCGGCGACCAGCGGCGGGGGCGTCATCCACACCGCAAGCGCCACGAGCACCGCCAGCCCGTATTTCCACACACCCCAGACCGCGACCAGACAGGCCAGTGTGACAACGATCAGACGGGGGTGAAACTTTTCCGCGTGATGCAGCCGCGATCCGCTGGTGTCGGCGATCAGATGTTCAAGGGCGGCGTGTTGGCCGGTCAGAAACAGAGTGCCATCGGGGAATTTGACCCGCCGTTCGGTCGCGCCGACGCGGGGTTCCACCGCCAGTTCCTCGGGTGTGCAACGGGTCTGGATTTGACCCTGATCGTCAATCAGCCAGACGGTATTGGCGCCCACCGCCAGCCGCACCGGGATCTCGCGCGAACTGAGAGGCGGATAGGCGCGCCCGCAGACAGGCGCGCCGATATCATCGGGACGCGTACCCAAAGGTCAGACCGCAATGCCGATATCGAAGCCCTCGATATCTCCGTAAGCGTCGCCAATGGCGCTGACTTGCGCACTGACGTCGCCAACGAAATCATCCAGCGGGCCGGCAGGGATGAAGGTGGTGTGATTGGCCAGATAGCGCACCCTGCGTACATGCGCCCAGGGCAGCATCAGGCCCAGCGTCATCGCCACAACCACGGCGTTCGACACGGAAATCCACAGCATGCGCAGGGCGCTCACATCCGAATAGAACCGGTGCCCGTCACCCAGAATGGTGTAGTTGTAGACCGTGTTGCGCACCATGGCGTGATAGATGATCAGCGCTGGCACCATCACCACGATCAGGAAACCGTAAAGCGACAGGATAATCATCAGCGCGGCAATATCCGCGTCGCCACTTTCCAGTGATTTGAAGGCTTCCAGGGTTCCGACATTCACGCCAACAATCGCCAAAAGCGCCGAAAGCCCAACGATCACCCAAAGGGCGGCGCACAGAAATGCCTTGTAAAACGGCCCGATCGGACTGTCGAAGGACATTTTGGTCTGGCCGAATGTATGCCCGTTCACGTGGAACCGTTGAACAGACCGGGTGACAAAAGGCCAGGTGGTATAGACCGTCAGCGCGGCCAGAAGCGGATACAGGAAGTAATTGGCCGCTGCCGATCCCCATGAGCCCTGAAAATCAAACCGGACGTTCGACCAGCTGGACATCCGCGCCTGAAACCGCAGCGAGCGCACCAGCAGGTAGGGGATCAGGAAAATCAGCCCTAAAATCATCACAAGGTTCACCAGCGGGATTGCACCCAGAATGGTGTAGGCGACGATCCCGGCGATCACGATGATCCGCCCGATCAGAATCTGCAGCCCGGTTGCGTGGTAATCAAAGCTGCGCCCGGCGACATAGGTGTTCTGATAGAAGTATTTCTTGGTGCGCACCTTGGCCCAGGCGCTGTAGATGCCAAAGGTCAAAAGCGACAGCAGCAGGTTGACGATCCAGATGCCGAAATATTCCGAGGCCGACCCCCGAAACTCAAACTCTGCCGGGGGTTCCTGTAGCTGTTCTGCCTGCATGAATGCCTCAATTGGATTGAATGAAAAACGGGCCGAACCTTTGCAGGGCCGACCCGTTCTGTGTGTTCAACCAACTGGGCAATTCTGCGGCAAAGTTGCGACCCGACCGGTCAATTCAACTTTTTCGTGCGGCAGAGCCTTTATTTCAGGCGCTTGTCCCGTGCGGCCAGCAGCTTCAGGCGCAGCGCGTTCAGCTGGATGAAGCCCGCTGCGTCTGTTTGGTCATAGGCACCGGCGTCTTCTTCAAAGGTCACGTGCGCCTCGGAGTACAGCGAGTGATCCGACCAGCGGCCCACGGTTGAGGCCAGACCCTTGTAGAGTTTCACCTTGACGGTGCCGGTGACATGTTCTTGCGACTTGTCGATCGCGGCCTGCAGCATCTCACGCTCGGGGCTGTACCAGAAACCGTTATAGATCAGTTCCGCATATTGCGGCATCAGCTGGTCTTTCAGGTGCATCGCGCCGCGGTCCATGGTGATCGACTCGATACCGCGGTGGGCTTCCAGCAGGATGGTGCCGCCCGGAGTTTCATAGATGCCGCGCGATTTCATACCGACGAAACGGCCTTCGACCAGGTCCAGACGGCCAATGCCGTGCTTGCCGCCATATTCGTTCAGCTTGGTCAGGATGGTTGCGGGGCTCATCGCCTCGCCATTGATGCTGACCGGGTCGCCTTTTTCAAAGCCGATTTCGATGAATTCGGGCTCGTTCGGGGCGTCCTCGGGGTGGACGGTGCGCTGATAGACATAATCGGGTGCCATATCGGCGGGGTCTTCCAGAACCTTGCCCTCGGACGAGGTGTGCAGCAGGTTGGCATCGACCGAGAACGGAGCCTCACCGCGTTTGTCCTTGGCAATCGGAATCTGGTTCTGTTCGGCAAATTCAAGCAGCTTGGTGCGGCTGGTCAGGTCCCATTCACGCCAGGGCGCAATCACTTTGATGTCGGGGTTCAGTGCGTAGGCCGCCAGTTCGAACCGCACCTGGTCATTGCCCTTGCCGGTCGCGCCGTGGGCGACGGCATCGGCACCGGTTTCTTCGGCAATCTCGACCAGACGTTTCGAAATCAGCGGACGCGCGATCGAGGTGCCAAGCAGGTACAGGCCTTCGTACTGCGCGTTTGCACGGAACATGGGGAAGACGAAATCGCGGACGAACTCTTCGCGGATATCCTCGATATAGATGTTCTCGGGCTTGATCCCCAGCAGCTCGGCCTTCTTGCGGGCGGGCTCCAGTTCCTCACCTTGACCCAGATCGGCGGTAAAGGTCACGACCTCACAGCCATACTCGGTCTGCAACCATTTCAGGATGATCGAGGTATCAAGGCCACCGGAATAGGCCAGAACAACTTTCTTGGGCGCGGACATCTGACTTCCCCTTATGCGTAGAACGCTTGGCCCCTAACGGGTTTTGAAAGCGGGGGCAAGTTATCTGCGTTGACGAGGCGTGGGAATTGCGGTGAAACGGGTGCAAAGAGAACAAGGAACGGTTGAGAGGGCGGTTTTCGGATGTTGGGTTGGCAGATTTTTGTGCATTCGGTGCGGATGGTTTTTCGCAACTGGCGTCAAGCAATTCGCATCGGTTTGATACCCTCGACAGTAGTCGCGATTGCCACCTTTTTGTTTTTTGAATCTCGCGGAACTCAGGTTGAGAACCAATCCTGGGTAGATTGGATCGCCGCGATGAGCGTTGTCTCACAAATTGGATTTCTATTGATAGTCGTCGCCAACCTTTTTGTTATCATATGGATATTTGTGGCCTGGCACAGATTTGTGTTGCTGGAGGAGTATCCGCGCGGATGGATACCGCCCCTGAAAACCAACTATATTCTTCAATACTTTACGCAGGGTATGAAGGTTATAGCGATTGCTTTCTTAGTGTCTTTCTCGGTCAGTTTGGCACTGCTGGTAGTATTGGTATTCCTGACGAACGCGTCATTGGCGCCGCGTGCAGTCCTGAACCTGCCACCACTTGTTTCGGCCTTTATCTCGTTCTTTGTTGTCTTCCGTTTGGGCCTAGCGTTTCCAGCAACCGCGATAGGTCAAGTATTGAAAATAAAAGACGTAATCAAACTGACTAGTGGCAAAATCGGAACCTTGCTGTTTTTGGCAATCATTCAAATTTTTGGGATGTTGCTCACCTCAGCTGTTATCGGTGGTGTCGCCATCACACTTCCTGCGTTTTCGATAGCCACAGAAGTTCTGGTGCAATTGTTCTTCTCATTAATATATGTCAGTATTTGGACCACTATGTACGGCGTCTTCATCGAAAAACGTGAACTCGCCTGACCCGCGTACACATATGTATTCCTTGCTCTTTTAGTCAGGATCGGCCAGTGAACGGGCCATGACTGATTTCATGACCCGCGCCCGCGCTGCCGAACAGGCGATGCGCTCTGTGTTTCCGGCTACGCCTCTGCAGCGCAACGCCCATCTGTCTGATCGTTACGGGGCCGATATCTGGCTCAAGCGGGAAGACCTCAGCCCGGTGCGGTCGTATAAAATCCGTGGCGCGTTCAACGCCATGCGCAAGCAGCAGGGGCAGGACTTGTTCGTCTGCGCCAGCGCGGGCAACCACGCACAGGGCGTAGCCTATATGTGCAAGCATCTGGGCGTTAAGGGTGTGATCTTCATGCCGGTGACGACGCCGCAGCAGAAAATCCAGAAAACCCGCATCTTTGGTGGCGACAATATCGAGATCCACCTGATCGGCGACTATTTCGACGACACTCTGGCCGCGGCCCAAGCGTGGTGCGCACAGCAGGGCGGGCATTTCCTGTCACCCTTCGACGATGAGGATGTGATCGAAGGGCAGGCGTCCTTGGCGGTTGAGATCGAGGCGCAACTGGGCGGTCTGCCCGATCACGTGATCCTGCCAGTGGGCGGGGGCGGCATGTCCTCGGGCGTGGCGACATGGTTCGGGGACCGGACCCATTGCCTGTTTGTCGAACCCAAGGGCGGGGCCTGCCTGCACGCGGCGATGGCGACGGGGCATCCGGTGGCGCTGGATCAGGTGGACAACTTTGTCGATGGCGCGGCAGTGGGGAAAATCGGAGCGAAACCGTTCGCGCTGTTGAAGGATCGGCATCTGTCCGACGTGTATGTTCTGTCCGAAGATCGCATCTGCACCACCATGATCGAGATGCTGAATGTCGAAGGCATCGTGTTGGAGCCCGCCGGTGCGCTGGCGATCGAGGCGCTGGGCGATATTCAGAGCTTTATCCGTGGTAAGACCGTGGTTTGTGTCACCTCGGGCGGCAATTTCGATTTCGAACGTCTGCCCGAGGTCAAGGAGCGGGCACAACGTTATTCCGGCGTCAAAAAGTACTTCATCCTACGCCTGCCGCAGCGTCCCGGCGCGTTGAAAGAGTTTCTGGGCATTCTCGGCCCCGAGGACGACATTGCCCGGTTCGAATACATGAAGAAATCGGCGCGCAATTTCGGCTCGGTCCTGATCGGTATCGAAACCCGCAAGCCTGAGAACTTCGCTCGCTTGTTTGCGCATCTGGATGAGGCCGGCTTCACCTACACCGACATTACCGAAGACGAGACACTGGCGCAGTTCGTGATCTAGGTCAGGTTGGCGGCCTTGTCAGTCAGGAACACGGCGCGAGAGTCGTCATAGGTTTTCAGGATCGCGGGCAGATCGACATCGGCCGCTTTTCCTGCGGCGGCGTTGCGCTCGGCATCCTGACACAGGCTTGAGAAGCGGTTGAACCCAAGGCTCAGCGCGCTGCCCTTGAGGAAATGCATGTTCTGCTCGAACTCGGTCCGGGTTGCGTCCCGGTGCACCCGTTCGATGGTTTCCTGCACCTCGTCCAGAAAGATTTGCACCACCTCGTCAAACTCATCTGCGCCCACCTCATCCCGCAGCTGTCTGACCCTGGACCAGTCGATCATGTTCGGCGCCTCCACACATATCGCGACATGACCTGCGTAGCCCAAGGCCGGTAAAGAGGGGGTTAAGCAACGCCAACAGAACGCCTTCACGGGATGTTAAACCGCCGCGCGCTAGGGTCGGTGCGTTCAGTATGGTCGCAGTGCAGAGGGTACAAGTGGCAGAAGGCAGTCAGGCAGAGGCCAGGACAGAGCTGGATTTTGGCGCGATCCAAAAGGTGCTTGTCGTCGATGACAGCCGCCTGCAACGGCGGATTCTGGTGGCCTCGCTGAAAAAATGGGGCTTTGACGTGCTTGAGGCCGACAGCGGTGACGTCGCGATCGAGATCTGCCAGACCACCCCCCCGGATCTGGTGGTCAGTGACTGGGTCATGCCGGGGATGAGCGGGCTGGAGTTTTGCCGCGCGTTCCGGGCGCTGGACAGTGAGCAGTACAGCTATTTCATCCTGCTGACCTCGAAAAGTGAAAAGCAGGAGGTGGCAAAGGGTCTGGATGCCGGCGCCGACGATTTTCTGATCAAACCGCTTGAGGCGGATGAACTGCGCGCGCGCATTTCGGCCGGGGCGCGTATCCTGGACATGCAGCGCGAGCTGTCCGAGAAGAACCGGATGATCGAAACCGCGCTGGAAGAGCTGCGCGTGGCGCATGACGCCATCGACAAGGACCTGATGCAGGCCCGGAAAATTCAGGATTCGCTGGTGCCGGAACTGACGCGTGAATTCGGCAAGTCGCGGGTCAGCATGTTGCTGAAACCCTGCGGTCATATCGGCGGCGATCTGGTGGGGATGTTCTCACCCGGGGTTAACCGGCTGGGGTTCTACAGCATCGATGTGTCGGGTCATGGCATCACCTCGGCGATGATGACGGCGCGGCTGGGCGGCTATCTGTCCAGCAAGCATTTCGAACAGAACGTGGCGATGGAAAAGCGGTTCGACAAATTCTACGCGCTGCTGCCGCCCGAACAGGTGGCCGAGATGCTCAATTGCCGCCTGATGGCGGATGCGGGGGTCGAGGAGTATTTCACCATGGTTTACGCCATCGTCGACCTGCGCAACGGGCATCTGAAGATGGTGCAGGCCGGGCATCCGCATCCGCTGGTGCTGCGCCACGACGGCCGTACCGAATTTCTGGGCGAAGGCGGGCTGCCCATCGGGTTACTGTCGGATGTTTCGTTTCAGCAGATCGAAACCTATCTGCAGCCCGGCGACAAGCTGCTGTTGTATTCGGACGGCTTTACCGAATGCGGCCTGGAGGGGGGCGGATTGCTGGAGGAAGACGGCCTGCGCCAGATGGCTGTCGAGTGTGCGCCCGGCCGCAGCGGAACCGAGTTTCTGGACGACATGTTCTGGCGCCTGACACAGGTCATGGCCCCCGGCAGCGGCATGGATGACGACGTGTCTGCCGTGTTCTTTGAATATGACGGACCTTAAAGGGCGTTCAGATGTTGGCTGGCAAAGTGGCGGTCACCGGCATTGCCCAGCATTTGACAGGCATCTGCGGTATCCATCCACAACGCCTCGTGAAACGGCTCGGTCGGCGGGCCGATGCGGCGCACGGGGCGGGCGCGGTAGATCAGGCAGACCTTTTCAGCCCACAGATCGTATTCGGGCATGAAGGTGAACCGCCGGAACGCGCCGATACGGCGGGGATTGGCAACCAGCCAGCCGGTTTCCTCGAACACCTCCCGGTGCAGGGCGGTCACGGGTGATTCGCCCGGGTCGATCCCGCCGCCGGGCAGTTGCAGATCGGGGCCGGGCTCCATCTGGCAGGTCAGCAAAAGGTGCCGGCCACGTGGCAATAATGCATAAACACCCACGCGTCTGATGTATTTCTGCCCCGCTTGCGGGGTTTCACCGAACCGTCTGATCATGTATGGCCCCTTACAACCCGAATTGTTCGACCTATATGCTGGCGGTATGCCAACCTGTGGCGTGTAAGGAAACCCCATGTCTCTTGGAACGAAAATCGCGTGGGACGATACCGTCCTGCCCTTTCAACTTGATGTATCGGATATGCGCGGCCGCGTGGCCCGTCTGGATGGGGTGCTCGACGGCATCCTGAAACAGCATGATTATCCGGAAAAGGTCGAGGCGCTGGTGGCCGAGATGGCCCTGCTGACCGCGCTGATCGGCCAGACCATTTCGCTGCGCTGGAAACTGTCGCTACAGGTTCAGTCCAAGGGCCCGGTGCGCATGATCGCGACCGACTATTATGCGCCCAAGCAAGAGGGCGAACCGGCCCGCATCCGCGCCTATGCCAGCTTCGACCGCGAGCGCCTGACCGATGGCGCACCGTTCGATCAGGTGGGTGAGGGCTATTTCGCCATCATGATCGACCAGGGCAAGGGCTCGCAGCCTTATCAGGGGATCACCCCGCTGGCCGGTGGGTCGATCTCGGCCTGCGCCGAGGCGTATTTTGCGCAGTCCGAACAGCTGCCCACCCGCTTCTCGCTGAGCTTCGGTAAATCGACCGAGCCGGGCGTTGGCGAACACTGGCGCGCCGGTGGGGTCATGCTGCAGCACATGCCCAAAGCATCGCCCTTTGTGGCGAACAGCGAGGGTGAGGGCCAAATCCTCACCGCCGAAGACCTGGTGGACGGCGAAGAGGGTGAAAACTGGGGCCGCGTCAATATCCTGCTGGATACGGTCGAGGAACTGGAACTGATCGGGCCATCGGTGGCTCCCACCGATCTGCTGGTCCGCCTGTTTCACGAGGAACAGCCGCGGGTTTATGACGCGCAGCCGGTGCAGTTCGGCTGCACCTGTTCCGAGGACCGCGTGCGGCAAAGCCTGTCGATCTATTCGGCCAAGGACATCGAAAAGATGACCACGCCCGAGGGCAAGGTGACCGCCGACTGCCAGTTCTGTGGTGCCCATTACGTGCTGGAACCGGGCTCGGTCGGCTTTGATGCGGACGACGCCTGATCCAACCGAACAGCTGCGGGCGGTGCTTAGCCGCCCCGGTCCCGGCTCGAGCGATTTCGACCTGAACCCGGAAACCGTTCTGCCTGCTGGCCGCAAACTGCGCCCGGCGGGCGTGCTGGTGCCGATCTCGGTTGCGACCGGCACGCCGCGGCTGATCCTGACCAAACGCTCCTCGGCGCTGAAACACCATCCCGGCCAGATCGCGTTTCCCGGCGGCAAACAGGATGAGGGCGACGCGGATGTCACCGCCACCGCCCTGCGTGAGGCGCAGGAGGAGATCGGCCTGCCGCCCGACCTGCCCGAGATATTGGGGCACCTGCCGACCCATGAGACCGTCACCTCATTCACCGTGACACCGGTGGTGGCGATCCTGCGGGCGCCGTTCCAGCTGATCCCGGAACCGGGTGAGGTTGACGAGGTGTTCTCGGTTCCGCTTGCACATGTGCTCAACCCTGCGAATTATATCGTTGAATCGCGCCGCTGGCGGGGTCACAAAAGGTACTATTACACCGTGCCGTTCGGTCCTTATTACATCTGGGGCGCGACGGCCCGGATGTTGCGGGGGTTGGCAGCGCGGGTGAGTGAATGACGCAGATTTCGGAAAGCTGGGTGTCTGATCCGGCTACTCAAAAGGTTTGCGCGGCCCTGACCGGGGCCGGGGCGCAGGCGCTGTTTGTGGGCGGCTGCGTTCGAAACGCGCTGCTGGGCGCGCCGGTCTCGGATATCGACATTGCCACCGATGCCCACCCCGAGCGGGTGATGGAACTGGCGCAGGCGGCGGGCCTCAAGGCCATTCCCACCGGGATCGAGCATGGCACTATCACCGTGGTCAGCGGCGGTGCCCCGCATGAGATCACCACCTTTCGCCGCGATGTGAAAACCGACGGGCGCCGGGCCGTGGTGGCCTTTTCAGAAAAGGTCGAAGAAGACGCTGCGCGCCGCGATTTCACCATGAACGCAATCTATGCCCGGCCTGACGGCACCGTGCTGGACCTGCTGAACGGTTTGCCGGACCTGCAGGCGCGGCGGGTGCGGTTCATCGGCACCGCCGAAAACCGCATTCGCGAGGATTACCTGCGCTCGCTGCGCTATTTCCGGTTCCATGCCTGGTATGGAGATGCCGAGGCCGGGTTTGATCCGGATGCGTTGGCGGCGATTGCCGCCAATCTGGACGGTCTGGCCGGTTTGTCCCGCGAACGGGTCGGAGCCGAGCTGCTGAAACTGCTGAGCGCGCCAGACCCCGCGCCCTCGGTCGCAGCCATGCGTCAGGCTGGCGTGCTGGCGCGGTTGGTTCCGGGAGCCGAGGATCGATCACTGGCGCCTCTGGTCGCATTGGAACACCAAGCCGGGGCCGCGCCCGAGCCAATCCGCCGTCTGGCCGCCATCGTCACGCCCGAGATCGCCAAAACCCTGCGCCTGAGCAAGGCCCAGTTGCAGCGGCTGACCCGGATGCGGGATGAGGCCTCAGGCACCGCCAGCATTGCCGAACTGGGCTTTCGCTATGGCGAAAAGGGCGGGATGCATGAAACCCTGCTACGCTGCGCCTTTCTGGAACAGCCCTGGTCCGAGGACATGCGGCAGGATTTGCGCAAAGGGGCCGCTGCCGATTTTCCGGTTCAGGCCGCTGACCTCATCCCCGGTTTCGCCGGCCCCGCGCTGGGCAAGAAACTGGCCGAGCTTGAAGCCCGATGGATCGCCTCGGGCTTTTCCCTGACCCGCGAAGACCTGCTGGGCGGCTGAGACGAAGTCTCAAAAAGGGATGACAAATAAAGAATAGTGTGGTTACGTTCGCGTGTTACCTGATTTGGAGGGAGGCATGCGAATGTACTACGGGATCTGGTTCGGCTAAGGCCGGAACACTTTGACCCGTAAGGGTGGTGTTCTGGCGCCATCTGTTTTCGCACGTCCTGAATTTTCCTGCTCAATCGGAGCACCCTCCATGTTTCGCTATTTCGAAAACCTCGTTGACCCTTTTGTTGCCTATGAAGAAACCGACACGCCGCCGACGCGGCTGTGGCCGTTCATGCTGGATTATTCCCGGCCGTTCATGCGGGTGTTCTTCTGGGCGGCGCTGATCTCGGTCATCGTTGCGGCGGTCGAGGTCGGGCTGATCTATTACATGGGTCGCGTCGTTGACCTGCTGTCCGGGCCGCCTGCCGAGGTCTGGCAGGCGCATGGCACCGAGCTGATCCTGGTGGCGGTCTTTGTATTGCTGCTGCGCCCGATGCTGCATGTGGTCGATGTGCTGCTGCTGAACAACACGATCCTGCCGAACTTTGGCACCCTGATCCGCTGGCGCGCGCATAAGCACGTTCTGCGGCAATCGGTGGGCTGGTTTGAAAACGATTTTGCCGGTCGCATCGCCAACCGGATCATGCAAACGCCGCCCGCTGCGGGTGAGGCGGTGTTTCAGGTGTTTGACGCCATTTCCTTTTCGATCGCCTATCTGATCGGGGCGGCGATCCTGCTGATGGCGGCTGATCCGCGCCTGTTGTTGCCACTGCTGATCTGGTTGGTGCTTTACGGTTTGCTGGTGCGCTGGACGGTGGCGCGCGTTGGTCCGGCGTCGCAGGCGGCCTCAGACGCGCGTTCAGCGGTGACGGGGCGTGTGGTGGACAGCTATACCAACATTCACTCGGTCAAGATGTTCGCCCATGACGCTCAAGAACTGGACTATGCCCGCGAAGCGATCGAAGAAACCCGCCGCACCTTCCAGATCGAGATGCGGATTTTCACCATCATGGATATCGTTCTGGTCACGCTGAACGGGTTGCTGATTGTGGGCGTTGTCGGTTGGGCGATTGTGCTGTGGATGCAGGGAAGCGCCTCGGTCGGGGTGGTCGCGGCGGCGACGGCGTTGACCTTGCGGCTGAATGCGATGACCGGTTGGATCATGTGGGCGCTGACCAGTTTCTTTCGCGAACTTGGCGTCGTGGCTGAGGGGATGCAGACCATTGCCCAGCCCATCGACCTGCTGGATGCGCCGGGTGCCCAGCCCCTGCAGCTGAGCAGTGGCCAGATCGACATCCGTGATCTGTCGCATCACTACGGGCGCAAAACGGGCGGTCTGGATCACATCAACCTGACGATCCAGCCGGGCGAAAAGATCGGCCTGATCGGGCGGTCCGGGGCCGGTAAATCGACCCTGGTAAAGCTGCTTTTGCGGTTTTACGACGTCGAACAAGGCGCCATCCTGATTGACGGTCAGAACATCGCGCAGGTCACGCAGGACAGTTTGCGCGGCCATATCGGCATGGTGCAACAGGACAGCGCGCTGCTGCATCGTTCGGTGCGGGACAACATCCTTTATGGCCGTCCCGACGCGACCGAAGCGCAGATGATCGCTGCCGCCAAACAGGCCGAAGCGCATGAGTTCATCCTTGATCTGCAAGACCCGCAGGGGCGCACCGGCTATGATGCGCATGTGGGCGAACGCGGTGTGAAATTGTCGGGCGGGCAGCGGCAGCGGGTGACGCTGGCGCGGGTCATTCTGAAAAACGCGCCGATCTTGTTGTTGGATGAGGCGACATCCGCCCTAGACTCCGAGGTCGAAGCCTCGATTCAGGAGACCCTCTACGGCATGATGCAAGGTAAAACCGTAATCGCCATTGCCCACCGGCTGAGCACCATTGCCCAGATGGATCGCATTCTGGTCATGGATGGAGGCCGCATCGTGGAACAGGGCGGCCATTCGCAGCTATTGGCGCATGGCGGGCTTTACGCCCAGTTCTGGGCGCGGCAATCTGGGGGCTTCCTGAACCCGGAGGCCGCGGAATGAAGGTTGCCGACCTGATCGATCCGTTCAAGAACACTGAAACGCCCCCGCCGCAAACGCTGGGGGCGTTTATTCGCTGGTGCCTGTCGGGGGCCTGGCCGATGATCTTCGTCGCGGCCTTTTTCTCGGCCACGGCAGGCGCGATGGAGGCTGGCACCGCCTGGATGCTTGGCCTTGTGATCGATCTGGCAACCGAGAGCGGACCCGAAGGCATCCTGACCGGCAGCAGCCTGTGGACGATCCTCGGCGTGGCGGCGTTCTTCATGCTGCTGCGCCCGGTGTTTTTCGGGTTTTCGGCGTTTTCGAACAACTATGTCGTCATGCCCAACATCCCGCCGCTGGTTCTGGCCAGGCTGAACCGCTGGACGCTGGGCCAGTCGGTCACTTATTTCGATGACGATTTCGCAGGCCGGATCGCGCAAAAACAGATGCAGACCTCGAACGCGATGGCCTCGGTAGTGTCGGAAACGATCAGCGCGATTGTGTTTGCTCTGGCCTCGCTTGCGGGATCTTTGCTTTTGTTAGGGTCTATTCATCCGCTGGTGATCCTGCCTTTTGCCGGTTGGCTGGCGGTCTATTTCCTGCTGATCCGCTGGTATCTGCCGCGCATTCGCGTGCGGTCTTCGGCACGGGCCGGGGCGCGGGCGATGGTATCGGGGCAGGTGGTCGATACCATCACCAACATTAAAACCGTCAAGCTGTTCGCGCATTCCGCGTTCGAGGATCAGGCCGCGCGGAACTCGATGGTCGATCTGCGGGAAAAGATGCTGGCCTTCGGCAAACTCTCTGCCAGCTTCCGCTTTATCCTGATGGTGCTGGCCGGCGTTCTGCCGGTTCTTTTGATTGGCGCGACGTTGCTGCTGTGGCGCAACGGCATCGCCACGGCGGGGGATATCGTGGCGGCGGGCGCAATCTCGATCCGGGTTTCGCAGATGACCGGCTGGGTCAGTTTCACGCTGATGGGGCTTTATGCCAATGTGGGTGAGATCGAAAACGGGATGAAAACACTTGCCAAGCGCGATCGGGTTGAAGATGCCGGGGATGCCACGGCGCTGAAGGTGACGACAGGACAGATTGATTTCGACCATGTCAGCTTTGCTTATGGGCGTGATGTGGGGGGTGTGTCCGATGTCACCATGACCGTACATCCAGGTGAAAAGCTGGGCATTGTTGGCGCCTCGGGGGCGGGGAAATCCACCTTGGTGTCGCTGCTGCTCAGGCTCTATGACGGGGAAAAAGGCGCAATTCGCATTGATGGGCAGGATGTCAGCCAAGTGACGCAGGACAGTTTGCGCGGGCAGATCGGCATGGTCACGCAGGAAACCGCGATGTTCAACCGCTCAGCGCGTGAGAACATCCTTTATGGCCGCCCCGATGCGTCCGAGGACGAGATGATTGCCGCCGCCCAAAAGGCAGAAGCGCATGAGTTTATCCTCAGCCTGCAGGACGCCCATGGCCGCACGGGTTATGACGCGCATCTGGGCGAGCGCGGCGTGAAACTCAGCGGCGGACAGCGGCAACGAATTGCCCTGGCGCGTGCCATTCTGAAGGATGCGCCGATTCTGGTGCTGGATGAGGCGACCTCGGCGCTGGATTCCGAGGTCGAGGCCTCGATCCAGGCGGCATTGCATCGGGTGATGCAGGGCAAAACCGTGCTGGCGATTGCGCACCGCCTGTCGACGCTCAGCGAAATGGACCGGATCATCGTTTTGGATCAGGGGCGCATCGTTGAAACCGGCACCCATGATGCGCTGTTGGAGCAAGGTGGGCTCTATGCCCGGTTCTGGCATCGCCAGTCCGGCGGGTTCATTCAGGCAGAAGCGGCGGAATAACGCTCTCGGGGGTTTTGTTGTGCGCAAAGCCCCGGTATCAGGCCCCCCATGACGCAGCAGTTCACCATAACCCGTCTGGGCCATCAGGGCGACGGCATCGCCGACGGTCCCGTTTACGCACCCCGCACCCTGCCGGGAGAGGTGGTCAGCGGCACGTTGGTTGGCCAGTTGTTGACCGATATCCGAGTCGAAACACCCTCGGACCAGCGGATCAATGCGCTGTGCCGCCATTATAAGGCCTGCGGCGGATGTCAGCTGCAGCACGCTGCAGATGATTTCGTGGCTGATTGGAAGGTTTCGGTGGTGCGCAACGCGCTGGCCGCGCAGGGGCTCGATGCCCCGATGCGGCCCATTCACACCTCACCGGACCGGTCCCGTCGCCGGGCAACGATTGCGGTGCGGCGGACAAAAAAGGGCGCACTGGCCGGATTTCATGGCCGCGCCTCGGACACGATCACAGAAATTCCCGACTGCCACCTGCTGGACCCCGTGCTGATCGCCGCCATCCCGGTGGCCGAGGCGCTCGCGCTGCTGGGTGGCAGCCGCAAGGGCGTGCTGGCCGTGACGCTGACCCTTTCCGAAGGCGGGCTGGATGTGGCCGTCAAAGGAGGCAAGCCGCTGGACGGCCCGCTGGAACTGGCGCTGGCGCAGGCGACCGAGAAACACGGGCTGGCCCGGCTCAGCTGGGATGGAGAGGTGATCGCCATGCGGCAGCCTCCGGTGCAGCAATTCGGAGCGGCCGGAGTTGTTCCGCCACCGGGCGCGTTCCTGCAGGCGACGAAAGACGGAGAACAGGCTCTGTTACAGGCAGTTTTGCAAGCCACGCAGGGCGCAAAGCGGGTTGTTGACCTGTTCGCGGGCAGCGGAACGTTCTCGCTACCCCTTGCCGAAACCGCCGAGGTTCACGCGGTGGAAGGTGAGGCCGCGATGACCGACGCTCTGGATCAGGGCTGGCGCCGTGCACAAGGCCTCAAGCGCGTCACGACCGAGGCGCGCGACCTCTTCCGCCGACCCTTGATGCCCGATGAGTTGAAAAACTTCGATGCCGTGGTCATCGACCCGCCCCGCGCCGGGGCCGAGGCGCAAATTGTAGAACTGGCGCAGGCGCAGCGTCCGGTGATTGCCTATGTTTCGTGCAACCCGGTCACCTTCGCGCGGGACGCAAAAACGCTGGTTAACGCGGGCTACACCCTTGAATGGGTACAGGTGGTGGACCAATTTCGATGGTCATCACACACGGAATTGGCCGCACGGTTTGTCTTGGGGTCCGCAGCATGAGCACACAGGAGAAAATCACTATGGGATTCAATCAACGCCTGCTGGGCATCATTGAACATCCCATCTTTGGCCGGTTCATCACCGGGGTTATCATCTTCAACGCCATTTTGCTGGGGATGGAGACATCCCCCACCCTGATGGAGGCCGCCGGCCCTCTGATCGTGACGCTGGACAGCATCTGCTTGACCATCTTCGTGGCCGAGATCGCGATGAAACTGCTGGCAACAGGGCGGCGGTTCTTCCTGAACGGCTGGAACGTCTTTGATTTCATCGTTGTCGGCATCGCCCTGATCCCCAGCGCGGGCGGATTGTCGGTGCTGCGGGCGCTGCGGATTCTGCGGGTGCTGCGCGTCATATCGGTGGCGCCCCGCCTGCGCCGCGTGGTCGAGGGCTTCATCTCGGCCCTGCCGGGCATGGCCAGCGTGTTCCTGCTGATGGCGATTCTGTTCTATATCGGTGCGGTGATCTCGACCAAGCTGTTCTCGGGCTCGTTCCCGGAATGGTTCGGCGATTTGGGCCAATCGGCCTATACGCTGTTCCAGATCATGACGCTGGAAAGCTGGTCGATGGGCATCGTGCGTCCTGTTATGGAGGTGTATCCCTACGCTTGGGTGTTTTTCGTGCCGTTCATCATGGTCACCACCTTTGCGGTGGTAAACCTGCTGGTGGGCCTGATCGTGAACTCGATGCAGGACGCACATCACGCCGAGGATGAGGTGAAAACCGACGCCTATCGTGACGAGGTGCTGGAACGGCTGGAAAGCATCGAGCGCCGCCTGACCGAGCAATCACACAGCAAAAAGTGATTTCAGTTTTCCCGATTTCTGGCATAATGCAGAAAAAAAAGAGCAGGCAGTGAAACATGGATCGTCGAGCATTTGGATTGGGCGCGATGGCAACGCTGGGTCTTTCGGCCTGTGCCTCGGCCAGCCCACGATTTCTGACTTATGATGGCCCCGAGGTGACCTCTCTGGTCATCAACAAGGGCGCGCGGAAGCTGTATCTTCTGCACAATCAAACCATCCTCAAGGAATACAAGGTTGATCTGGGCTTTGCGCCGAATGGCACGAAGACCAAGCGCGGCGATGGCCGCACGCCCGAGGGCAGCTACCTGATCGACCGCCGCAACCCCAACAGCCGCTATCACCTGTCGCTGGGGATTTCCTATCCGAACTCGAATGACATCGCGCAGGCCAAGGCGGCTGGCGTTGATCCGGGTGGCGACATATTCATTCACGGCCAGCCGAAAAAACGGTCGGAACTGAAACGCGCCAAAAAGACGCCGGATTGGACCGCCGGCTGCATCGCCGTCAAAAATGAAGAGATCGAAGAGATCTATGCGATGGTGAACCGGGGCACGCTGATCACGCTGCGCCCGTAAGCGGTTTCCACGGCCCAAACCCAAATTGCATATAGTCGCGCTGGTAGGCATCGACCGCCAGCGCTTCGAGCGTGTCGTCATAAATCTCGGCCAGCGTGAACGGGACATCCGGTGCGCTTGGACCGGGGGTCGGCGGCTGGTCATGCCCCATCCGGCGCGCCAAATCCGGCAGCGCGGCGGTGATTTCATCCTCGCGCAGGATCAGGTCGGGAAACGCAAAGGATGCCATCCCCGCAAGCACCTGAGATTGACTGCACCATACCCCATCCACCCGCACCGGCGTCTGTCCGGCCAGGTTTTGCCGCAGAAAGGTAAGAAAGGCCGAAAACGCCTGATGATGCTGATCGCGCGAATAATTGTCCTGGCGCAGCTGGCCGGGGATCGGAATCTTGAACCGATTGCGCAGCATGTTGCGGATTTTCAGATAGGCGCCGGGTTCGGTGCTGAGAATATAGGAACAAAAAGCCGAATGCGCCCGCGCCAGAGGGTGCCGCAGCACGGTGAACTTGCGATGCCCCGGATGGGTCTGCAGCCAGCGCCGCGTCTGTTTACGGTTCTGATTGGTGATCAGCTGGTCGGTACCGACCGCATCCAGATCGGCCAGCCACTGTGTCACCGGTCCCTCGATCCCGCTGCGGATCGGCAGGTACATCAGCGCCGTGTCAGGTGCCGTGACATAGGCGGCAACCGCAGGCCCGCGCCGGGGCTCGAAATTCGGGGTGCGGTGCAGGTTGAAACTGTCGATCCGGGCCAGCGCCTGCTCGGCCTCTGCGGGATTTGTCACCTTTGACAGGGCCGGTTCGGGATTCTGCGGCTTGATCGTGTCGTCGATTGAGGTCAGCCGGGACGAAACCCCCAGCCAGGCGGCCAGCCCGTTCAGAACCTCCGGATTGGTCAGATCGTCATAGGCGATGTAAAACGCGGTCTGCCCGGTGGTTTGAAGCGCGTTGAGCAACAGCAGTTGAAACTCCTGCTGCTGGTCCAGGTATTTTTCGAATTCCTGCGCTTCGAATTCAACCTGCGCCTCGCGGCGGCGCTTGATGTTCTTCAGCTGCCACTGCTTGGTCTCGCGCGCGATTTTCAGCGAAACATAGCTGTCCAGCGAATTGCGCGTCAGGATGATCTTGCCACAGCGAGGGTCGGACAAAGCAGGCTCTAATATACGGGGATCGTGTCCCTGAAAGAACCGAAACCCGTTGATCTCACCCGGCGCGGACCGGATCGCCTGAACCAGTTTCATCGGGTCGTCATCCCGTTCCTCAAGCGTCACGTCCAGCAGGCTGTCGGATTTGAGGCGGCCGATGAAATGCGGGTTGAACGCCTCACCATGACAGGTGACGCCGTCCAGTGCGTTCAGGTTGAACTCCAGCAGGTTGGACCCGGTACGCATCGCGGCAAGGATGATGAAATAGTCAAAACGGGTAGTCATCACGGGCTATTGCACCAGATAGGGTTTCTTGAACGGCCGGCTGCGCGCGCCAAACACGTCATCGGAGGGAAAATCGCCCATCAGATAAGGGTGCATACCCTGGTTCTTGAGGTTTTGCAGGAACTTGCCGAAGCCCGAAAGATCCACCATCATCGGCGCCTCGGTCAGATGGCTGGTGCGCGGGGTGCCGATTTCCTCGATCACCGTCTGCAGGGGCTCCATCGGAGATTCGACAAACTCTGCCAGCGACCAGGTGCGCACCTGCGCCTTGGTCCAGACCGAGTTCAGAACCTCAAGCTGTTTGGTTTCGATCTGCTGCAGGCGGGCGGCCTCATTTCGGATGTCGGCGAAGTTTTTGTTTGACCGAAACAGCGGGATCGCCCAGGCGCCGGTGATGACCGAGATCTGCGCGTTCCTGTCGCGGGCCAGAAACCAGTTGATCTGCTGGGTGTCCGCCGGGCCGAACTGAAAGCACTGCCGCTCGCCTCGGGTGTTCCAGATCAGGTTCGAGACAAAGGCCGTCGGATTGTAATCCCGCAGAACGGCGCAATCGCTTAGGGCCCCGTTGGTGATCGTTTCGCCGTCGGCAAATTCGGCTCGCTCGGGGCCGAACAGATGTCCATGCACCCGCGCGCCGGTGGTTTCCGCCAGCCACGGCTCGAACCCTTCGAACAGTTCGGCAAAGCCCTGAAACACCGAATAGGGGAATGAGGTCAGCCCGTTTTCGCTGCCGTGGCGGGGAAAGCGGCTTTGCATATACAGTCCGTCGCGCCCGCGGGTCCGGCGCTCGACCGCTTTCGAGAATACGCGGTCGATCTTGCCCGGATTGGGCTCGGCCGGCCGCATGGCGCTGTTCTGATCGGTCAGAAAGGATTGATACAGCCGGTCCGCGTGCGGCCAGATTTTCCGCGCCACAAAACAGTCGGACCGCCGCAGCAGCTGCAGATGGTCGTCATAGAAGATATGCGGCCGCCCCTGATAGTCGAATTTGGACAGGGTCAGGGACCGGCTTTCGATATGGGTGGAATACAGCCGCGCCAGCGTCTGGAAATAGCTTTCATCCGGAATCCAGACACGCCGGAAATAGCGGTCATAGGTCTGTCGCCTGGGGTCCTGCAGAATGGCCGAGAGGGTCTGGCGGCTCAGGCACCACCACTGGCTGCCCATATGGGGCACCAGCCCATCAGGGATTTTGCGGCGCATGCCGGTGGCGCGCTGCAGCTTCACATAGGCATCGAACAATTTGCGGTTCTTGCGCCAGGAAAACGGAAACCGCAGGGTGAACCGTTCATGATCCAGCCCGCCAATGGTCCAGCTGACATCGGCGGTGGTGGCGCTTTCGATGAAATCGACGCGGGGCCGGTCCGCAAGATATCCGGTCAGTTCTTCCACCGGACGCAACGGCAGGCAGGCACCCGAAGACAGATAGACATGATGCACGTCCGGAAAGGTGTTCAGCATCATTTCCGCTGCGGATTGCGAGGCGGCAACGATGCCCCACCCACCCCATTCGCAGACATGGCGGTCGGAAAACCGGATCAGAGGATCGTCGGCGCAAGAGGTGACGAATTCGGAATAGACCCGAGCGGGCACTTTGCGGTCCACATGGATCACCACCGGGCATCCCGCAGCGGTCCAGTGCCGCGCCACCTGTCCGGCCCGGTGCAGCGCCGTGTGGACCAGCATGATGACGCCCAGGCGGCTCATGCCCAGTTTCCTTTCGACATAAGGCCCAGAATCTCAAGCTGCCGCCAGTTGATGAATTTCTCGGACCGGTCGCACCAGAATACCGGTTGATCCTCCAATCCCTCGGCATAGGCCCGGTATTCGCCCGAGCGGCGGAAATGTTGGCGGCGCAGCATCTCTTCCCGGGCTTTTTCGCCCAGCGTGCTGATCAGCTTGGCGTGCAGCAACGCGCCGCTGGTCTTTTCGCCGCCCCATTCGTCATAGACCTGGTTCAACCCGCGCGGCAGCAGCGAATGGGTCGAGCTGACATAGACATAGCGCCGGTCCCATTTGACCAGCGGGATCTTGTTCAGCGCCGGCGCCTTCGAGGGGGTGTCGCGGAAAAACACACGGGCGCGCGGACCGCCCTGAATCCACAGGTTTCCGTAATCCGGGTTCTTCGTGATCATGTAGTTGCCGGAATCGAACCAGCGGGCGATCTGAAACGGGTCCTGCCCAGCGCGATAGGGTTCCGCGTCCACCGGTCCCTGCGGATACATGTCGATCAGCATGGTGCCGAAACTGCGCACCGCACAGCCGTCCAGCCAGTCGGTCAGGGCGCGGATCGGGCGGGTGTCGCAGAACGGGTAGATGAAGAACTCATCCGGATCGACGGTCAGAACCCAATGTCCATGCGCGTATTTGCGCAGCAGGTAGTTCGACCAGTCCAGCCCGAACGAGGCCCGTTTGTAGCTGGCCCGTGCGTGCCAGACCGAGGCGTCGGGCTGACTGGCCAGATACTCGCGCGAACCGTCATCGCTGTCATTGTCGACGAACAGAAAATGGGTGATGCCCAGCTTGCGGTAATAGTCCATGAAATAGGGCAGGCGGATTTTTTCGTTCCGCAGCACACTCATCAACAACACGTCGCCGCGTCGGATATTGGCGGTCTTGTCGGTCACCGGCGTCAGCTGCCGCCGTTTCAGCAGGCAACGCGCAAGGCGACGCTTGCGCCGCAATCTCATCCGGTATGAATCCAACAGGCTCACGCGGTTGCTCTGCCCTTTTTGTTACGCGAGCATACCCGGGGGCTGGATGATCCAGAGTGGTGCCGGGCAATTGCCGATTTATGCCACCTTTGCATCTTTCGTGGCAACGCCTTTAAAAGTCGTTAGTCACATATGCGGCTTTTCAGCAAACTTTCCCCATCAGCCCCAACTGCTGCAGCTGTTCCCACCCCTCATAGCGGACCGATCGGGGGGTCCACATGTCGGGGCCGTTGGCGATGGAATCATAATAGGTCGCAAACTGGTCGGGATCGTGGAAATGCTGGCGCCGCGCTTTCTCGATCTTCGATTTGCCGACTACTTCAGGCAGGAATTTGGTGTGTAGTAGCACGCCCGCCGGGATCGCACCGTCCGGCCCGTCATAGGTCGCGTTCAGGTGCCGGGGCAGGGCGGAATGGCACGAGTTCACAAAGGCATAGCGCCGCGACCACCGGACCAGAGGGATTTTGTTTAGCGTCGGTGAGTGACGCGGTCGATCGGCAAAGAACATACGCTCGCGCGCGCCGCCCTGTACCCACAGATTGCCCAGCGGGCTTTGCCGCTGTGCCCGATAGGGGCCGGGATCGAACCAGTTCAGAACCTCGGTCGGGTCGGTCTCGGGGTCATAGCTTTGCATGCCCAGCGGGCCTTTGGGATAGAGGTCCAGCATCAGCGCGCCAAAACCGGTGCGGCCTTGCTGGTCCAGCTCGGCGGTCAGGTCGTGCAGCGATTTTCTATCGTACTCGGGATAGATCAGCAGTTCATCGGCATCCACCATCAGGGTCCAGTGACCGGACCCATAGCGCATTTGCAGCCAGGTCAGCCAATCCAGCCCGTAGCGAGCGGCGCGATAGCTGGCAGGGGTCTGCCACAGCGACACATCCGGCTGGCTGCGCAGAAATTCGGCTGAACCGTCATCGCTGCCGTTATCCACGATCAGAAAGTGATCTACCCCCAGCGCGCGGTAATGGTGAAAGAACCACGGCAGCCGGGTGATT
This sequence comes from Ruegeria sp. AB10, assembly GCF_056542745.1. Taxonomy (NCBI): domain Bacteria; kingdom Pseudomonadati; phylum Pseudomonadota; class Alphaproteobacteria; order Rhodobacterales; family Roseobacteraceae; genus Ruegeria; species Ruegeria sp. AB10. Next base: position 2,165 of record NZ_JBQGAI010000009.1, on the reverse strand, counting down.
TCATTGCGCAGGGTGGTGAAGGCCAGAACCGCGCCGGGTCTGATCTGCGCGGTCTGATCGTTCAGGCAAGCCAGCTGGTGGCGGCTGCGAAAGGATCGCCACAGCAGCCGCCGACGTTTCAGCCGCAACCGGTATTGCTGCACCCATCCGATGGGGGGAAGCATATCGGTTGCGGGATGGGTCACTTTCGGCTCACTTCTCGTAATTGCCGTTCTGATGCCAGCGCCAGGCATCGCCGATCATCGTCTCCAGCGTAGACCTTTTCGGCGTCCAGCCCAACTCTTCCCCGGCGCGGACCGAGCCCGAGACCAGCTTGGTGCAATCCCCGGCGCGGCGGGGGCCGATGGAATAGGGCACCTCGCGGTTGGTGACGGCTTTGGAATGGCCGATCACCTCCATCACCGAAAAGCCCGAACCGGTGCCTAGGTTGAACACCCGGCTGCCCTTGCCCTGTTCCAGCCAGTTCAGGCCCAGCACATGGGCGTCAACAAGATCGCAGACATGCACATAGTCACGGATACAGGTGCCGTCCGGAGTGTCGTAGTCGGTGCCGAACACGGTCAGCCCGTCGCGCTTGCCGTCGATGGCGTCCAGCATCAGCGGCACCAGATGGGTCTCGGGACGGTGGAATTCGCCCACCTCGCCCTCGGGGTCGGCCCCGGCGACGTTGAAATAGCGGAAGATCACGTGGTTCAGCCCATGCGCGGCCTGGAAATCGCGCAGGATATCCTCGATGGCTCGTTTCGAGGCACCATAGGCGTTCAGCGGTTCCTGCGGCGTGTCTTCGTCCAGCACCACATTGTCGTGCTCGCCATAGGTGGCACAGGTCGATGAGAACACGAAGTTCAGGCAGCCTGCGGCGACGGCGGCCTCGATCAGGGACAGCGATCCGGTGACGTTGTTGGACCAGTATTTGCCGGGTTCGGACATCGCCTCACCCACCTGGCTGAGGGCGGCGAAATGCATCACGGCGGCGGGTTGGTACTTGGCAAAGACCTCGTCCAGCCGGGCGCGATCCAGCAGGTCGCCCTGTTCGAACGGGCCGAATTTCACTGCGTCCTGCCAGCCGGTGACCAGATTGTCATAGGTTACCGGCGTATAACCAGCTTGCGCCAGCGCCTTGCAGGCGTGCGATCCGATATATCCAGCGCCGCCGGTTACAAGAATGTTGGTCATCTATTATTCCTGACTAAAAATGTGCACGGACCTGCCGTCAGGCTTGCGTTGGTTGGGGCGAAGACCTCACTCCAACCCCATCGCGGCCATCATTTCCTCGAGCTTGGGGACGTCCTGCGGGTTGTTCAACTCCCAGAACTGGCGGCCTTTGGCCTCGACCTCGACGCACAGAACGGTGCGGCCGTTTTCCATGAAGCGCAGCTGTTCCAGCCCTTCCAGCTTTTCCAGCGGGCCAGCGGGCCATGCGGGATAGGCGGCCAGCGCATCGGGGCGATAGGCATAGACGCCGACATGGTGAAAGACCGGGGTCGCGTCGTCTCCGCCATAGGTTTCGGCGGTATAGGGGACGACCTCTTTCGAGAAATACAGGGCGCTGTTGTCAGCGGCGAAAACGGCCGTGGTGCCACCGACGCGGCCATTCTTGCGGTCGTTCAGCAGGCTGTTCAGGGCGTCGCCGTCGCAGCGCAGAACCGGCGTGGCCACACCGGCATCGGGGGCCGCGCGCAGACCGGCAACCAGATCTTCGACAAACCAGTGCGGGGTCAGCGGCGCGTCGCCCTGCAGGTTGACCACGATGTCATACCCTGCGCCCAGTACCTCATGGGCCTCGGCGCAGCGTTCGGTGCCGTTGCCGCAGGTTTCCGAGGTCATCACCACTTCGGCGCCGAATCCTTCGGCCACCTCGCGGATGCGGTCGTCATCGGTGGCGACAACCACCTTGTCGACGCCCGAGACCGAACAGGCCGCGCGCCAGGACCTTTCAATCAGGGTCATGGCGTTGCCAGTGGCCCCGGTCAGCGGCACCAGCGGTTTGCCCGGATAGCGGGTCGAGGCGTAGCGGGCGGGAATGGCGATCAGAACAGACATCAGGCCTCCTTCAGCTCAACGCCCGGAGCGTAGGCGATAAAGAACGGGTTTGCATAGCCGTCCTTGCCATAGGTCAGCGGTTCGTGGTTGTCGAACCGGATCACCTTGCCGCCGGCACCGGC
>NZ_JBQGAI010000008.1:0-139019 GCF_056542745.1 Ruegeria sp. AB10 | reverse complement strand
CGCGCCACAGGCGCGCTGCCGGGCCCAACTCGGTTGACTGCATCTTTGATGCGGGCAAGCGAGGCGGGAGCCTTCCGCCTTTTTTGCAGACTACGGTTTGAGCTCTGCGAACAGCGTTGTCAGGCGGGCCGTTTCATCCTCAAGCCCATAGGGCGCGTTGATGATGAACATACCCGACCCCACCATGCGATGCCCTTCCCTCACGGGGTCGAACCTGACTTCGTGAAACAGGGTCTTCGGCAGGTTCTGAGAATTCAGAGCAGAGATCATCGCAGCATGGCGATCATCCGTCAGGATCGGATACCACAGCGCAATTACACCTACGTTCCATTTACGATGCAATTTGCCGATTACTCCGGGCAGCCGATCATATTCCGACTTCACCTCATAGCTCGGGTCGATCAGCATCACACCGCGCCGGGGCGTGGGGGGCAGCAGAGACTGCGCCAGCTCATATCCATCCTGGCGGTACACCTTGGCCCCGTAGGGCGACATTGCCATGGCCAGAGCGGAATGTTCCTGCGGGTGCAACTCGGCAAAATGCAGGCTGTCCTGATCTCTCAGCAAATTGGCGGCAATCAGTGGTGAGCCGGGATAGGCTTCGGTTCCGTGCCTGTGCTGAACTGCACGGATCGCCCGTTCCAGCGGATGATCTGCGTCAAACCAATTGGCCTGCTGGACACGCCGGATACCGGCCTCGGCCTCTCCCGTGCGCACCGCCTCTGCCGCGTCGAGCTTGTACAAACCCCGGCCCGAGTGGGTTTCCAGATAGGTCAGCGGTTTGTCTTTACGAGTCAGATACTCCAGCACAATTGCCAATAAAGCGTGCTTTTGCACATCAGCCAGATTCCCGGCGTGGTAAATGTGTTGATAAGAGAGCATGTTGCCTTCTAAAGTCCCTCTCAATAAGGCGGAAAGGTGCTGATTGTCGCGGAATCAGCCCTTTTACCGGGCGTGCTGGCACCCTATAAGGCATCCGTCCCGGAACCGTCGAGTCGCGGGCAGTGGAAATTCTGACAAACGGGATCAGGGGAAATATGGGCATCTTTGGCAATCTGGGCGGCCTGTTCACAGCGGACATGGCTATCGACCTTGGGACAGCAAACACGCTGGTATATGTCAAAGGGCGCGGTGTGATCCTGTCTGAGCCCTCGGTGGTGGCCTATCACGTCAAGGATGGTGTGAAAAAAGTGCTGGCGGTGGGCGAGGACGCCAAGCTGATGCTGGGCCGGACCCCCGGTTCGATCGAGGCGATCCGACCGATGCGCGAAGGTGTGATCGCGGATTTCGACACCGCCGAAGAAATGATCAAGCATTTCATCCGCAAGGTGCATAAACGCTCGACCTTCTCGAAGCCGAAAATCATCGTCTGCGTCCCCCACGGCGCGACACCGGTTGAAAAACGCGCGATCCGCCAATCGGTTCTGTCCGCTGGCGCCCGCCGCGCGGGCTTGATTGCCGAACCCATCGCTGCGGCCATTGGCGCAGGGATGCCAATCACCGATCCGACCGGGAACATGGTCGTCGATATTGGCGGCGGTACAACTGAGGTTGCGGTTCTGTCGCTGGGCGACATCGTCTATGCCCGCTCGGTCCGCGTGGGTGGAGACCGCATGGATGAGGCTATCATCTCGTACCTGCGCCGTCAGCAGAACCTTCTCGTCGGTGAATCCACCGCCGAACGTATCAAGACCACCATCGGCACCGCCCGTATGCCCGACGATGGCCGCGGCCAGTCGATGCATATCCGCGGTCGCGACCTGTTGAACGGTGTACCCAAGGAAATCGAGATCAGCCAGGCTCAGGTGGCCGAGGCATTGTCTGAACCCGTCCAGCAGATTTGCGAGGCGGTGATGACCGCGCTGGAGACCACGCCGCCCGATCTGGCCGCCGATATTGTCGACCGGGGCGTGATGCTGACCGGCGGCGGTGCGTTGCTGGGCGATCTGGATCTGGCCCTGCGCGAACAGACCGGTCTGGCCGTGTCGATTGCCGATGAAAGCCTGAATTGTGTGGCTTTGGGCACCGGCAAGGCGCTGGAATACGAAAAACAACTGCGCCACGCGATTGACTACGAAAGCTAAGGCGCGCACCCTTTGCAGATAGGGTAAACTCGGCACGAGCAGCACGGGAAGGTAACCTGTGGCAAAAGACCGATCACAGCGCGACGAATACACCACCCCCTTGCGCCGCCTGCTGCTGGGGATCGTAGTGCTGTGCCTGCTGGCCATCTTTCTGGTCTGGCGTATCGACAGCCCGCGTGTGGAACGGTTCCGCGCTCAGGTCGTCGACCGGGTTGTGCCGTCGATGGATTGGGCCATGGTTCCAGTCACCGCCGTAGTCAATCTGGCCCGTGATTTCCAAAGTTATCAGCGCCTGAGCGAACAGAACCAGGAATTGCGCAGCGAGCTGCGCCTGATGCGCGCCTGGAAAGAGGCCGCTTTGCAGCTGGAACAGGAAAACGCCCGGCTGCTGGATCTGAACAATGTGCGCCTTGATCCACGTCTGACCTATATTACCGGGGTTGTGATGGCCGACAGCGGCTCGCCCTTCCGGCAGTCCGTGCTGCTGAATGTGGGCGAACGCGACGGCATCACCGATGGCTGGGCCACCATGGACGGGATTGGCGTGGTCGGGCGCATCTCGGGCGTGGGGCCGGATACGGCGCGGGTGATCCTGATGACCGATGCCTCCAGCGCGATCCCGGCGACTATTCAGCCCTCGGGCCAAACCGCCCTGATCACCGGCGACAACACCCCGGCCCCAGCGGTCGAGTTTCTTGAGAACCGCGAACTGGTCCGCCCCGGCGACCGTGTCGTAACCTCGGGCGATGGCGGCGTTTTCCCGGCCGGTCTGCTGATCGGCCAGATCACCGCCGACCCCGGAGGCCGCCTGCGCGTTCGCCTGTCAGCGGATTTCGAACGGCTCGAATTCCTGCGTGTGCTGCGGTACCAGTCCGCCCCCACCATTCGGGACCCGGGCCGCATCGTTGGCCCCACCCAGCCCGAAGCCGCGCTGCCTCCAGCGGAGGTTGGTGATGGATAGCCAAACCTCGCAGCTCTGGTCCAAGCGGGGCCTGTACCTGTTTCTGGCCGCACTGATCCTGTTCCTGCACCTTCTGCCGCTGGATACAAAACCGGATCGCTGGCCCTTTCCGGACTTGCTGATCGCGCTGACCTTTGCCTGGGTGCTGCGGCGACCTGAATTCGTGCCGACGCTGCTGGTCGCCATCGTCATGCTGATGGCCGACCTGTTGCTGCAACGCCCGCCCGGCCTGCTGGCGGCATTGGTGGTTCTGGGCGCCGCTTACCTGCGTTCGGCTGCGTTTGGATTGCGGGATTCGGGCTTTGTCGGCGAGTGGTCCACAGTCGCCGTGGTGATCACAACTGTTTTTATGCTGAACCGCGTCATTCTTGCTATTCTGTCGGTGCAACAGGCAGCATTGGGGCCCGTGGTGATCCAGGTGGTTCTGACAATTGCAATATACCCTGTGATCGTTCTGCTCAGCCAGAACGGGTTCGGAGTACGGCGTAAATCCTCGACCGAAACCGGCGCATTGGGAGCGCGCGTATGAAACAGCGCAAACCCAAAGCCCGTGGTCTTGCCTATAAGCGCCTGCCCCGCAGAGCGTTGATTCTGGGTGGGCTGCAGGCCGCCTTCATCGGCGGGCTGGCCGCGCGGATGCGCTTCATGCAGGTCGAGCAGGCCGATGAATACCGGCTGCTGGCCGAGGAAAACCGGATCAACATCCGTCTGATCCCGCCGACCCGTGGCCGGATCTATGACCGGAACGGAGAGATCATCGGTCAGAACTCGCCCTCGTACCGGATCGTCATGGTGCGAGAGGATGCGGGCGATGTGGACGAGGTGATCGCCAAACTGTCCAAATTGATCCCCCTGACCGAGGATGAGATCGCGCGCGCCAAGACCGAAATGCGCCGCTCGGCCCCGTTCCTGCCGGTCACTCTGGCCGATCAGGTCACGTGGGAAGATATCTCGAAAGTCGCCGTCAACGCCCCGGCCCTGCCCGGCGTGATCCCCGAAGTGGGACAGACCCGGCAATACCCGCGATACGAGGACTTCGCCCATGTGGTCGGCTATGTCGGCCCGGTCAGCGATTACGACCTCAGCCAGATTGAAGACCCCGAACCCGTTCTGCGCATCCCCCGGTTCCAGATCGGCAAGGTCGGGCTGGAAGCCAAGCAGGAAATCAGCCTGCGTGGCAAGGCCGGGGCCAAGCGGGTCGAGGTCAACGCCACCGGCCGTGTGATGCGCGAACTGGACCGGCAGGAAGGCACTGCCGGGGCCGACCTGCAACTTTCGGTCGATGCCGACCTGCAACAATACGCGCAAGCCCGGCTGGCCGGTGAAAGCGCCGCCGCCGTCGTGATCGACTGCGAGACCGGTGATATCCGCGCCATCAGCTCGGCCCCCAGTTTCGACCCCAACCTGTTCGTACGCGGTATCTCGGTCGCTGATTACCGGGCGCTGACGAATGACAACTACCGCCCGCTGGCGAACAAGACCGTACAGGGTACATATCCGCCGGGCTCAACATTCAAGATGATCACCGCCATGGCCGCGCTTGAGGCCGGAGTGGTCGGTCCCTCGAACACCGTCTATTGCCCCGGCCACCTGAAAGTCGGCAGCCGCCGCTTCCACTGCTGGAAGCGCGGCGGGCATGGCATGGTCGATCTGGAAACCTCGCTGAAGCGCAGCTGCGACGTGTATTACTATGACGTGGCTCTGCGGGTGGGGATCGACAAGATCTCGGACATGGCGCGCATCTTCGGGCTTGGGGTCAAGCACGACATTCCAATGTCCGCCGTGGCCGCCGGGCTGGCACCGAACCAGGAGTGGAAACAGCGGGTGCACGGGCAGGACTGGCTGGTCGGCGATACCGCAAATGCTTCGATCGGTCAGGGCTTCATGCTGGCCTCGCCGCTGCAACTGGCGGTGATGACGGCGCGTATCGCCACGGGGCGGGCCGTGAAACCGCGTCTGGTACGCTCGGTGAATGGAATCGAACAACCCTCGGGCGCGGGTGAGCCTCTGCCGGTGAACCGCGCCAATCTGGACCAGGTGCGCCATGCGATGTTCACGGTCTCGAACAACCGGCGCGGCACCGCCTATCGCAGCCGCATCATCGCCGATGAGTTCCGCATGGCCGGAAAGACCGGCACCAGCCAGGTGCGCAACATCACCAAGGCCGAACGCGCCGCCGGCGTGATCCGTAACGAGGACCTGCCGTGGGAACGCCGCGACCACGCGCTGTTCGTCAGCTTTGCGCCCTATGACAACCCGAAATACGCCGTGGCTGTGGTGGTCGAACATGGTGGGGGTGGTTCGAAAGCCGCCGCCCCGGTGGCCCGCGATATCATGCTGCAGGCGCTCTATAACGGCACCCCCCCGCTCGAGGCCTACCCGGTCGCCGATCGGGACCGCATCAAGGAACAGCAAAAACGGCTGGAAGGCGATCGCCGCCCCAAAGCGCGTCCGACCGAAAAGGACCGCGCATGAGCTATCTTGAGTATGCCGTCAAATCCACGCCATCGGGGTTCCGCAAGTTCCTGTATATGAACTGGCCGCTGACGCTGCTGTTGATCAGCGTGGCCAGCGCCGGGTTCCTGATGCTGTATTCGGTGGCCGGTGGATCGTGGTCTCCGTGGGCCGAGCCGCAGATGGAGCGTTTCGGGCTCGGGCTTGCGGTGATGTTCATCATTGCGCTGGTGCCGATCTGGTTCTGGCGAAACATGTCGGTGCTGGCCTATGTCCTGTCAATCGCCCTGCTGGTGTTTGTGGAGTTTTTCGGAACGGTCGGCATGGGTGCACAACGTTGGATCGACCTTGGTTTCATGCGGCTCCAACCCTCCGAAGTCATGAAGGTCGCGCTCGTCATGGTCCTGGCGTCCTACTACGACTGGTTGCCATCTCATAAAACGTCGCGCCCGCTTTGGGTGCTGATCCCCGTTGTCCTGATCCTGATCCCCACGTTCTTTGTCTTGAAACAGCCCGACCTTGGCACCTCGATCCTGCTGTTGGCGGCAGGTGGTGGCCTGATGTTTCTGGCCGGTGTCCACTGGGCTTATTTCGCCGCCGTCATCGCCGCCGTGGTCGGCTTGATTGCGGCTGTTTTTAAAAGCCGTGGAACTGACTGGCAGTTGCTCAAGGACTACCAGTTTAAGCGGATTGATACGTTTCTGGACCCCTCAACCGAGCCGTTGGGGGCTGGGTATCACATCACCCAGTCCAAGATCGCGTTGGGGTCCGGCGGCTGGAACGGGCGCGGGTTCATGCAGGGTACGCAATCGCGGCTGAACTTCCTGCCCGAAAAACACACCGACTTCATCTTCACCACACTGGCCGAGGAATTCGGTTTTGTCGGCGGCATCACCCTGTTGACCCTTTATGGCCTGATCCTGGTGTTCTGCCTGGTCACTGCGCTGTCGACCAAGGACAGGTTTTCTTCGCTGGTGACGCTGGGCATCGCGCTGAACTTCTTTCTGTTCTTTGCCGTCAATATGTCGATGGTGATGGGCTTGGCCCCGGTTGTCGGCGTGCCGCTGCCGATGGTCAGCTACGGCGGCTCGGCCATGCTGGTTCTGATGGCGGCCTTCGGCATCGTCCAAAGCGCCCATATCCACCGCCCCCGCTGATCCGAAAGGCCCAACATGCCCGTGAACGTCCTGTTTTCCGCGCGCCCGGCCCTGTGGCCCGTGTATGAACCGTTGCTGACCAAGGGCCTGACCGAGGCCGGGTTGGATTTTCGCCTGAGTACCGAGTTCGCCCCGGATCAGGTCGACTATGTCGTCTATGCCCCGAACGGCGGGCCGCTGGATTTCACCGCGTTCACAAGGTTGAAGGCCGTACTTAGCCTGTGGGCCGGGGTCGAGAAGATCGCGGTTAACGAAACTCTGACCGTCCCGCTGGCGCGGATGGTGGATCACGGGCTGACGCAGGGAATGACCGAGTGGGTGGTCGGCCATGTGCTGCGCTATCACCTTGGGATGGATCAGCACATCACGGTGCAGGATGGCGTCTGGACCCCTGACGCACCGCCTTTGGCCACCGAGCGTCAGGTTTGCGTTCTGGGTCTTGGCGCCTTGGGCGAGGCCGCCGCCCGTGCCCTGGTTGCGTTGAACTTCAACGTCACCGGCTGGAGCCGTTCCGCCAAGGACATCCCCGGCGTTACATGCCTGCATGGCGACGATGGGCTGCGCGACGCCCTGTCCCAAGCAGAGATCGTGGTTCTGCTGTTGCCGGACACGCCCGCCACTGTGAACATCCTGAACGCCGAAACCTTGGCCCTGCTGCCCAAAGGCGCGCGGATCATCAATCCGGGCCGGGGGCCGCTTATTGATGACGATGCGTTGCTGGCTGCGTTGGACTCGGGTCAAATCGGCCACGCGACGCTGGATGTGTTCCGGGTCGAGCCTTTGCCCGAACAGCATCCCTACTGGGCGCATCCGCACGTGACGGTGACACCGCATATCGCATCGGAAACCCGCCCTGCCACAGCAGCCCAGGTGATCTGCGAAAACATCCGTCGAGGCGAGAAAGGCGAACCCTTCCTGCACCTCGTCGACCGCGATCTGGGGTATTAGGCGGCGATCAGTCCCCGGCCCTTCAGCAAGGCCTCAACCCCCGGCAAACGACCGCGGAAAGCCAGATACAGGTCCTCGGCCTCGCGTGAGCCGCCGGTGGACAAAATGTTCTCCTCCAGCGCCTTGGCGCGTTCGGGATCAAAGGCCCCGCCCGCCTCTTCAAAGGCAGCGAAGGCATCTGCATCCATCACCTCGGACCACATATAGCTGTAATAGCCCGAGCTATAGCCGTCGCCCGCAAACACATGCGCGAAATGCGGGGTGGCGTGGCGCATCCCGATGGCCTGCGGCATCCCGATCCCGGCCAGCACCTCGGCCTGTCTCTCCATCGGATCGGCTGGGGCTGCGCCATCGTGGAACGCCAGATCGACAAGCGCCGAGGCGACGTATTCCACCGTCTGGAATCCCTGATCGAAATTGGCGGCCTTGAGCACTTTCTCCAGCATGTCCTGCGGCATCGCTTCGCCGGTATCGGCATGGGTGGCGAATTCGGCCAGAACTTCGGGCACCTCCAACCAGTGTTCGTAAAGCTGGCTGGGCAGTTCGACGAAATCCCGCGCGACCGACGTGCCCGAGATTCTTTCATAGGTCACATTTGACAGCATCTGGTGCAGCGCGTGGCCGAATTCGTGGAACAGCGTGCGCGCGTCCTCATAGGACAGCAACGCCGGGTCTCCCTTCGCAAAGTTGCAGACATTGATCACGACCGGAGCCTGCACCTTGGGGAATTTGGCCTGCGACCGCATCGCACTGCACCACGCGCCGGACCGTTTCGACCCGCGCGCAAAGTAATCACCGATGAACACCGCGATATGTTGGCCGTTGCGCGTCACCTCCCATGCCCGGCAATCGGGGTGATAGAGCGGTACATCCAGCGGCGCGAATTCCAGCCCGAACAGGCGATTGGCACAGGCAAAGGACGCCTCGATCATGCGGTCCAGTTGCAGGTATGGCTTGAGTGCCGCCTCATCGAGATCGTGCTCGGCCTTGCGGCGCTTCTCGGCGTAGTAGCGCCAGTCCCACGCTTCCAACGGACCGTTTACACCGTCTTCCTGCATCATCTGCGTCAGGATTTCGGCGTCCGCATCAGCGCGGGTCTTGGCCGGCTCCCACACCTGCATCAGCAGGTCTCGGACCTTGTCCGGCGTGCGGGCCATTTCGGTTTCCAGCTTGTAGGCCGCGAAACTGTCATGGCCCAGCAGCTTTGCCCGTTCCTCACGCAATTGCAGGATTTCCGCGGCAATCTCGCGGTTGTCGGTCTCTCCGCCATTGGCACCGCGCGCGGTCCAGGCGCGATAGGCCGTTTCCCGTAGATCCCGGCGGGTCGAGAATTGCAGGAACGGCACGATCAGAGACCGGGACAGTGTCACAACCGGACCCTTCGCCCCCTTTTCCTGCCCGGCCGCACGAGCGGTATCCACGACAAAATCCGGCAGACCCTCCAGATCATCCTCGGACAGGTCCATGGACCAGTCGCGCTCATCCGCCAGCAGGTTCTGGGTGAAGGACGTCCCCAACGAGGCCAGCCGCGCCTTGATCTCTTGCATCCGCGTGTCATCGTCGCCGGTCAGGGCGGCACCGGCGCGCACGAACCCCCGATGGGTCAGCATCAGAACCCGCGCCTGCTCGTCGGTCAGGTCCAAAGCATCCTTGCGCGTCCACAGATCGGCAAGGCGCTGAAACAAAGCCTTGTTCGAGGAAATACCTGAGAAATGCGCCGCCAGCTTGGGCGAGAACTCGCGCTGCAACGCTTCGCGCGCCGGGTTGCTGTCGGCCCCGGCGACGGTAAAGAACACCGACAGAACCTTGTCCATCTCCTCGCCCGCGGCCTCAAGCGCCTCGACCGTGTTGGCAAAGGTGGGTGCGTCCGGGTTGCCCGCAATCGCATCGATCTGCGCGTTATGGGCCTGCATCGCCTGATCCAGCGCGGGGGCGAAATCATCATCCGCAATATCCGCGAAGGGTGCGATTTCAAACGGCGTGGTCCAGTCGGACAGGATCGGATTGGTCATAGAAGTCTCCTTTGACCACAAAGTTAGGAACGGCAGGCCGGATGATCCAGAGCGGGTTACGCCCCAGCGCCACAAACCGGACAATCGGGACGGCGTGACAGGGTGATCTTGCGGCTTTCGCCATAAAGCGCGTCATAGATCAGCATTTCGCCCCGCAGGGCCTGCCCGGCCCCGGTGATCACCTTGATCGCCTCAACCGCCATCATCGAACCGACCACGCCGGGCAACGGACCGATCACCCCCGCCTCGGAACAGGAAGGGGCCAAACCGGGGGCTGGGGCCTCGGGGAAAATACATTGATAGCAGGGTGCATCGCTGGCGGGGTCAAAGACGCTGAGCTGTCCTTCCCATTGCGATAGGGCGCCCGAGATCAGCGGTTTGCCCAACGCAACCGCCGTGCGATTGGCCAGATAGCGGGTGTCGAAATTGTCGGTGCCGTCGAGGATCAGATCGAAATCGGCAAACAGATCATGGGCGATCTCTTCGGTCAGGCGGCGGTGATAGGGCAGCACGGTGACATTGGGATTCTGCGCCTCCATCGCCTGCTGCGCCGAGAACACCTTGGGCATTCCGATATCGGCATCGCGGTGGATCACCTGCCGTTGCAGGTTGGCGTTCTCGACCTCATCATCGTCGATCACACCGATTGTGCCGACACCAGCCGCCGCCAGATATTGCAGGGCTGGCGCACCCAGCCCACCTGCGCCGATGACCAGCACGCGGGCCTTTTTCATTTTCTTCTGACCCGGCCCGCCCAATTCGCGCAATACGATGTGGCGGGCATAGCGTTCCAGTTCGGTTTCAGAGAATTGGTCGGATGGCATCACGGGCTCCTTGGCGGCGGCAGGGGCTGCGCGGTTTCGCAGCGCTTTCAGCACCCTCCCGTAAACCAGAACCAGAATGGCCACGCCACCCAAGATCAACCACAGCGCCGCAGAGCCGCCAGTCGCCTCACGCAACGGATGGCCATCCGGCAGAACCAGCTGAGCCGTAATGACGCCCAGCAGCAGAACTCCGACCGAGGCCATGCGGGCTGTCCGTGACACTCCGGCCAGATAGCCGATGCCCCACAGACCCGCAGCCAGGATCAGGACCAGCAGCATCAGCCGCGCCCGGTTGAGCCGAACCCGCCCGCGCCGCGGACCGTGTCGCTGAGCACCTCCACCGGCTCGAACGCGGCCTGTACCACGGGGGCGACGACCAGTTGCGCGATACGCTCACCATGGGTGACTTCGAACGCCTCTTGCCCGGCATTCAGGACGATCACGCCCAGCGGGCCGCGATAGTCACTGTCGATCGTGCCGGGGGTATTGGGCAGGGTGATACCGTGTTTCAGCGCCAACCCCGAGCGGGGACGTACCTGCACCTCGAACCCTTTCGGGATCTCGATACGCAGCCCGGTGGGCACCAGTGCGCGTTGACCCGGCTTTAGCGTGATTGAGGCCCCGTCCGGCAGGTTCGCCCGCACATCCGCCCCGGCCGCCCCGGAGGTTTCGTAGGACGGCAGAGGCACCGACGGATCGGACCCTTCCTCTCGGATCACACGAATTGCAACCATCACTGTTCCCTTTTTAGCTGCTCAGCGCGTCGGCGATTCTGGTCGCCAGGCGCTTGGCCACTTCATCCTTGCCCATGCGCGGCCATTCCTCGGCGCCGTCGTCCGAAATCAGGATCACCGCATTCTCGGACCCACCCATGATCCCCGTTGCCGGGCTGACGTCATTGGCCACGATCCAGTCACAGCCCTTGCGCCCCCGTTTGGCGGTGGCGTGTTCGACCACATTGTCCGTTTCAGCCGCAAAGCCTACGACCAACGCCGGACGTCCGGTCTCCATTTGCGAGACACGTTTCAGAATGTCCGGGTTTTCGGCGAACTCAAGCACCGGCAGACCATCGCGGCTTTTCTTCAGCTTCTTGTCCGAAGCGCTGGCCACGCGCCAATCGGCAACCGCAGCGGCGAAAACACCCGCATCGACGGGCAGCGCGGCATCCACCGCGTCGGACATCTGTTGGGCGGTTTCAACCGGCACGACCTGCACCCCGTCGGGCGGTGCCACATCTGCCGGGCCCGTGACAAACACCACCTCGGCCCCCAGCGCGGCCAGCGCCCGCGCCACCGCCGCGCCCTGCGCCCCGGATGAGCGGTTGGCGATATAACGGACCGGGTCGATCGGTTCATGCGTCGGCCCCGACGTCACAACCACGCGTTTGCCGCTCAGCGGACCACTCCCCAGTTCCGCCTCAATCGCCGCGACGATCTCCAGCGGTTCCGACATGCGTCCGGGGCCGTATTCGCCGCAGGCCATGTCACCCTCGTTCGGGCCGACAAAACGAACACCATCCGCCTGCAACTGTGCAAGATTGCGCTGTGTGGCGGGATGATCCCACATCCGCACATTCATCGCGGGGGCACACAGAACCGGCGTATCGGTCGCCATCAGCAGGGTCGAGGCCAGGTCATTGGCCAGCCCCCCGGCCATCTTGCCCATCAGATCGGCAGTCGCCGGAGCCACAACAATCAGATCAGCCGAGCGGGACAGCTGAATATGCCCCATCTCGGCCTCATCCGTCAGGTCGAACAGGTCGCGATAGACTTTCTCTCCGGCCAAGGCAGACACCGAAAGGGGCGTCACGAATTCCTCCGCCGCGCGGGTCAGTACGGGTGTCACAGATGCACCGCGTTCCCGCAAACGCCGGATCAGGTCCAGCGACTTATACGCCGCGATCCCACCGCCAATGATCAGCAGAATGCGTTTCGATGCCAGCATATTAAGCCCTTCCCGTCCCGGTCGGCCCCGACATTAGGCAAGCAGGCCGGACAGTTCCAGCGGTTAATTCTGTGTTTCAAAGGCCAGGCAAGGGTCTTCTCGCTCAACGATAGGACTATCGATCACCGCGTCGAATTCCCCGTTTACCAAGCCGTCCTCGGACTGGCCCAGTACAAACACCTTCAACCCCGGCCGCATACGAGTCAGAAAGGTCGGGATGCCCCGGTCCTTGCGCGCGTGGCCATTGCCGGTGATCACTGCAACCGGCCCACCGGTTTCATCGGTGGCCCGCAGGATCGCGCGGGTCAGCACCGCGTCGCGCAGGCGCTGTATGGCGACCAGTTGCGGCAAAGCGCTTTCCGGGATCGCATTGCAATGAGCGGCCAGTTGATCTGCCTCGCGCGCGGCCTGTTCGTCAGCCGGTAGCGGAACGGTCAGACCATACCGCGCCGCATCCGCACCCAGGGCCGTGGCCGCACCCCGTTCCATCGCGGCACGAGCGGCCGCGCGCGGCACCATGGCGCCATAGACCGGCGCATCCGAGGCCTGAAACACCGGATAATACATGCTGAGCGGCGGCCAACCGGATTCGATCCATTCCAGAATGCGTGCAAGTTCCTCGGGGTCGGACATCGCCTTGTCCGCAAGTCGCTGCGCGCCTTCTTCAGTCACCATTTCCCAGACAACGGCCGAGGGCTTTACGGCCCTCAACGCGTCGGCCTGAATGACATGGTGCTGAGGGTTGTCATGAACCTCGCCCAGAATGACCACGTCCGCCGACATCATCGCGGCCAGGAGATCATCGGGTATCAGTTCGTCGGCATGGCCTGGGCGGACCATAACCACAAGTGCACAAAGCAGAATCGCAAGCTGTCTCATGCGATGAAGTGTTGCACCTCGCGCGATTGCGCTTCAAGGTTCTTGCGCATTTTCACGAAAGCCGCCGCCTCAAGCTGACGTACGCGTTCTTTGGACAGGCCAAGTTCCTGCCCAAGGCTTTCCAGCGTTCGGGCCGGTTCGCGCAGCTTGCGTTCGCGCACAATGAACCTTTCGCGATCATTCAGCGCCTGCATGGCCATCACCAGCCACTCGCGGAGCTGTTTGGTGTCATGGTTGTTCTCGACCATCTCGGCGGCCTGCGCACGCTCATCTTCCAGCGCGTCAATCCACTCGCGCCCGTCTTCATCGGCGGACTGCACCGCGTTCAGCGAGAAATCAGAGCCAGACAACCGGCCTTCCATCATCTCGACATCGCGCAGAGGCACGCCGATCTCGGCGGCGATCATCTGGTGCAACTGGTGGCGGTCCAAGTCCATCCCCTCGGTCGCGGCTTCGCGTTCAAGGCGCGCCTGCACCCTGCGCATGTTAAAAAACAGGGATTTCTGGGACGAGGTCGATCCGGTCCGCACCATCGACCAGTTGCGCATCACGTAATCCTGAATGCTGGCCTTGATCCACCAGACCGCATAGGTCGAAAACCGCACGCCGCGGTCGGGGTCGAACTTGTCGGCGGCCTTCATCAGGCCAAGACCCGCCTCCTGGATCAGATCATTCATCGGCGCGCCATAGCGTTTGAACTTGGCCGCCATCGAAATCGCCAGCCGCATATAGGCCGTGATCAACCGGTGCAGAGCCTTTTCATCACGCTCATCGCGCCAGGCATAGGCCAGTTTCAGTTCGGTCTCCGCGTCCAGCAGTTCGGCTTTCATCGCTTGCCGGGACATCGAAAAATCGTTCGCATTGTCCAGTGCCATGGAAATCTCCCCTTTTCACAGGCGCGGGCCGGACTTGCCTTGCCGACCTAGGGTCGATACGCAGAACAAAACCGGGTGGATCACATGGAAGGTAATAATAGTGTATCCGGATTTAACCTTTGTGTTGGGCGGCGCGGCATCTGGCAAGTCGGCATTTGCCGAACAACTTGTTGTTTTGTCAGGAAAACAGCGGGTTTACCTTGCCACATCACAAGTGTTTGATGACGAGATGCAAGACAAGGTCCAACGCCACATCGCCCAGCGCGGCGAGGGTTGGGCGACTGTCGAGGCCCCCTTTGATCTGGGGCCCGCGCTGGCTGACCTGACCCCGGATGATATCTGCCTGATCGACTGCGCAACCATGTGGCTGACCAATCACCTGCTGGCCGAAAACGATCTGGAACAGGCGCAGTCCGCGATGTTGCAGGCGCTTAAATCCTGTCCTGCGCCGATTGTCGTCGTCTCGAACGAGGTCGGCCACGGCATCGTCCCCGACAACGCCCTGTCCCGCCGGTTCCGCGAGGCGCAGGGGCGGCTGAATATCGCCTTGGCGGCGCAGGCCGATCTGGCGGTGCAGGTCACCGCAGGTCTGCCGATGGTTCTGAAAGGGCAGTTGCCGTGACTCGCCTGCACCTTGTGCGCCACGGACCGACCCATGCAAAAACCATGGTCGGCTGGTCCGACATTCCCGCCGACCTCAGCGATCGGGCGGCTATCACGCGGCTGCACGATCACCTTCCGGCCGAGGCTCTGGTGATCTCATCCGACCTGTCTCGTGCCGCAGATACTGCCTCGGCCATTCAGGGCGCGCGTCAGCGCCTGCCACATCACCGCGATCTGCGCGAGATTCACTTCGGCACGTGGGAGCTGCGCGGGTTCAAAGACATTGAGGCCGAAGACCCCGACCTTGCCTTTGCTTATTGGGACAACCCCGGCGACGTGCGCCCGCCCGAAGGTGAAAGCTGGAACGAGGTGCGCAGCCGCGTTGATACCATTATTGATCGCCTGATCGCCGACCATACCGGGCGCGATCTAATCGTCGTCGCCCATTTCGGTGTGATCCTGACGCAGGTCCAGCGTGCCCTCGACCTCGACGCGCAAAAGACGTTCAGCCACCGGATCGACAACCTCTCGGTCACCGACATCACCCATCACGGCGACCGCTGGTCGGTGGGGCGGATCAATCACCTGCCGTGATCATACCCCGCACAAATCACTGATTTACGGATCGGTTCCACAACGCCATCGTTACGGCATGACCTATGATTTGTTTATCGGAGACCGCCTGTTTTCCAGCTGGTCCATGCGCGGCTGGCTGATGCTGGAAAAGTTCGGCCTGCCCTATCGTAACCACATGATCGGCCTCTATTCCGGCACCATGGCCGAGGATATGGAAGCCCTTGCCCCGGCCCGCCTCGTGCCCGCCCTACGCCTGCCGGACGGAACGGTCGTAGGTGAAAGCCTGGCCATGGCCGAAACCCTGGCCGAACGCCACCCCGAGGCCGGGTTGTGGCCCGCAGATCCCGCTGCCCGCGCCACTGCCCGGTGGCTCTGCGCCGAGATGGTCGCCGGATTCACCGCCTTGCGCGGGGAATGCCCGATGCAGCTGAAACACTGCTGGCAGGGATTTGCCCCTTCAACCGAGACGTTGGCCGATCTGAACCGGATCGAAACGCTCTGGGCCCATGCGCGCGCTGTATCCGGTGCAGAAACCGGTCCGCTGTTCGGCGATTATTCACTGGCGGACGTGTTCTACACGCCGGTCGCCGCGCGGATCATCGGGTATGGATTGCCGGTTTCCGGCGCCAACCGCGCCTATTGTCTGGACCTGCTGGCAGGCACGCCCGTCCGGCAATGGCGCGCAATGGGGCTGACCGAGACGTATGATCCCTTTCCCTATGCGCTGGACCTGCCATCGCAGCCGTGGCCAATCGGCGGGCCTTCTGACGCACGCCCTGTCGAAGACGGCCCCTCTGTTAACGCCACTTGCCCCTATTCCGGCAAACCGGTCTCTCATTTTCTGGAGCTGAACGGGCGGCGTTGGGGCTTTTGCAACCGGTTCTGCCGTGACAAAACCGTCGCAGACCCGGCGGCCTGGCCAGAATTCATCGCAATGGCGGAGACCGTTAACGATTCTTAAACCGGGATCATGGCAGCAACGACCTGTTAACCAAAAAGGTCGTTCATGGTCGCCCGTTCTCATACCGTCGCTTTCCAGGGGGTCGATGCCCGCCCGGTCGAGGTGCAATGCGCCGTCTCGCCGGGCCTGCCCGCCTTTTCCATCGTCGGCCTGCCCGACAAGGCTGTGTCCGAGGCCCGCGACCGCGTGCGCAGCGCGCTAAGCGCGATGGCCATCGCGCTGCCGTCGAAACGGATCACCATCAACCTGTCGCCCGCTGATCTGCCGAAAGAGGGCAGCCATTTCGACCTGCCCATAGCAGTGGCGTTGCTGTCAGCGCTCGAGATCATTCCCCCCGATGCCGCCGAAGGGGCGGTTTCATTGGGCGAGCTGTCGTTGGACGGATCCCTGGTGCCCGTCGTCGGTGCCCTGCCGGCCGCCATGACCGCAGCCGCCGAGGATCGCACGCTGCTCTGCCCCCGCGCCTCCAGCGCCGAGGCCGCGTGGGTCGATGCCACGCAGGTGATCGGCGCGGGTTCACTGGGGGACGTGGTGCGCCATTTCTCGGGCCAGTCGCCATTGCCCACTGCGCAGCCCGGCGAGGTGAGTTTGGCGCCCAGCGCCCGCGATCTGCGTGATGTGAAAGGGCAGGAACGGGCCAAACGCGCGTTGGAGATCGCGGCGGCAGGGCGGCACCACCTGATCATGATCGGCACGCCGGGGTCGGGCAAATCCATGCTGGCCGCGCGCATGCCCGGAATTCTGCCGCCGCTGACCCCGATCGAGGCGCTGGAAACCTCAATGATCCAATCCCTGTGCGGATTGCTGGACGAAGGCGGCATCAGCCGCAGCCGCCCGTTTCGCGAACCGCACCACACGGCCTCGATGGCGGCGATAGTCGGGGGCGGCAAGGGCGCCAAGCCGGGTGAGATTTCGCTGGCCCATAACGGCGTTCTGTTCATGGACGAGTTTCCGGAATTCCCGCGCACCGTGCTGGAAACCCTGCGCCAGCCGATCGAAACCGGCGAGGTCATGGTCGCCCGCGCCAACGCCCATGTGAAATACCCCTGCCGGTTCATGCTGGCGGCCGCAGCCAATCCGTGCAAATGCGGATACCTGACTGACCCGGCCCGCGCCTGTTCGCGCGCGCCTGTTTGCGGAGAAGACTATCTGGGGCGGATTTCCGGCCCTCTGATGGATCGCTTCGATCTGCGGATCGAGGTCCCCCCGGTGGGGTTCACTGACCTCGACCTGCCGCCCTCGGGTGACAGCTCGGCCACGGTTGCGGCACGCGTCGAAGCCGCCAGAGCCATACAGGCGGACCGTTTTGCGGGTACGTCGACCCGGCAAAACGCCGATGTCGAAGGCACGATGCTGGAAGAGATCGCGGCTCCGGACGCCGAGGGCAAGGCGTTGCTGTTGAAAGCCGCCGAACGGTTCGGCCTGTCGGCCCGCGCCTTTCACCGCATTCTGCGGGTGGCGCGGACAATTGCCGATCTGGAGGGCACGCCGGATGTCCGACGCCCCCATGTGGCCGAGGCGCTGAGCTTTCGCATCAGCGCCAAGGTCGCGTCCTAAAGCTTGGCCTCGATCGCCTGCCAGATCTTTTCGGCGATATTCACGCCGTCGAACCGCTCAAGCTCTTGAATACCGGTGGGCGAGGTCACGTTGATCTCGGTCAGATAGTCGCCGATCACGTCGATGCCGACAAAAATCTGGCCTTTTTCCTTCAGCAGAGGCCCAATCGCAGCACAGATCTCAAGATCGCGTTCGGACAGGCCGATCTTTTCGGGGCGGCCGCCCACATGCATGTTCGAGCGAGTCTCACCCTTTGCCGGCACCCGGTTGATCGCGCCAACCGGCTCTCCGTCCACGAGGATCACGCGTTTGTCGCCGTTGCTGACATCTGGCAGGAATTTCTGAACAATCAGCGGTTCGCGCGAGAAACCGGTGAACAGCTCATGCAGAGAGGTCAGGTTGCGGTCATTCGCATCCAGCCGGAACACACCCGCACCGCCATTGCCGTACAGCGGCTTGAGGATCACGTCGCCGTGTTTTTCCTTGAACGCCTTGATGGTTTGCAAATCACGCGCAACCGTCGTCGGAGGCGTCAGGTCGGGGAAATCCAGAACCAGCAGTTTCTCGGGGTAATTTCGCACCCAGAACGGATCGTTGACCACCAGCGCCTGCCCTTTCAGACGGTCCAGCAGGTGGGTCGACGTAATGTAATGCATGTCGAACGGCGGGTCCTGACGCAGCCAGATCACGTCGAACTCGGCCAGATCAACCTCGCGTTCAGGTCCCAACTCGGCCGGATTGCCCGCTATGCGCTGGACTGTCATGTCATGCCCGCGCGCGGTGATCCGACCCTCTTGATACGCCAGTTGGTCGGGCCCGTAGAAAAACAGCGTATGCCCGCGCGCCTGTGCCTCTTCGGCCAGACGGAAGGAGCTGTCTGCATTGATATCCACGGCCCCGATCGGGTCCATCTGAAAGGCGATTTTCATGGCGTGTCCCTCAGTTTCACGCCCGATACATGGCCCAGCAGGGCCATGGGTTCAATGGGGGTCAGGCCTGACCAAAGGCGTTTTCGATGATTTGAACAGCCCCCGAGGCGTCCACCAGGGCCGCATCAAACCGGGTATTCGTCAGTTGCCCGTCAGGTTCGGTTTCCAGAAACTGAGCGGCAGAGGTGTAAATTCGGTCCATCTGGCGGCGGCTGATCCGGGCTGCGGCCGTCTCGAAACTGGTGCTTTTCTTGACCTCAATGAAAACGACGCCGTCTGCGTTGCGGGCGATCAGATCGATCTCACCCCCGGCTCCGCGCCAGCGGCGATGCGCGATTGAGAAGCCACGCCGTTCGTATTCGGATGCCACCTGCTGCTCCGCCGCCTGCCCGGCGTGATAGGAAACCGAACTTCGGACGGATCGCGCGGTCATGTCACCCCTTTCCCAGTTTCAGGGCCTTCTGATAGATCGGACGACGCGGCAGTTTATACATTTCCGACACCAAATCCGCCGCGTCCCGGACCGAATGGGTTTCCAGAGCCCGTTTCAGAGCCTCTTCTACGTCGGATTCGTTAACAGTTTCCGAATGTCCGCGGTCCACCAACAGGACGATCTCACCTTTGACAGTCTGCGCTTTCAGCTCTGCCGCCAATTCTCCCAGAGACCCGCGCCGGACTTCTTCGAACTTCTTGGTCAACTCACGGCACATCGCAGCTGAACGGTTTTCGCCTAACACCTCGGCCAAGTCCGACAGGCAGGCCGCGACGCGTTTCGGCGACTCGTAAAATACCAGCGTTCCGGGCACGTCGCGCAGCGCCTCGATCCGCGATCGGCGGGCACCAGAGGCATTTGGAAGGAACCCGGCAAAAAAGAACGCATCCGTCGGCAAGCCCGCCAAGGTCAGCGCCATCAGGGCCGCCGACGGTCCGGGCGCGCAGGTCACCAGATGCCCGGCCTCAGCGGCCTGCCGCCCCAGATCATAGCCGGGATCGGCGATCAGCGGCATTCCGGCCTCGGACGCATAGGCGACGGATTTCCCTTCGCCAAGCGCGTCCAGAATCTTGCCGCGCGCACCTGCGCCGCTGTGGTCGTGATAGGCCAGAATGCGCCGCCCCTCGAGCGGGACGCCGTGAATCTCCATCAACCGACGCAGGCTGCGGGTATCTTCGGCAGCAACCACATCCGCCGAAGCCAGCACATCCAGCGCCCTGAGCGTGATGTCGCGTGCCGTACCAATCGGAGTGGCAACAAAATACAGGCCGGCGCCCAATCTGACTTTTTGGAAATTCAAAGCTGGACCCTCACAGCGTGACGTTTATTATCGCGGCTCAATAGAATGGTGGCACTCCAAGCCGCCGGGACAGGGAGTTTTCATTCAGATGTTTACCGTTTGCAAGCCCGTTCGCAAGCTGGCGCGCACCGCCGCCGTACTGGCAACCGCCGCCTTTCTGGCCGCCTGTGATGTCAGCACCATTGGCGGTGGGCCGTCGATCAACACATCCGAACCTGTCCCTGTCGCCCTGCTGGTGCCCGCCGGATCGGGGCAGTCAGGCGATGCCGCACTGGCGCGCAGCCTTGAAAACGCAGCCCGTCTGGCAATGTCGGACCTGCAGAACGTCAAGATTGATCTGCGGGTCTATGACACCCGCGGCAGTTCCAACACGGCCGCCGAGGTTGCGCAGCGCGCGGTTGCCGACGGGGCCAAGATCATTCTGGGGCCGGTCTATGCACAAGCGGCGAATTCCGCTGGCTTGGCCGTGCTGAGCAGCAATGTGAATGTTCTGTCCTTCTCGAACAACACAAGCATCGCCGGTGGGAACGTCTTTGTCTTAGGATACACGTTTGAAAACACGGCCAACCGTCTTGTCAACTTTGCCGGTCGCCAAGGCAAAACAGGAGTGGTTATCGTTCACAGCAACGATACCGCCGGACAATTAGGACAAGCTGCAATCTCCAGCGCATTGGCGAACAGCAATGTGGCTAATTCTGGATCAGTGGGCTACGACAGGTCGCAACAAGGGGTCATAAATTCGGTTCCCACGATTAAAGCCACAGTGGACTCATCTGGCGCGGACTCAATCTTCCTGACCTCGACTTACGCTGGCGCGTTGTCGTATTACAGCCAACTTTTGCCGGAAGCGGGTATCTCTCCGGCCTCAACTCAATACATTGGGTTAACTCGTTGGAACATTCCTGCTCAGACTCTCGAGTTACCCGGGTTGCAAGGTGGCTGGTTCGCACTTCCAGACCAAACCAAGGCGCAGACTTTTCGCCAGCGGTACAACAACGCTTACGGCGAAGCGCCGCACCCAAATAGCGGCCTTGCCTACGACGGTATTGCCGCTATCGCCACATTGGTGGCACAGGGCAAATCCAATGCGCTGACCGCCTCGGCGCTGACACAGAACGCCGGTTTCAAAGGCGTCGGTGGCATCTTCCGCCTGCGTCCGAACGGCACCAACGAACGCGGTCTGGCTGTGGCCACGATCCAGAATAAACAGGTAGTAGTGATTGACCCTGCCCCACAAAGCTTCACCGGCGCCGGATTCTGATCAATCGGTGCTGACGCTTATCCCGAAGGGTGAGTTGATCTGCCCGGCCGATGACATATTCGACAGCGCCGCCGTGATGGCACAGTTGTCGGAAGCGTTTGACAAGACCTCGGACAATGGTGCGCGGCGGAACGAAACCGTGCGGATTCTGCGTGACGTCCAGAAAGCCGGGCGGCAGGCCATTGCCGATGCCTTTGCCAAACGCCCCTTTGACGCACGGCCGCTGACCCATTCCTATACCTACCTGACCGACGGGCTGGTCTGCACGGCGATGCACGTCTCCAGCGAAGTACTGCACCCTCTGGCCACGCCGACGCAGGGGGAAAAGATCGCGGTGATGGCCGTGGGTGGCTATGGGCGGGGTGAGATGGCCCCGGCTTCTGACGTCGATCTGCTTTTCCTGACGCCGTACAAGATCACCGCCTGGGCCGAGAGCGTGATCGAATCCATGCTGTATATCCTGTGGGACTTGCGGCTGAAGGTCGGTCATTCCTCGCGCACCATCAAGGATTGTCTGCGGCTGGGCACCGAGGATTTCACCATCCGCACCGCCATGCTGGAACAGCGATATCTGGCCGGGGAAAAGGACCTTGGAACAGAGCTGGACACCCGTCTGAAATCCGACCTGTTCAAGGGCACCGAACGGCAATTCATCGAAGCCAAGCTACAGGAACGCGACGAGCGCCACCTGAAGCAGGGCCAGCGCTATATGGTCGAGCCCAATGTCAAAGAGGGCAAGGGCGGGCTGCGCGACCTGCAATCTCTCTATTGGATCGCGAAATACATCTATGGCGTTCAGGATGTGGCCGAACTGGTGCCGCTGGGGCTGTTCACACCGGATGAGTTCGAGACCTTCGTGAAGGCCGAAGATTTCCTCTGGGCGGTGCGGTCGCACCTGCATCTGGTCACCGGGCGCGCCACGGAACAGCTGACCTTTGACATGCAGGTCGAGGTCGCAGCCCGCATGGGCTACGAGGATCGGGCCGGCCGCCGAGGCGTCGAAGTCTTCATGCAGCGCTATTTCCGCGAGGCGACACGGGTGGGTGAGCTGACGCGGATCTTCCTGACCAAGCTGGAAGCGACCCATATGAAGGGCGCGGCGCTGCTCGAGCGGATTTTTCGCCGCCGCCCCCGTGTCAAATCGGGCTATGCCGTCGTGCATGGCCGTCTGGATGTGGCTGACCCCGAAACGTTTCTGGCCGACAAGCTGAACCTGCTGCGCCTGTTTGACGAGGGGCTGCGGACGGGCATGCTGATCCACCCGGACGCGATGCGTTTGGTCAGCGCCAATCTGAATCTGATCGACGAAGATATGCGCGAAAACAAGGAGGCGCAGCGCATCTTCCTTGATCTGATGCTGAAACACGGCAACCCTGAACGCGCCCTGCGCCGGATGAACGAACTGGGTGTCCTGTCGGCCTTCCTGCCCGAGTTCGAACACATCGTGGCGATGATGCAGTTCAACATGTATCACAGCTATACGGTCGATGAGCACACCATCCAGTGTATCGTCAACCTGAATCAGATCGAACGCGGAGAGCTGGTGGAATCGCTGCCTCTGGCCTCGTCGATCCTGAAAGAGGGCGTCAATCGCAAGGTTCTGTATGTGGCCCTGCTGATCCATGACATCGCCAAGGGGCGGCCTGAAGATCACTCGATCCTGGGTGCGCAGATGGCGCGCAAAATCGCCCCGCGGCTGGGATTGAGCAAAAAGGACTCCGAAACCGTGGAATGGCTGGTGCGCTATCACCTGCTGATGTCGGACATGGCGCAGAAACGCGACATCTCGGACCCGCGCACGGTGCGCGATTTCGCCAAGGCGGTGAAGACGGTCAAGCGGCTGGACCTGCTGACGGTAATGACGGTCTGCGATATTCGCGGCGTCGGCCCAAATACATGGAACAACTGGAAGGCCACTCTGCTGCGGGCCCTGCACGCGGAAACCAAACGCGCGCTTGAAACCGGGATGGAGGACCTCAACCGCGCCAATCGCGGAACCGAGGCGAAAAAAGCGCTGCGGGCAGAACTTGCCGATTGGTCCAAAGCCGACCTCAAATCCGAGACCGGGCGGCATTATCCGCCCTATTGGCAGGGTCTGAACCTGTCGACCCATGTGGAATTTGCCGAGATGCTGCGGGCGCTGGAACACAGCGGCGACCCGGGTGAGATGGAAATCCGGCTGCATCCCGACGAAGACCGCGACGCCACCCGCGCCTGTTTCGCGATGGGCGACCATCCGGGGATTTTTGCGCGGATCGCAGGGGCTCTGGCGCTGGTCGGGGCCAACGTGGTGGATGCGCGCAGTTACACCACCAAGGACGGCTATGTGACCGACGCGTTCTGGATTCAGGATGCCGAGGGTCATCCGTTCGAAGCCAGCCGCCTGCCACGCCTGACCCAGATGATCCACAAGACGCTGAAAGGCGAGGTCGTCGCCCGCGACGCGCTGAAATCGCGTGACAAGATCAAGAAGCGCGAGCGTGCCTTCAACGTGCCCACCCATATCACCTTCGACAATGACGGGTCCGAGATTTACACGATCGTCGAGGTCGACACCCGCGACCGTCCCGGCCTGCTGTATGATCTGACGCGCACGCTGGCCGCGGCCAATGTCTATATCGCCAACGCGGTGATCGCGACCTATGGCGAGCAGGTGGTGGACACGTTCTACGTCAAGGACATGTTCGGGCTGAAATACCATTCGGAAAGCAAGCAGCGCACGCTTGAAGGCAAGCTGCGCAAAGCCATCACCGAAGGCGCCGAGCGCGCGGCCTCATGAAGCAGATCCGGCTGTTTTCAGGCCTGTTCACGGTCGGGTTCTGGACCTTGGCCAGCCGCATACTGGGCTTCCTGCGGGAAATCCTGCTGACCGCCTATATCGGACCGGGGCCGGTGATGGATGCCTTTGTCGCCGCCTTCCGCCTGCCCAACATGTTCCGCCGCTTCTTTGCCGAAGGCGCATTCAACGCGGCCTTTGTGCCGATGTTTTCGAAACGGCTGGAGGGGGACGAGAACGCCGAAGCCTTTGCGCAGGACGCGTTCAACCTGCTGGCCGTGGCCGTTCTGGCGCTGGTCGGGCTGGCAATGGTGTTCATGCCCGCTTTGGTCTGGATCACTGCCGAGGGGTTCCACGGGGATGAACGGTTCGATCTGGCGGTGGATTATGGCTACGTCGTCTTTCCTTACATCCTGTTCATGTCGCTGGCGGCGTTGTTTTCGGGCGTTCTGAACGCCACCGGGCGCTTTGCAGCTGCCGCCGCTGCGCCCGTGTTGCTGAACATTTTTGCGTGTACGGCCCTGATCACCGGGGCGGCGATGGGCGGCGAAGTGATCCGATGGCTGATCACCGTCATCCCGTTGGCGGGCATCGCGCAACTGGCGCTGGTCTGGATCGCCACCGAACGGGCGGGTATTCGCATCCGCCCCGGCCTGCCGAAACTCAGCCCCGAAATGCGCCGCATGGTCCGCATCGCTGTTCCGGCGGCACTCGCCATGGGGGTCACGCAAGTCAATCTGGTGGTGGGGCAACTGGTTGCTTCGAAGACCGAAAAGGCGGTGAGCTGGCTGTTCGCGGCAGATCGGCTATATCAACTGCCCCTGGGCGTGGTGGGCATCGCAGTTGGCATCGTGCTGCTGCCCGACCTGTCGCGGCGGCTGCGCGCCGGGGACAAGGACGGTGCCCGCAACGCCTTTTCCCGCGCCGGAGAGTTCACGCTGTTGCTAACCATCCCTTCGACCGTGGCCTTTGTGGTTCTGCCCAACCCGATCGTCTCGGTCCTGTTCGAGCGTGGCCAGTTCAGCGCAGAAGACACCACCGCCACGGCGCTGGCGGTGGCTGTCTATGGCATAGGCCTACCCGCCTTCATGCTGCAAAAACTGCTGCAGCCGCTGTTCTTCGCGCGCGAGGATACGCGACGCCCGTTCCACTATGCCGTGGTCGCTATGATCGTGAATGCGGGGCTGGCCTTTGGCCTTTATCCGCTGGTGGGGTGGATCGCGCCTGCCATTGCGGCCTCGGCCGCCGGTTGGGCGATGGTCGCCCTGTTGGCCATAGGTGCGCGCCGGATGGGCGAAGAGGCGCGGTTTGATGACCGGTTCAAACGCCGGGCGTGGCGCATCGTGGCGGCGTCATTGGGGATGGGCGTTGTGCTGTATGCCGCCATTCACCTGTTCGGCTGGACCTTCGACCTGCCCGGCTGGCGCTATCTGGCGCTGATCCTCCTGATCAAGGTTGCGGCGGCCAGCTATTTCTTCCTCGGCCACCTGTTCGGCGCGTTCGAAGTGTCCGAGTTCAGAAAGGCCCTGCGCCGGTCGTGATCAGTCGCGGCGGATACGTCGCACGATCCGCGCCCAGCCGCCCGGCGCCAGAAAGAAGGACAGACCAAACCCGGTGGCAAACCCGCCCAGATCGGCCACCCAATCCGAGGTGCCGCCGAACAGCAGGCCAAAGACCAGCTGGATGCCCATCAGAGCCGCGATCAGGCCAAAGGCACGGTGTTGATTTTCACCAACCAGCGACAGTTTGCGCCACAGCAGCCATGTAAACGCACCGATCAGGCCGTAGACCGGTGGGAACCCTCCGACCAGCGGATAGCTCGGGTCCAGCAGCAGCGCATAGGCCAGCGCACCGCCCACGCCGGACAGCACAAAGACCACCAGCATCTGAAACCCGCCAAAGACCTCGGCCACCATCTTGCCCATGGCCAGCAGGAAAACACAGACAAAGATGGCCTGCGTAAAGCTGCCGGACACGAACGGGTAGGTCACAAACCGGATCACATGTTCAAACGGCCAGCGCCCGTTTTCCACCATCCAGTCGAAGATATCAGGCGAGAAGGAATAGCTTTGCAGCGCGTCCAGCCGCCAGCCCACCGCCGACGGCCCGCCGACCAGACCACGCGTACCCAGGGTGAAGGCCAGTTCCACCCCCATGATGAACACCACCAGCGCCACCACAACCGGCGGCAGGGGGTTCACTGCGGGTGTATAATTCTCACTGCTCATTGGGCTGGCCTTTCGCGGCTGTTGACGTCCCTTGGCCTCATGGGTAAGCGACGGGGGCTGATTTTTCCAGACGGGAGTTCCCTTCGATGACCGAAACCAAGTTCACGCCGCGCGTGTTTTCCGGCATCCAGCCTTCGGGAAACCTGCACCTTGGCAACTATCTGGGTGCGCTCAAGCGGTTCGTCGACATGCAGGGACCTGAGTTCGAGACCATCTATTGCATGGTTGATCTGCACGCGATCACCGTCTGGCAGGACCCGGCCCGCCTGCGTGAAAAAACCCGCGAGGTCTGCGCAGGCTTTATCGCCGCCGGTCTGGACCCCGAGCAATCGATCCTGTTCAACCAAAGCCAGGTGCCCGAGCACACGCAACTGGCGTGGATCTTCAATTGTATCGCCCGGATGGGCTGGATGCAGCGGATGACGCAATTCAAGGACAAGGCGGGCAAGAACGCGCAGAACGCCTCGCTGGGTCTGTTTGCCTATCCGGCGCTGATGGCGGCGGACATTCTGACCTATCACGCCACGCATGTGCCGGTGGGGGAAGACCAGAAACAGCATCTGGAACTGACCCGCGACATCGCGATCAAGTTCAACCATGACTATGGCGTCGATTTCTTTCCGGTGACTGAGCCGGTGATCGGCGGCCCCGCACCGCGGGTGATGAACCTGCGGGACGGCTCGCGCAAGATGTCGTCTTCGGACCCGTCAGACATGACGCGGATCAACATGACCGACGATGCGGACACAATTGCGAAGAAAATCCGCAAGGCCAAGACCGACCCGGACGCCCTGCCCTCGGAAATCGATGGCCTGTCGGAGCGTCCCGAGGCGCGCAATCTGGTCAACATCTACGCCGCGCTCAGCGACCAGACGGCCGAGCAGGTTCTGGCCGAAATGGGTGGCAAACAGTTCGGTGAGTTCAAACCGATGCTGGCGGAGCTGGCGGTTGCGAAACTGGCGCCGATCTCGTCCGAAATGGCCCGCCTGATGGGGGAAGAGGCCGAAATCGACCAGATTCTGGCCAAGGGCGCGGAAAAAGCGCGGGCGATTGCGGCCCCGATCCTGCAGCAGACCTACGAAATCGTGGGCATGGTTGGTGCAAAACAGGGCTGATTGCTCTGGACCTTGCCTCAACGCCTTCCTAGGTTTGCGCAAAAGCTGGGGAGGGCGTCATGGCAGTCGGCAAGAACATCCGCACCTATTTCGAAGGTCAGTGGCATGATGGGAACGCCCCAATCATGCGCGCGGCCGACCATGGGTCATGGCTGGGATCGTCAGTCTTTGATGGCGCACGCTTTTTCGACGGCATGGCGCCCGACCTTGAGGCGCATTGCGCCCGCACGAACCGATCCGCCGAGGCGCTGATGCTGACGCCCTCGGTGACCACCGAACAGATGGTCGAGATCGTCCACGAAGGACTGAAAGCCTTCGGCCCCGAGTCTGCCGTTTACATCCGCCCGATGTATTGGGGCATCGACGGCGACGCCACGGCCATCGTCCCGCAGGAAAACAGCACTGGCTTTGCCATCTGTCTGGAAGAGATTCCGATGGCCCCTGAAACCGCCTCGGTCACGCTGGGATATACGCGGTTCCGCCGCCCGGTTCTGGAATCCTCGGTCGTGAATGCCAAGGCCGGGTGCCTGTACCCCAACAACGCACGAATGCTGCAAGAGGCGCGCTCCAACGGGTTTTCGAACGCGCTGGTCGCGGACGCTCTGGGTCATGTGGCCGAAACCGCAACCGCCAACATCTTCATGGTCCGTGACGGAGAGGTCTTCACCCCTGTCCCTAACGGCACCTTTCTGGCCGGGATCACCCGCGCCCGCCATATCAAGAACCTGCGCGCCGATGGCGTTACCGTGCACGAAGCCATCCTCAGCTTTGACGATTTCCACAAGGCGGATGAGGTCTTCATGACCGGCAACATGAGCAAGATCACCCCGGTCACCGCAATCGAAGACACCCAATATCAGGTCGGACCCATCGCCCGCCGTGCGCGCGAGATGTATTGGGACTGGGCGGCAAGCACAGGCTAGGCTCTGGTTGCCAGCGTGCATCTGGTCGGGCATGATCGCCTGAAATAACCGAGGACACTTCATGCGCAAATTTCTGGTCGTTCTGGATGACAGCCGCGAATGCCTGAACGCGATGCGCTTTGCCGCCATGCGTGCAGCCCATACGGGCGGTGGCGTAACGATCCTGTCGGTCATCCCGCCGGATGAGTTCAACCACTGGATCGGGGTGGCCGAAACCATGCGCGAAGAATCGCGTGAACGTATCCACGCCCATTACGAGGTGTTCGCCAAGTGGATGCGCGACAAGCAGGGCGTTGACCCGGAACTGGCCATCCGCGAAGGCGACCCGGTTCCGCAAATCATCGAACACGTCCAGTCTGACCCCGAGATCGGAGTTCTGGTGCTGGGCGCGGGAGTCGAAAAGAAAGGCCCCGGCCCGCTGGTGACGCAGTTGACCAAGAATTCGGGCAGCCTGCCGATCCCAATCACCATCGTCCCCGGCGACCTGAGCAAGGAAAAGCTGGAAGAGATCACCTGAGGCCAGCCCATGCCGCGCAGCATCCAGTTCTGGTTCGAATTCGCCTCGACCTATTCCTATCTCAGCGCGGTGCGGATCGAGGATTTGGCGGCGCAGCACGGGGTCTCGGTCGAATGGCATCCCTTTTTGCTGGGTCCAATTTTCGCCGCGCAAGGCTGGGACAATTCGCCGTTCAACATCTACCCTGCCAAAGGACGCTATATGTGGCGCGATATGGAGCGGTTGTCGGCCCGGCGCGGCGTGCGGTTCACCCGGCCTGATCCGTTTCCGCAAAATGGCCTGAAAGCCGCGCGGCTTGTTCTGTCGATCGACGCCCAACCGCAAAGAGCTGCGTTTGTCCGCGCTGTTTACGCCGCGGAGTTTGTCGATGGCCTGAACATCTCGGACGACGATGTGCTGGTTGATTGCCTGTCGCAGGCCAACCTGCCTGCCGACACACTGGCCCGCTGTCAGGACCCCGACATCAAGGCCGCCCTGATCGAACAGACGAAAACGGCCCAGACCAAGGGGATTTTCGGGGCTCCGAGCTTTCTGGTGGGGGATGAGCTGTTTTGGGGCGACGACCGGCTGGATGAAGCCATGCAACTGGCGGTCGAAATTTAGAACGGTTCCAAATCTTGACTTCCCCGGCGCGGACCCGCATATCAGTCACAACTGAAACGGAGCCGTGACATGTTCATCCAGACCGAATCCACGCCGAACCCCGCAACGCTGAAATTCCTGCCCGGCCAGATCGTTCTGGAGGCTGGAACCGCAGACTTCCCCACGGCGGAAGCCGGCGAGAGATCGCCCCTCGCCAAGCGCATCTTTACGGTCAGCGGTGTGACCGGCGTTTTCCTGGGCAATGACTTTGTGACCGTAACCAAATCTGACGACGTTCAGTGGGACCACATCAAGCCCGCCATTCTGGGCGCGGTGATGGAGCATTTCCAGTCCGGTCAGCCGGTACTTGGCTCGGACGCCCAGGCCGCTTCGGGCCATGCCGAACACACCGGTGAGGACGCAGAAATCGTCAACCAGATCAAGGACCTGCTGGACAGCCGCGTACGCCCGGCGGTGGCCCAGGATGGGGGTGACATCACCTTCCACGGGTTTGACCGCGGCGTCGTCTACCTGCACATGCAGGGTGCTTGCGCGGGTTGCCCGTCCTCGACCCTGACGCTGAAAATGGGGATCGAGAACCTGCTGCGCCATTACATCCCAGAGGTGACCGAGGTACGCCCCGTTGCCGTCTGACCCGCTGATTCTGGCGTTTGATACATCG
The DNA here is from genome assembly GCF_056542745.1 of Ruegeria sp. AB10. Taxonomy (NCBI): domain Bacteria; kingdom Pseudomonadati; phylum Pseudomonadota; class Alphaproteobacteria; order Rhodobacterales; family Roseobacteraceae; genus Ruegeria; species Ruegeria sp. AB10. The sequence goes on along the minus strand of NZ_JBQGAI010000008.1, from coordinate 108,879 downwards.
GCCGCGCATTGCGCGGCCGCTTTGTTGCGGGGTGACAGCATCCTTGTCTCCCGCACCGAACCCATGTCACGCGGTCAGGCCGAACGGCTGATGCCGCTGCTGGAAGAAGTTCTGGCCGAAGCAGACTGCATCTGGAGTGACCTGACGGCCATCGGCGTTGGAATCGGGCCGGGGAACTTCACCGGCATCCGTATTTCGGCCTCGGCCGCGCGGGGTCTGGCGCTGGGGCTTGGAATACCGGCCGTGGGCGTTTCGGGCTTCGACGCGTTGGCCGAAATCGGCGATGGGCTGCCCGCTATCCGCGCCCCGCGCGAACAGGTCTATGTCACGTTGCCGGGGCAGAACCCGGCATTGATGGCGCAGGAACAGGCAGAATCACTCGGGACCCTGAACCTGAACGATGATGCGGACGCACAGGTGCGGGCCATCGCCCGGCTGGCGGCGCAAAACTGGCAGAGCGTCACCACGCCCCCGGCCCCGCTTTATGTGCGGCCCGCCGACGCGGCGCCGTCGAAAGACACGCCCCCTGCCTTGCTGGACGGATGACCCCGCAGGATCTGGCCCATATCCACGCGGCGGCTTTCACGCAGTCGCGCCCCTGGACGGATCAGGAGTTTACCGATCTTCTGGACAACCGATTCACCCATGCGATTGGGAACACTGAGTCTTTTGCCCTGTTCCAAGTCATCGCGGATGAGGCCGAGCTGCTGACGATCGCAACCCATCCCAGCCACCAACGGCAGGGTCTGGCACTGAAATCCATGCACGAATGGCACGCGACAGCCCGAAATCTGGGCGCGACCCGGGCCTTTCTGGACGTTGCGGCAGACAACCACCCCGCCATCGCGCTCTATGAACGGTGCGGATACAGGCCCTGCGGCCTGCGCAAAGGCTACTATCTGCGCGAAAACGCTGGAAAAATCGACGCCATTGTCATGGAATGCGATCTGACCTGAGGGGCCGCAACTGATTTTTTCGACCAACCGGTCAAAAATCAGTTGACCCGGCCTGTTGCAAACGCCCTTAATTCCCGCCATCACAACAGTTATGCTCGCTCACAGTGGGTAACCGGGGCTATCTTGGCCCCGACCGACAATAACAAACGGGAGTATGAAATGACCCTGATGAAATCCTTGATGGGCGCTGCCGCCGCCGTCGCGCTGACTGCTGGTGCGGCCCTTGCCGAACCGGCCCTGATCTTTGACCTGGGCGGCAAGTTCGACAAGTCGTTCAACGAGGCCGCACATAACGGCGCGTCGCGTTGGGCCGAGGAAACCGGCGGCACCTACCGTGAGATCGAACTGCAGTCCGAAGCCCAGCGCGAGCAGGCCCTGCGCCGTTTCGCCGAAGCTGGCCTGAGCCCGATCATCACCATGGGTTTCGCAATGGCCGATCCGCTCAGCACGGTTGTCGGTGATTACCCCGACACGAAATTTGTCGTGGTCGATGTGAACTGGCTGGACGCGCCGAACCTGCGCCAGGTTGGCTTTGCCGAGCATGAAGGCTCGTACCTGGTCGGCATGATGGCCGCCATGGCCTCGGAATCCGGCACTATCGGTTTCATTGGCGGTATGGATGTCCCGCTGATCCGTCATTTCGGCTGCGGCTACGCGCAAGGTGCGAAGGCCGTGAACCCGGATATCAACGTGGTTGCAAACATGACCGGCACCACTCCGGCGGCCTGGAATGACCCGGTGAAGGGTTCTGAACTTACCAAAGCACAGATCAGCCAAGGCGCGGACGTGGTCTATGCTGCCGCTGGCGGCACCGGCGTCGGTGTTCTGCAAACCGCAGCCGACGAAGGCATCCTGTCGATCGGCGTGGACAGCAACCAGAACCACCTGCACCCGGGCAAGGTTCTGACCTCGATGCTGAAGCGCGTTGACGTCGCCGTCTACGACGCGATGAACGCGGGCGACGGCCTGGAAACCGGTGTATTCGCCATGGGTCTGGCCGAAGACGGTGTTGGCGTTGCGATGGACGAAAACAACGCTGAACTGGTCTCGGATGAGATGAAAGCGGCCGTTGAAAAAGCCCGCCAGGACATTATCGACGGCAATGTCAGCGTTGTCAGCTATTACGAGAACGACAGCTGCCCGGCACTGCAGTTCTAATATTGCGCGGGGCGGGGGTTTGACCTCCGCCTCGCATCCACTCTGCTGCGCGGTCCGCGCGGCCCTTCGGCAATCTGAGGACACGACATGACCGTCCCCGCCATTGAGCTCAAAGGGATTTCCAAAGCCTTTGGGCCGGTTCAGGCCAACAAAGACATTTCCATCAGCGTCGCCCCCGGCACGATCCACGGGATCATCGGTGAAAACGGCGCGGGCAAATCCACGCTGATGAGCATTCTCTACGGTTTCTACAAAGCCGACAAAGGCGAGATCTGGATCAACGGCACCAAGACCGACATTCCTGACAGTCAGGCCGCGATTGCGGCAGGCATCGGGATGGTGTTCCAGCATTTCAAACTGGTCGAGAATTTCACCGTTCTGGAAAATATCGTTCTGGGCGCCGAGGATGGCGGGCTGCTGGCCCCGTCTTTGTCCAAGGCCCGCAAGGAACTGAAAGAGCTTGAGGAAGAATACGAGCTGTTCGTCGACCCCGACAAACGCATCGACGAGATCGGCGTCGGGATGCAGCAGCGGGTCGAGATCCTGAAGGCGCTGTACCGCAAGGCCGAGATCCTGATTCTTGATGAGCCCACCGGCGTGCTGACCCCGGCCGAAGCGGACCAGCTGTTCCGCATCCTCGACCGGCTGCGGGCCGAAGGGAAGACGATCATCGTGATCACGCATAAGCTGCGCGAGATCATGGAAAACACCGACACTGTTTCGGTCATGCGGCGCGGTCAGATGACGGCCACGGTCAAGACCGCCGAAACCAGCCCCGAGGAGCTGGCCGAACTGATGGTGGGCCGCAAGGTTCTGCTGCAGGTCGATAAGGTGCCCGCGAAACCGGGCAAACCTGTTCTTGAGGTCGAAAACCTGCGCGTTTTCGATCAGGCGGGCGTTGAACGGGTCAAGGGTATTGATCTGACCGTGCGGGCCGGGGAAATCGTCGGCATTGCAGGCGTCGCCGGTAATGGCCAGTCGGAACTGCTGGAAGTTTTGGGCGGGATGCGTCCGGGTCAGGGCTCGATCAAGCTGAACGGTGCGCCTCTGGCGCTTAGCGGGCATGGCTCTGACGGACAGGCCCGCCGCGGACAGGGCATTGCCCACGTCCCGGAAGACCGCCAGCGCGAAGGGCTGATCATGGACTTCCACGCGTGGGAAAACGTGGCTTTCGGTTATCACCGCGACCCGGCTTACAAACGCGGCATCTTCATGGACAACGCCGCCCTGCGCGCCGATACCGAAGCCAAGATCGAGAAATTCGATGTGCGCCCGCCGAACGGCTGGCTGACCGCCAAGAGCTTCTCGGGCGGCAACCAGCAGAAAATTGTCGTCGCGCGCGAGATTGAGCGGAATCCTGACCTGTTGCTGGTCGGTCAGCCCACCCGTGGCGTCGATATCGGCGCGATCGAGTTCATTCACAAACAGATCGTCGCCCTGCGCGATCAGGGGAAGGCGATCCTGCTGGTCTCGGTGGAGCTTGAAGAGATTTTCTCGCTGTCCGACCGGATAGCGGTGATGTTTGACGGACATATCATGGGCGAACGCCTGCCTCATGAGACAGATGAAAAAGAACTGGGCCTGTTGATGGCCGGCGTTGCGGGAGAGGCCGCGTAACATGGATAAAATGCCCAAATGGGCCGATGTCGTCCTGATCCCGCTGATCAGTCTGATACTGGCCACAATCCTTTCAGCGCTGGTGATCCTCGCCATTGGTGAAAACCCGGTCGAGGCGGTGAATCTGATGGTCACCGGCGCGCTGGGTTCGACCTATGGCTGGGGCTACACGCTCTATTACGCGACCAACTTCATGTTCACCGGGCTGGCGGTGGCGGTAGCCTTCCACGCCCGGCTGTTCAACATAGGCGGTGAGGGCCAGGCGATGCTGGGCGGGCTGGGCGTTGCCATGGCCTGCCTCTACATTCCATGGCCGCATTGGAGCATCGCCCTGCTGGGCGCCGGGCTTGCCGCGGCCCTGTTCGGTGCCGCATGGGCCGCGATCCCGGCCTATCTGCAGGCCAAGCGCGGCAGCCATATCGTGATCACCACGATCATGTTTAACTTCATCGCAGCCGCCTTCCTGAACTATATGCTGGTCAACGTCATGCGCCCGCAGGGCTCGCAAGACCCGGCAACAGCGCGTTTCCCTGAGGCGGTGCATCTGCCGACCTTCCAGTCGATGTTCTCGACCGCCGAAAACGTGGTGTTCCGGGGCGCGCCTGCGAATATCTCGTTCTTCGTGGCGGTTCTGGCCTGTTTCGTTGTCTGGGCGCTGATCTGGCGCACGCGGCTGGGCTATGAAATCCGTGCCTATGGCCATTCGGAAACCGGGGCCATCTATGCCGGGATTTCGCCGGTTCGTATCACCATTGTCGCGATGCTGATCTCGGGTGCGCTGGCCGGTCTGATGGCGATCAACAACGTGATGGGCGAGGCGGAACGGCTCGTCCTCAACTCCACCGAAGGCGCGGGTTTTATCGGCATCGCCGTGGCGCTGATGGGGCGGTCACATCCGTTTGGCGTGTTCCTGGCCGCGCTGCTGTTCGGGTTCCTCTATCAGGGTGGGGCCGAGCTGGCGCTGTGGACCTCGATCCCGCGTGAGCTGATCGTGGTCATTCAGGCACTGGTGATCCTGTTCACCGGAGCCTTGGACAACATGGTCAGGATGCCGCTTGAAAAGCTGTTCCTGAGCCTGCGGAAGGGGGCAGAGTGATGGAGTTTTTCCTTACCCTCATCCAGGTCCTCGATTCGACGATCCGTCTGGCTACGCCGCTGCTGCTGGCCTGTCTGGCGGGGCTCTATTCCGAACGCGCGGGCATTTTCGACATTGGTCTTGAAGGCAAGATGCTGATGTCGGCGTTTTTCTCGGCAGCTGTGGCCGCCGTGACCGGGTCGGTCTGGCTGGGCCTTCTGGCGGGTATCGCATCCTCACTGGTTCTGTCAGGATTGCACGGGCTGGCCTCGATCACCTTCAGAGGCAATCAGTTGATTTCGGGCGTAGCGATCAACTTCCTTGCATCTGGCCTTACCGTGTTGATCGCACAAAGTTGGTTCAAGCAGGGCGGGCGTACGCCTTCTCTCTTCGGCGGAGCTCGATTCGAATCCGCAGAGTTCCCTTATGCAATCGGCCCCGAAGATGCTGAACTAACGGGGCAGCCGGTTTCTGAACTGATGTCTGACGCCAATTCAGTTCACATGGTGTACTCCGAACTCATATCCGGCCATTCCATACTGGTCTATGTGGCCTTCCTGATGGTTCCACTGACATGGTGGATCTTGTACCGCACCCGGTTCGGCCTGCGCCTGCGCGCTGTTGGTGAAAACCCGGCAGCCGTGGATACTGCTGGCGTGTCCGTCGTTGGCCTGCGCTTTGCCGCCGTTGCCATTTGCGGCGTATTGTGTGGGATCGCGGGGGCCTATCTGGCGACCGCCCTGCAGGCCGGATTCGTCAAGGAAATGACGGCCGGTCGCGGGTTCATCGCCCTGGCCGCGCTGATCTTTGCGAAATGGCGGCCTTGGCACGCAATGTGGGCTTGTCTTCTGTTCGGTCTGCTGCAGGCGATTGCACTGCGGTTCCAGAACATCGATCTGGGCGGTGTGGTCATCCCGGTGCAGGTGATGGACGCCCTGCCCTATATCCTGACCGTGGTCATTCTGGCCGGGTTCGTCGGCAAAGCGGTGCCACCGCGCGCCGGGGGCGAGCCCTATGTGAAAGAACGCTGACAGGTCCAGTTCCGAACTCCTGTCAGTCCAGTTCGCCGCAGTGCCGCATGTAGAGTTGATTTTACATGCGGCAACCGCTCTAAAGGGGTATGAGTGTGTTTCCTGTGATAGCCGAGATCGGACCTTCCCACATCAGGGTACCGGAAACACAAAAACGCCCGCTTTTCGGGTGCCTTCCTATTCTTCAGCCAAATCGAATTAACCGGGGCCAGCCCGTGCGTTCGATATTCACCATGTGGCCGTGGGATTTGCCCCCAACGCGCCGCATTAATGCCTCATCCAAATGGTTTGAGACAGTCCGGGCCGCCCAAGGTGGCGCGGCCGCTCTCATCCGGTAATTCCACATGCAGATTTACCTTCCTATCGCCGAAGTCTCCGTCAATGCCTTTCTGCTGTTGGGGCTGGGCGGGATGGTCGGTATCCTGTCCGGCATGTTTGGCGTGGGCGGCGGGTTCCTGATGACGCCGCTGCTGTTCTTCATCGGCATCCCCCCCGCCGTTGCTGTCGCGACCGAAGCCAACCAGATCGTCGCCTCGTCCTTTTCCGGCGTGCTGGCGCATTTCCGACGAAGGACGGTGGACCTGAGAATGGGCACGGTCCTGTTAACCGGGGGGTTAATAGGCGCGGCTCTTGGCGTGGTGGTGTTCAACTATCTCAAGAGCCTGGGTCAAGTCGATCTGCTGGTCACCCTGTGTTACGTCGTCTTCCTTGGCGTGGTCGGCAGCCTGATGTTCATCGAAAGCCTGCGGGCGCTGCGCAAGGCCAAAAAGGGCGGCGGAGCCCCTGCAAAACGGCGCCAGCGCGGCTGGGTCCATGCCATGCCGCTCAAGATGCGCTTCCGCACCTCGGGCCTCTATATCTCGGTCATTCCGCCGATGATGGTCGGGCTGTGTGTTGGCGTTCTGTCGGCGATCATGGGGGTCGGCGGCGGCTTTATCATGGTCCCGGCGATGATCTACCTGCTGGGCATGCCCACCAAGGTCGTGGTTGGCACCTCGCTGTTTCAGATCATCTTCGTGACGGCCTTCACAACCATGCTGCACGCCACCACGAACTATACGGTCGATATCGTCCTGGCGGTTCTGCTGCTGGTTGGTGGCGTCGTGGGCGCGCAGATCGGCACGGTGATCGGCGCGCGGATGCCGGCCGAGCAACTGCGGGTGCTGTTGGCGGCCTTGGTTCTGGTGGTCTGCGGCAAACTGGCGCTGGACCTGCTAATCGAACCGTCCGAGCTCTACTCGCTTGGCAGCGAAGGGGGCCACTGATCATGCTGAAACGCCTGATTGCCCTGCTGATCCTGTGCTGCACCCCTGCCCTTGCGGTGGACGAGCAGGTTGTGCTGGGCCTCAGCCAGGATCGGGTGGCCATTACCGCAACGTTCGATGGCTCGGAAATCCTGATCTTCGGGGCCGTCAAACGGGAAACCCCCATTCCGCCCGGACCGCCGCTTGAGGTGATCGTGGCCGTGGCCGGACCCTCCAGCCCGGTGATGGTCCGGCGCAAGGCACGCAAACTGGGGATCTGGGTCAATACCGACAGCGTTCTGGTCGACCTTGCCCCCAGTTTTTACGCCGTTGCCACCAGTGGGCCGTTGGGCGACATCCTCTCGGATACCGAGGACCTGCGTTATCGCATCTCGATCGAACGGGCCATCCGCTCGGTCGGGGCGGCGATGCATATCCGTGGCGCACAGTCTTTCGCGGACGCCGTAGTGCGCATCCGCGAGGATGAAGGGCTGTATTCGATCCGTGAAAACACCGTGGCGGTTGATGAACAAACCCTGTTCCGGACCTCAATCGCAATGCCCGCCGACCTGACTGAGGGCGACTACAGGGCGCGTATTTTCCTGACCCGTGGCAAACAGGTCATCTCGCAGTTCGAGACCACCATCGACGTGCGCAAGGTGGGGTTGGAGCGGTTCCTCTACAACCTGTCGCGCCAGCAACCGGTCTGGTACGGGCTGATGTCACTGGTCATCGCCATTGCGGCCGGTTGGGGGGCCTCGACGGCGTTCCGGTTGCTGCGCGAGAACTGACCCCTACCCGCGGCCTATATAAGGCATCGTCGTGGCCATCACGGTCATGAACTGCACATTGGCCTCGGGCGGAAGGCTGGCCATATGCAACACCGAGCGCGCCGCGTCTTCGACGGCCATGGTCGGGTCGGGCTGCTGTCCGGCCTCAACGGCTGCGTCCACCAGACCTTGCACCATTTGCGTGCGCGCATTGCCGATATCGATCTGACCGCAGGCGATCCCGAATGGCCGCCCGTCCAGAGACAGGCTGCGGGTCAGGCCAGTGATGGCATGTTTCGTTGTTGAGTAGTGCACCGAGTTCGCACGCGGCACATAGGCGGCAATCGAGCCGTTGTTGATGATGCGCCCGCCTTGCGGGGATTGGTGGCGCATGATCCGAAACGCCTCGCGCGCGCTCAGGAACATGCCGTTCAGGTTGACGTTGACGCTTTGGTACCAGTCCTCCAGCGCAATCTCGTCAATGGTGCCACCGGGCGCAAAGATACCGGCATTGTTGAACAGAACGTCCAGATGGCCGGCCTTGTCCTGAAAGGTTTGGAACGCGGCCTGAACCGCATCCGGATCGGTCACATCCGCGACCAGAGGGATGGCAGTGTCATGGTTCATGGCCATGTCGTGCAGTTTATCCGCACTGCGGGCCAACAAACCAACCGTCCAGCCCTCGGCCAGAAACAGTTCCGCCGTGGCCCGCCCGATACCCGAGCTTGCGCCGGTTACGATGATGGTTTTCATGTCTCTTCGGCCTCCAATGTCAGCGACGCCACTGGAGCGGCCCGCAGATCATCCACGCGCAGCGGATGGGTGGGTTTGGCCAGACGGTTGCGTACCACCCAGATCAGGCGCTCTTGTGCGCGGGTGATGGCCACATAAGCCAAGCGCTTCCACAGCGGCTGTCCGGCCTCGGTCCGGCCCATGCGGGCGGCGGCGTAGATGTCTGGCGCAAAGACCTGCACCGTGTCCCATTGCGAGCCCTGCGCCTTGTGAATGGTCACTGCCGCGCCATGCAGAAAGGTCGCGCCCATACGCGCGGCAAAAGGGATGAAGGGCTCTTCCTCATCCGGTTTCTCGATCTTGACGATAGAGGCGGCGCTGACCTGCGGATCTTCGGCCCCCATCACGTGCAGACGCGAAAATCCCGGCTTGCGCCCCGGCCCCAGATAGATGACCTGAGCCCCCTTGATCAGACCGCGCGCCTCAAGGTCCAGACGTTTCTTGCGGTGCTTCAGCGGCAGTTCGATCCCGTCGCAGATCAGCGGTTCGCCTTCCAGCAACTCGGTATCCGGTGCGCCGTGGACATGCCGGAAGGCCTGGATCAAACGAATGCGCGTGGCATTGCGCCAGACCAGAACCGGGCTGCGGGCCATCAGATCGACCTCAACCCGCTGCCCCCAGATCACGCGGTCGTCCTGCCGGGCGGTTTGTTCGATCAGGCGTTCGAAATCCTCGAACCCCATTTGCGGGTCGGCCAGCGCGTGGGCAAGATCAAGGATCGGGTTATCCGCGTCCTGCCGGTGAACCCTATGTAGGATCTGCTTGCGCGGCTCGGGCAGTGCTTCAAACACCATGCTGCCGGATTGATTGACCGGGGCCAGCTGGGCCGGGTCGCCAAACAGCAGCAGGGTCGGAAAAATTTCCTGCAAGTCTTCGAACTGCCGGTCGTCCAGCATCGAGGCTTCATCGACAAAGCCGATATCCAGCGGTTCATCCCGGCGTTTCCAGCCGGTGATGAAATCGGACCCGCGCAGACCTGCGGCGGCCAGCGCACCGGGGATGGATTTGTTGTTTTCATAAAACGCCGCGGCGCGGTCCAGCGCCTCGTCGGTCAGACCTTCAATCTCGGGGCGTTCGTCATTGCCCGCCAGCCATTCGGCGATGCGTTCGTATTCCGGGTCGTAGACCGGAGTATAGAGAATGCGGTGAATCGTCGTCGCGGGCACGCCGCGTAGGCGCAACACGCTGGCCGCCTTGTTCGTGGGCGCAAGTATCGCGAGGCTACGCTTTTCCTTTGCCTTGCGGCTTTCGAAATCGCCCGAGACAATCTGCACCCCGGTTTCGGCCAAGGCCTTGTACAACTCGGCCAGCAACAGGGTTTTGCCGGAACCAGCCTTGCCGATCACCGCCATGACACCGGATTTCCCCACCCCCGGAAGCTTCAGTAGGGCGTCGTCATCCAGGTCAACACCGGCTGTTCGCAGCATCTCGGCGATGCTGTCATAGGCGGCGGCCTGATCTTCGGAAAAGGTCACGGGGGGCATAGACATGGCGCGACCCTACAGGGCCGCGCCAGCTATCACCAGAGAGGGATTTGGCTTTTCCGCAGGTCAGGCCGACAGGGCGAACCGGTGCTGCCGCCCGGTACCGAAAGCGGTCTTGAACCACAGGCGGGACAGCTCGCGCGGGATGCCTGCACGTTCGGCCACACGGTTGCAATCCTCGGCCGAATAGGGCCACAGCCCTACCGAAATCTGATCGCGCCCCTTCCCTTCGGTGCCCAGAACATCAGGCGAGGACCCGATCAGCCGGTAAATCCGGATCATGCGCGCATCAAAGACGCCAGCGATATGGGTCAGGCCGAACCCTTCCATCATCTCACCACCGCTGAGCATGATCGCCCCCGCCGTGTGTGGGCTGGCTGTGCGGGACAGGCAAAAGCGTGTCACCTCCCAGATCAGAGGGCTACAGATCGGTTTGCCCCCGGTCAGGTGTCCGAACACTTCATTCACCATGACGGGTCCGGTGGTCGGAAGGACACGCATGGACCCGCCGTGGCTGCCATCCTCTTCCTCCCAGATGACGTACAGAGGGTTCAGGTCGTCGTACTGATCCCGCTCCTCTCCTTTTTCGTTGACGTGAACGTCCCAGCCCAACCGGGTCTTGAATTGATCCGCGCGATCCCGGAACATTCCGTCGGCCAGGTCCGGAAACTTGTGAAGCTCATCAGCAAACAGATAGCGCAACATGACTTTTTTCCCCTTGTCGTCCTGTGCAGGAACGAAGGGGGTACAAAGTCACGGTTAATTTCCCGTTCGTGGGGCGTACGCCTGTTAAACCACTATTAATCCTCGGCTGAGGGCCGTGGCGATGGCGTGAGTGGTGTTCTGCGCTCCAAGCTTGGCGCGGGCGCTTTCGATGTAAACGCGCAGCGTATGCTCGGAGATGGACAGTGAATGGGCGACTTGCGCCCGGCTGTAGCCCAACGCCAGCAGGGTCATTGCATCCACCTCACGCGGGGACAGTCCGCGTGAGGAATCAGGTTGACGGTCACTTTCGAATTCCAGCGCTTTGCGGTTGAAGTAATGCGCAATCAGAATCAGTTCGCGGCCATGACGGTCGATGAATTTCCGCCAGGTTTCGTCGTCACAGGTATGGTTCACAGTGAACAGGGCAAATTGCCCCTTCGGCCCCCGGATCGGGACCGAATAGCCCTGATTGCCAACCCCGTGGCTCTGCGCATCTTTCAGGAAGGCCTTGGCCGCCTTGCCGGACCAGTCCAGCGTTTTCCAATCAACCGGGTGAAACCGCTGAAAACAGCCCAGAATGACCGGGTCGATCCGATGATAGTTTTTTTCCAGATAGCGCTCGGCCCAGGCGTCGGGATAGGTCGTATAGCCGTATTGGTCCCCGGCGCCATCGACCCAATGGTAGATAAGATGCTCGACCCTCAGCCTGTCGCGCAGCCAGATGGCGATGTCGCTTAATTCGTCAAGCGTGTTGGTGTTTTCCAAGTCCTCCAGGACCTGGCTCATATCGAGATTTGTTCCCATCCGCGGGCGTCCGTACCTCAGCCTTCATGGACGCGATCTCGGCTGCGGCGATCAGCTTGGTATCATCCAACTGCTCGGCAAGCGCGATCAAACCGTTCTCAACTGCAAAGGCGTTGAGGTCCGACAACACGTCCAGTATCCACTCATTCTGCGCCATCAGGTTCTCTCCGAAACGGTTAACGAAGGGTTAACACAACCATAGCATGTGCAGTGTTTTTTAGCCTATTCACTGGTTTCTACTCCCCAAAAAAAGCGGGGTCACCGCAGATAAGTCATTGAAAAGAATAAACCTATGCATCAAAAAGCAGCGCCCGCGAGCCGATAAGCCGATTCGCGGGCGCCAGAGATTTATTTACCTGCGATTCAACCGCGGGCGTCCAGAACCTCTTCCAGAGTGCGCATACCGGTCTGCGGGGCCTGAACCAGCACCGACATGTTGCCCGGCTTGTGCTCGTTCCGCATCATCTTCATGTGCGCTTCGGGCAGTTCCTTCCAGGAGAACACTTCTGACATGCACGGGTCCAGGCGACGTTCGACCATCAGCTTGTTCGCCGCCGCTGCCTGTTTGAGATGCGCAAAATGCGACCCCTGAAGGCGCTTCTGGTGCATCCACATATAGCGCACGTCGAAAGTCAGGTTATAGCCGGTGGTGCCGGCGCAGATCACGACCATGCCACCCTTTTTCACCACGAAGGTGGAAACGGGGAAGGTGCTTTCGCCCGGGTGCTCGAACACCATGTCGACATTCACACCCTTGCCGGTGATGTCCCAGATCGCCTTGCCGAATTTGCGGGCCTCTTTGAACCACTCGGCATATTCCGGCGTATTCACGGTGGGCAGCTGACCCCAGCAGTTGAAATCCTTGCGGTTCAGAACGCCCTTGGCACCCAGACCCATGACGAAGTCACGCTTGCTTTCGTCCGAGATCACACCGATCGCGTTGGCGCCTGCGGTGTTGATCAACTGGATCGCATAGGATCCCAGACCGCCCGACGCGCCCCAGACCAGAACGTTCTGACCCGGCTTCAGGTCGTGCGGTTCATGCCCGAACAGCATCCGGTAGGCGGTGGCCAGAGTCAGCGTGTAGCAGGCGCTTTCTTCCCAGGTCAGGTGCTTGGGACGCGGCATCAGCTGCTGCGCCTGAACGTTGGTGAACTGCGCGAACGATCCGTCCGGTGTCTCATAGCCCCAGATCCGCTGACTGTCCGAATACATCGGGTCACCACCGTTGCAGTGTTCGTCATCGCCATCGTCCTGGTTGCAGTGGATGACAACCTCATCACCAACTTTCCAGCGGGTCACTTTCGACCCCACCGCCCAGACGATGCCTGACGCATCCGAACCGGCGATGTGATAGGGGGCCTTGTGGCCGTCAAACGGCGAGATCGGCTTGCCCAGCGAGGCCCAGACGCCGTTGTAGTTCACGCCCGCGGCCATCACCAGCACCAGCACCTCGTGGCTGTCCAGTTCGGGGACGTCCACCACTTCCTGCACCATCGCGGTGTCCGGCTCGCCGTGGCGTTCCTTGCGGATCGCCCATGCGTACATTTTCTTGGGCACAAACCCCATCGGAGGGATTTCACCCATCTCATAGAGGTCTTTTTCCGGCGCGTCGTAAGACGCGATACCGCTGTCGGTGTCCAGAGCCATGTTGGCCTCCTTTATTCTTCATCATTGCCGCGATGCAGAATCGCAGGCTCTAAACGATGAGATATTGGTCAGAGAGAAATATTGCAACATATTTTGAGTGAATTTTGTAATTTTATGACCCAGCGGGTGCAGAAATTTCCTTCGCGGACGCAGCAAGAGCCGTTTTCGCATCCAAAGACGCCGAGGCCGCATAATAGTCCAACAGGTCAACCCTTTGACCAGACGAGGATATTTTCCCGTTCTCGCGCTTCAGGATGCGCCGGTCGACCAATTGCTGGATGCCCGCCTCGATTGCTGCGCGGGCCAACGGCGTAGGCGATCCGTTGCGTCGCAGCAGCTGATCGATCAGCTGTACGGCCTCCTCTTCGGGTATTTCCCCCTTCTCGCGCACCAGCCAGCACGCGGCAGGCGCCGGAACCAGTGGAATTGCTGCGCTGATGCCCGCCACCAGATCACGGGCCAGATCCGTCATCAAGTTGGCTTCGTGATCCGCCCGGAACGCCCGCAGCGAAACCGGACGCCCATATCGCACCGAAGCCACACCGAATCGCTGATAGCGCCCAATCAGCCGCCGCCCGATCTGTTTGAGTATCCACCAGGTGATCACCCCGATCCGGGCGCGAAACCGGCGTTCATTACCCAGCGCGGCCTTGGTCAGGATGGTATCCTCGAGCACCCGATCATAGTTCAGGGCAACAGGCACAAAAACCACATCGCGCCCCTTGGGGTCGCTTGCGTCGATGATGTATTTCAGCAGGCCAAGCTTGGGCCGCGCCAGCGCGCCGGTCAGGCTAAGGCCCCCTTCGGGGAAGATCGCCTGCGTCACCCCTGCCTCGGTCGCGTGGCGCACGTAACAGGCCAGCACCTGCCGATACAGCTCGCTGCCCGATTTGCGGCGGATAAAGTAAGCCCCCATTGCCCGGATCAGGCGGCTAAGCGGCCAGACCCGCGCCCATTCACCCACCGCATAGGACAAGGCCGATTGCTGCGCCGCCAGATAGGTAACCAGCACATAGTCCATGTTACTGCGGTGGTTCATGACGAATACCACGGTGGCATCGGGGTCGATCTCCGCGATGGCCTTTTCGTCCATATAACTGAGTCGGACCTTATAGAACGCATTGCTCAACATTCGGGTCAGACGAATGGCGACACTGAAATAGGCCACTGCGGAAAAGGAGGGGACGATCTCGCGCGCATAGCGGCGGGCGGTTTCAAAGGCCACGCCCTCGGGTACGCGTTCCTCACGCGCAAAATTCTGGACGGCCTGTCCGACCTGCGGATCATAGATCAGCCGCTGAATCATGTCGTGCCGCCGCGCCAGCTTGAATGGCTGGATTGGCCTTTGCAGCCGTTTGTTCAGGCGCTTGACCGCGCGCTCAAGGCGACGGCGGAAAAACCACCGCACCGATGGGAACAGAAAATGCGAGGCCAGCGTGACCGCGGCAAACACCAGGATCAGCAAAAACAGCCAAAGCGGAAGTTCCACGGTCTGAGTCATGCGCGCACCCTGCCACCAAACCGTGGCACCTACAATCTGAAGAACCACATATGCCGCGATGCAGCGAATTGACTTATCCCGAAAATTGCGCTTTAGAACGCTTGAACGTAATTTTCTTGCCCACGCAAAGCACGAGGTCCCGCTATGACGCAGACGCAGAAAGATCGCCCCTGGCTCATCCGAACCTATGCCGGTCATTCCACCGCCAAGGCGTCGAACGCGCTGTATCGCGGGAACCTAGCAAAGGGTCAGACGGGGTTGTCGGTGGCCTTCGATCTGCCGACGCAGACCGGTTATGACAGCGACCATACACTGGCGCGGGGCGAGGTCGGCAAAGTGGGCGTGCCGATCAGCCATCTGGGCGACATGCGGGTCCTGTTCGACCAAATTCCGCTGGAACAGATGAACACCTCGATGACGATCAACGCCACGGCGCCGTGGCTGCTGGCGCTTTACATCGCTGTAGCCGAGGAACAGGGCGCGGATGTGGCCAAGCTGCAGGGCACCGTTCAGAACGACCTGATCAAGGAATACCTCAGCCGGGGCACCTACGTCTGCCCACCGAAGCCGTCGCTGAAGATGATCGCCGACGTGGCCGAGTATTGTTATACCAACGTGCCGAAATGGAACCCGATGAACGTGTGTTCCTATCACCTGCAAGAGGCCGGTGCCACGCCCGAGCAGGAACTGGCTTACGCGCTGGCCACCGCCATCGCCGTTTTGGACGAATTGCGCCCCCGCGTCCCCGCGGAGGATTTCCCGGCGCTCTGCGGTCGGATTTCATTCTTCGTGAATGCCGGTATCCGTTTTGTCACCGAGATGTGCAAAATGCGCGCCTTTGTCGACCTTTGGGACGAGATTCTGAAAGACCGATATGGCGTCGAAGACCCCAAGTTCCGCCGCTTCCGCTATGGGGTGCAGGTGAACTCGCTGGGCCTGACCGAACAGCAGCCGGAAAACAACGTCTACCGCATCCTGATCGAGATGCTGGCCGTGACCCTGTCGAAAAAGGCTCGCGCCCGCGCGGTACAGTTGCCCGCGTGGAACGAAGCGTTGGGTCTGCCCCGTCCGTGGGATCAGCAATGGTCAATGCGGATGCAGCAGATCCTGGCCTATGAGACAGACCTGCTGGAATATGGCGATCTGTTCGACGGCAACCCCGCCGTGGACACCAAGGTCGAAGAATTGAAAGAGGGCGCGCGGGCCGAATTGGCCAACCTGGATTCCATGGGCGGCGCGGTTGCCTCGATCGAATACATGAAGTCGCGCCTGGTCGATTCGAATGCGGAACGTCTGAACCGGATCGAACGCAATGAAACCGTCGTTGTCGGCGTGAACAAATGGACCGAGGGTGAGGCCTCGCCCCTGCAAACCGAGGATGGCGGCATCATGGTCGTCGATCCGGCGGTGGAACAGGAGCAGATCGACCGGTTGAACGAGTGGCGGTCTGAACGGGACGACACGGCTGTTACGGCGGCTCTGTCCGCGCTGCGCGAGGCAGCACAAACCGGGGCCAATGTCATGGAGCCGTCGATTGCTGCCGCCAAGGCCGGTGTCACCACCGGTGAGTGGGCCGAGGAAATGCGCAAGGTCTACGGCACCTATCGCGGCCCGACTGGCGTTTCCGGGTCAGTGTCGAACAAAACCGAAGGTCTGGACGACCTGCGCGCCGCCGTTGACGCCGTCAGCGACAAACTGGGCCGCCGCCTGAAATTCCTGGTCGGCAAACCGGGGCTGGACGGTCATTCGAACGGTGCCGAACAGATCGCCTTCCGTGCCCGCGATTGCGGCATGGATATCAGCTATGAGGGCATCCGCCTGACGCCCGAGGAGATCATAGCAGCCGCGATCGAGGACAAGGCCCATGTGATCGGTCTGTCGATCCTGTCCGGCAGTCATATCCCGCTGGTTCAGGATGTCATGACCCGCCTGCGCGAGGCCGGTTTGACCGATGTTCCCGTGATTGTCGGCGGGATCATTCCCGATGAGGATGCTGCAAAACTCAGTGCAATGGGTGTGTCCAAAATCTATACACCCAAGAATTTTGAGCTGAACGCAATCATGGGCGACATCGTGACTCTGGTCGATCCACAAAACATTGCAGCCGAATGACGGCCGCTTTTCCATTACCTCCTCCAAATCTATTGCCTTTGACAAAGGGATAGATAAAAACCGAATTTGAACTTACGGTGGGCCATTACGCCCATTAATGGTATTTTTCGGAATGGAGAAAGAAATGGCGATCAGCCTTGAGAAAATGTCGCGCAAAGAACTGCTGGAATTGCGTGATCAGGTGGAAAGCGCACTCAAAAGCGCGGAAAAACGCGAGCGTAAAGAGGCGCTGAAAGCCGCGGAAAAAGCCGCTGCCGAATTTGGATTTTCTCTTTCGGAACTCTCGGAAGGCGCAGCAAAACCGGCCAAAGCCTCTAAAACCAAGGCAAAGTACAAAAACCCGGCCAACCCGGAACAAACCTGGTCGGGCCGCGGGCGTAAACCGCAATGGGTTCACGATGCCTTGAATGCCGGTGCGGATATCTCGGATTTCGCGATCTGACGGGAATTGGAAAAAAATGACAATTCATATCGGTGCCAAAAAAGGCGAAATCGCTGAAACCGTTTTAATGCCCGGTGATCCATATCGGGCGAAATGGGCGGCAGAGACGTTTTTGCAGGACGCCAAGCTTGTCAATAATGTGCGCGGTATGCTGGGTTTTACCGGAACCTGGAATGGAAACCCGGTCACCATTCAGGGCAGCGGCATGGGGATGCCGTCCCTGTCGATCTATGCCAATGAGTTGATCCGCGATTATGGCGCCAAAACCCTGATCCGCATCGGGTCGTGTGGCGGAATGCAGGACAGTGTGAAAATCCGCGATGTGATCCTTGCGATGACGTCGACCACGCTCAGCACACCATCGCGCGGCATCCTGAAAGAGCTGAACTTCGCCCCCTGCGCCGATTGGGGCCTGCTACAGGCTGCGGCGAAAGCTGCCGAAGCCAAGGGCACGCCAACCCATGTTGGCGGCATCTATTCGTCAGACGTTTTCTATGATGAGCGTCCCGATCTGAACGAGCAGATGGTGCGGCACGGTATTCTTGGGGTCGAGATGGAGGCCGCCGAGCTATACATCCTCGCCGCGCGTCACAACTGCCGCGCTCTGGCCGTTCTGACCGTGTCCGATCATCTGCTGACTGGTGAGGCGCTGCCTTCCTCGGAACGCGAAAGCAGCTTTGGCGACATGGTCGAGATTGCCCTGCAGGCCGCTTTTCCCGACGCTGCATAAACAAAAAACAGGGCGGAGAACGCCCTGCCTAATTTCCTTTCAAACAGGCATTGGGCGCATCCGCGCCCTCTTGCTGCGCCCCGCAATAGGCGCAAATCCAGACACCTTCCTTGCGATGCTGCCGCCATCGGCAATCGCGCGTCAAAGAAGACGTCCGTGACCGCCAGACGAAATAGGCGAACACACCGGCGGCCAGTAAAAGCAACAGAATGGGCATGCCTATGCATTGCCCAATCTCTGCACGATTTCAAGCGTCAGGCGGCGTTTGCGTATTCGAACAATTCAGGTTCGTGCTGCTCTTGAGACACGACGGCAGGTTCAGGGATGTAATAGGCCCAGGCCTGTTCCAACAAAGCCAGAGCTTCGGCTGCCTTGGTGTTTTCTGCTTTTTGTTCTTGCATCGGAGCGATCCCGTTTCGGTTCCATCACTCCTCCCTGCAGGCAAGCTAAACCTGAACAGGACAGTTTGCATTGTATAGTTTTGCAAACTCGCCATGCACTCGCCGCAATGCGGCAAGTGCTGTCTTTTGGACGTTGCTCAGACCCCGCGGTCGATCATCATCTTTTTGATCTCGGCAATCGCCTTGGCCGGGTTCAGACCTTTCGGGCAGGTCTTGGCGCAGTTCATGATCGTGTGGCAGCGATACAGTTTGAAGGGGTCTTCCAGCTCATCCAGACGCTCGCCCGTGGCCTCATCGCGGCTGTCGATGATCCAGCGATAGGCGTGCAGCAGCGCGGCGGGGCCAAGATAGCGGTCGCCGTTCCACCAATAGCTCGGACACGAGGTCGAGCAGCTGGCGCACATCACGCATTCATACAGACCATCCAGTTTCTTGCGGTCTTCGATCGACTGCTTCCACTCTTTCGCGGGGCGATTGGTCTTGGTTTCCAGCCACGGCATGATGCTTGCATGCTGGGCATAGAAGTGGGTCAGGTCGGGGATCAGGTCCTTGACCACCGGCATATGCGGCAGCGGATAGATCTTCACGTCGCCCTTGACCTCATCCATGCCATAGATACAGGCCAGCGTGTTGATCCCGTCGATATTCATCGCGCAGGACCCACAGATGCCTTCGCGGCACGACCGGCGGAAGGTCAGGGTCGGGTCGATCTCGTTCTTGATCTTGATCAGCGCATCCAGAACCATCGGACCGCAGCTGTCCATGTCGACGAAATAGGTGTCCAGCTGCGGGTTTTTGCCGTCTTCCGGGTTCCAGCGATAGATCTGGAATTTCCGCACATTGGTCGCGCCTTCCGGCTTGGGCCAGGTTTTGCCCGTTGTGATGCGCGAATTCTTGGGGAGGGTCAGTTGTACCATAAGTTCCTCTCCTTAGAACGTCCGCGCCTTGGGCGCGATTTTCTTGAGGCTGATGCCGCCTTCGTCTTCGGTGGTCAGCGGATCGACGATGACCGGACGATAGCTGAGCTCGACCTTGTTGCCGTCAACCCGGCTGACAGTGTGCACGCGCCAGTTCTCGTCATCCCGCTCGGTGAAGTCCTCATGCGCGTGGGCACCACGGGATTCCTTGCGCGCCTCGGCCCCAACAATGGTGGCCAGCGCACTTGGCATCAGGTTGGTCAGCTCCAGCGATTCCATCAGGTCGCTATTCCAGACCAGCGAACGGTCGGTAACCTTCAGGTCGTCCATCTTGGCGGCAATCACCGTCATCTTCTCGACGCCTTCCGCCATGGTCTTGGCAGTCCGGAACACAGCCGCGTCTTCCTGCATGGTGCGCTGCATCTCAAGCCGCAGATCGGCGGTCGGGATTGCGCCGCTGGCGTTGCGCACTGCGTCAAACCGGTCAAAGGCCTTGTCGACCGACGCCTGGTTCAGAACCGGGTTCGGAGCCTTCGCGTCAACAACCTCACCCGCCCGGATCGCAGCCGCGCGGCCAAACACCACAAGGTCGATCAGCGAGTTTGAACCCAGACGGTTCGCACCGTGGACCGAGGCACACCCGGCCTCACCCACAGCCATCAGGCCCGGCACAACACCGGTCGGGTTGTCGGCGGTGGGGTTCAGAACTTCACCCCAATAGTTGGTCGGGATACCGCCCATGTTATAGTGCACGGTCGGCAGAACCGGGATGGGTTCCTTGGTGACGTCGACACCTGCAAAAACACGCGCCGATTCCGAGATACCCGGCAGACGCTCGGCCAGAGCTTCGGCTGGCAGGTGGCTGAGGTTCAGGTGGATGTGGTCACCGTTCTCGCCATGGCCACGGCCTTCGCGGATTTCCATGGTCATCGAACGCGAGACATAGTCACGCGGCGCCAGGTCCTTGTATTGGGGCGCATACCGCTCCATGAACCGTTCGCCTTCCGAGTTGGTCAGGTAACCACCCTCACCACGCGCGCCCTCGGTGATCAGGCAGCCCGAACCATAGATGCCGGTCGGGTGGAACTGAACGAACTCCATATCCTGCAGTGCCAGACCCGCGCGGGCGACCATGCCGCCACCGTCGCCGGTGCAGGTATGGGCCGAGGTCGCGCTGAAATAGGCACGCCCGTAACCGCCGGTTGCCAGCACCACCATCTTGGCGTTGAAGACGTGCATCGTGCCATCGTCCAGCTTCCAGCAGACGACACCCTGACACTGACCATCCTCGGACATGATCAGGTCGATGGCGAAATATTCGATGTAGAACTCGGCGTTGTTCTTCAGCGACTGACCGTACAGCGTGTGCAGGATCGCGTGGCCGGTCCGGTCGGCGGCGGCACAGGTGCGTTGCACGGCGGGGCCTTCGCCAAATTCGGTGGTGTGGCCGCCAAAGGGACGCTGATAGATTTTGCCTTCTTCGGTCCGGCTGAAGGGCACGCCGTAGTGCTCTAGCTCGTACACGGCCTTGGGCGCCTCTCGCGCGAGGTATTCCATCGCGTCGGTGTCACCCAGCCAGTCCGACCCCTTGACGGTGTCATACATGTGCCACTGCCAATGGTCGGGGCCCATGTTTGAAAGCGAAGCGGCGATACCGCCCTGCGCCGCAACCGTGTGCGAGCGGGTCGGGAAAACCTTGGTCACACAAGCCGTGCGCAGGCCCTGTTCCGCCATGCCCAGCGTCGCCCGCAGACCTGCACCACCGGCACCTACGACGACGACGTCGTATTCGTGGGTTTCATATTCATATGCTGCTGTCATTGTTCTTGTTCCTTACCGCGCATCATCACAGGGCCAGCTTGACCAAGGCAAACAGCCCGGCCGCCATCAGCGTGTAGCCCAGGGCCCACATTGCAGCGAGAGAGATTTTCTCAAGCGTCCCGTGCACATAGTCCTCGATCGCTTCCTGCGCCTCATACATCAGTTGCAGCAGACCCACGACCAGGGTGAGCGCCGTCACCAGCGCCGGGAACGGACGGCTGAAATAGGCCACGACCTCTTCGTAAGTGCCGCCGATACCGGCGCCGAAGGTGAAGATGAAAATCGGAATCAATACGGTCAGGATCATCGCCCGAATCATGACCCGCCAATGGGTGAGTGTGCCGGATTTACCTGCGCCCAGACCCTGTGCGCGCTTGCGGTCAGTCAGATATTGCATGTGCCGTCTCCTTAAACCGCAAGTACGGTGATCAGGGTCAGGGCGGTCGCACCAACGAACATGCCCAGCCCCAGTTTCTCGGCGGTCTCGATGTCGAGACAATATCCGAAATCCCAAATGACGTGCCGCAGACGGCCCAGCGTGTGATACCACAACCCCCAGGTCGCAGCCGTCAGGATGAGGTCACCGAACCAGCTGCGCAGAAAACCGTCGATCCCCGCAAATGCGCTTTCCGAAGTCGATGCGGCCAGCAGCCACCAGACAACAAGAATGGCAACGGCGAACACCCCGATCCCGGTCAGACGAACCATGATCGAAGACGTCGACGTCATCTGGGGGCGATAAATCATAATATGTGGCGAGAGCGGGCGGTTGCCCCGATTGACATCGGCCATGTCGGCTCCTCTTTCGTTGGCTACCCGTCGTTTTACCTGTTTTTGCCAATCTGTCACGTGCTGCGGGCGCAAAAACAGGTAAAATGGGGACAAAACCGCAGATTTCGGAAAAATGTGATCACACAAAATAATACCGTGATCACAAAACTTATACAGTCAAATCAATGTTAGCGTCCTAAGGTTGCAATCTTTGTGATCACGAATCTGCGGCGCTCACTCCAAAGCGGCGGATTGCTGGGTCACTTCGCGCAACAGCTTTTTTCGGATCCGTTCGGGATAGTCTGCAAAACCGGCGGCCGAGACGACAAAGGCCCCTTCGCCAACGATGACGTTTTCAAAGAAATAGGCGGTCAGGTCGGGTTCGCTTTCCTCGATTGCGATGGCGTTGACCGTGATACCCCGATTGCGCAACACGCCGTGGACCTCGGTCGGCTCAACCCCTTCGTTCGACACCCCGTCGCCCGAGATGTCGATCAGGTGGCGTTTGCACTCGGACACGGTGTCAAAGCTGGACAGGGTCATCTCAAGCGCCTCGCCGATCGCCGTCGAGAAATTGCGCCAGACGCGGGGGTCGGCGGCGACCTGATCGGCAAACCGTTCGAGCGTGTCGAAACTGTCGATCCGGGTCCACGGGATCGTGATCTTCTGGCGCGAGGCTCCGGTCCATTGCACCAGCATCACCTGCGCCTGACCGCGTACCAATGCCTCGGACACAAGAGGATCGCGCAGACCGGCCGCCAGACCATCCATCTGAATGCGGTATTCGCTTGTATCCACCGACCCGGACACATCCACCGCCAAGGCCAACGCAAGATCACACGCCATGGCAGGCGGCGTCAGGAACAGGCAGGCAGCGAGGGAACGGATCAGGACCATGACCGCAGCCTAGCATGAATGTCGCGGGCTGCGATCAAATCAATGTGGGGTGATGTCAGACCGGCATCAACGCCCAGTAATCCAGGTCAAGCAGGACGTCGGGCTTGTAGCGGCCATCTTCGCCCTTCAACTCGAACGGTGCGCCGCCCTTAGTGGCGACCAGACGCAGACGGATGGCCCCAACGCCGGGCACCCCGGTTTCAGCCTTGTCCTGAACTTCGGACCACGCTTTGATCGTATCGCCCGAGAAGCATGGGTTGGCATGTGCACCGCCATTCAGGCCCACGATCATCTGCGCATTGGCCAGACCGTTGAACGACAGCGCCCGCGCCATCGAAATCACGTGCCCGCCATAGATCAACCGGCCATCGGGGCGGAAGGTCAGGTCAAAATGCACTTTGGCCGTGTTTTGCCACAGACGAGTGGCCAGCATATGCTCGGCCTCTTCGACGGTCACCCCATCAACGTGGTCGATGGTTTCGCCGATCTCGTAATCGCCCCAGCGATGGGCTTCACCGGACTGAACAAAATCATAGTTCGAGAAATCGAGGCCCTCGGGCACCACCAGATCGCCCGACTCCAGCACCTTTTTCAGGTCCGGCACCACCGCCTCGGGTGCAGGGGCGTCGATATTCGCTTTGCGCACCATCACCCAGCGCACATATTCGATCACCACCTCATCGCGCTGATTCAGGCCGCGCGTGCGCACCCAGACCACACCGGTCTTGCCGTTCGAGTTCTGCTTGACCCCGATCACCTCGGATTCAGACCGCAGCGTGTCGCCGGAATAGACCGGTTTCAGCCAGCGCCCTTCGGCATAACCCAGATTGGCAACCGCGTTCAGCGAGATATCGGGGACGGTTTTGCCAAACACCACGTGGAACGCAGCCAGATCGTCGATCGGGCTTTGCGGCAGACCACAATTCCGGGCGAACTCATCCGAGGAATAAAGCGCATGCCGCGCCGGGTAGAGCGCATGATACAGTGCACGCTCGCCGTCGGTTACGCTGCGCGGTACCGCGTGATGCAGCACCTGCCCGACGGCATAATCCTCGAAAAAGCGGCCCGGATTGGTTTTTGCCATTACTGCTGTCCCAGTTTCATTTCGGGGGAATAGTCGGCCTCGACCTCTTTGGTCACGGCCTGCGCACAGCGCATCATGCGGCTGTTTTCGTCATAGGCATAGGACGGGTCGCCATACAGCTCCCACCCCTTTGCCAGCGCATCCGACACCTTGTGGCAGAAAGCGGAGGTGTCTTCTTCGGTCAACAGACGATAGAGTTTTGCCATTGTGCCAGATCCTTACGACGGGAACGGAGACGGACCAACCAGCCCGTGAATGTAACCGATGATCCCGAACAGCACGATCGAGGCCACAAAGAACATCGCGTCCTTGCCATAGGTGCCGGGCTCCGCCGGGGTCCACTCGGGTTCGGCGCGGTTGATCACAACCACTTCGACCATGGCCCACAGGAACAGACCGCCAAACAGGATGATCGAAGCCAGATCGCCATTCACCAGCAGATGCGCAAAGGCCCATGCCCGGAAACCGGCCAGCATCGGGTGGCGCATCTTGTTCAGCAGGCGGCCTTTTTGTCCCGCGGGGCTCATCATGAAGATGGCGATCAGCACCAGCAGGTTGTTGATGTGGATCATGAAGGAGGGCGGCGACCAGACATGGATGAAATCGGTCATGCGATAGCCGAAGATCATTAGCAGCACTGCCGCGACCAGCGCCAGCGCCACGGCGCCTTTGCCACCATTGCCCATTGCCGCACGCTGCGCCGGCATAAGGCGTTTGAACAGGTGGGCGGCCCACCAAAGCGCCACCCCAAGGATCAGAAGAACAAAGCCCATGCTGGCTTACCCCGCTTGCAAAGCTGAAATCGCCTCCGCTTTTGCCAGAATTTCACGGGCAGTTACAACATGCAGATTTTCAACAATCTTCCCATCCACGACAGCAACGCCCTGACCTTGCGATTCAACCTCTTCGAAGGCTGCAATCTGGCGGCGGGCCAGATCGATTTCCATATCCGACGGGGCATAGGCCGCATTGGTAATGTCGACCTGTGCCGGGTGGATCAGTGTCTTGCCGTCAAAACCCATGTCACGGCCCTGTTCACATTCGGTAGCCAGACCTTCGCCATCCTTGAAGGCGTTGTAGACGCCGTCGACAATAATCAGACCTTCGGCCTTGGCGGCCAACAGGCACAGTCCCAGCGAGGTCATCATCGGCAGGCGGTCGGGGCGGAAGCGGGTTTGTAGTTCCTTGGCCAGATCGTTGGTGCCCATGACGAACCCGGCCATCAGCGGGTGCGCGGCGATTTCGGCCGCGTTCAGCATCCCGCGCGGGGTTTCCATCATCGCCCAGATCGGCATGTCGCCAGTGATCGCAGCCAGCGCATCAACGTCGGCGGCGGAATTCACCTTGGGCAACAGCACCGCATCCGCATCCATCTCGCGCACGGCCTCGGCATCGGCGCGGCCCCATTCGGTATCCAGCCCGTTAATGCGGACAATCTTGACCCGCGAGCCATAGCCTCCGGCTGCCAAAGCCGCCTTGAGGGTTTCGCGGGCATTAGGTTTTTCGTCCGCCGAGACCGCGTCTTCGAGGTCAAAGATGATCGCATCCACCGGCAAGGTGCGCGCCTTATCCAGCGCCCGGTCGCGCGAACCGGGTATATAGAGAACGGAACGATAGGGGCGCTGACGGGGGTCCATTGGCCTCTCCCTTTGAAAGAATGTTGCGCGGAATGGGCCATTTTTTGCCGGAAAGTTCAAGAGAAAATTTGCCGCGATGCAGCATACGTGACGCAACGCGCGGAGTTTTAACCAGATTTCTGCACCCCATCCGCACCCTGTTTGCAGATGAAATCGAAAGGGGTGAGAGATGAAAAAGACGCTTTTCAAAATGACGATGGGCCTGGGACTCATGGTTTTGGCCGCGCAACAGGTACAAGCCCGCACCTGCGCCCCGCGGGAGGATGTGGTCAAGCGGCTGACCAAGGCCTATGGCGAGACGCGCCGCGGCATCGGCATCGCGCGACAGGGCGCGGTGATAGAGGTCTTTGCCTCGGACCAAACCGGCAGCTGGACAATCACGGTAACTCTGCCCGACGGGATGACCTGCCTGATCGCCTCGGGCCAGGCCTATGAACAGATGGCCGAGGCGCTGCCCCCCAACGTCTAGGTCAGCGCGTCCCAGATCAGTTTGCTGCCAGTTAGGGTCAGCAACACATAGGCAATGCCAAAGAACAGGCGCTCGGACAGCATGAAATGCGCCCGGACGCCCAGCCACGCGCCAAGGATGGCGAATGGGGTCAGAAGAAGATCCGCCAGCGCCGTGTGCCAGGTGAACAGGCCCAGATAAGCGTAAGGGATGAACTTTGCGCTATTGATGACCCAGAAGACCAGCACAGTGGACGCCTGAAACTCGGTTTTCGACAGGCGTTGAGACAGAAGGTACACGGCGGCAGGCGGACCGCCCGCGTGGCTGACGAAGCTGGTAAAGCCGGCGACCAGACCTGCGAAAAGCCCGGCAGGAGCAGGCAGGCGGTTGGCAAACCCACGGATCAGGCCCTTGCTCTGCGCCATATGCCAGATCACGAAACCGACCGAGATTCCCCCGATCAGCAGGCGCAGCAGGTCGTCATCCGTCGCGCGATACAGCCACGCGCCCAGCGCAACACCCGGCACTGCGCCCAGGATCAGCAGACGTGAGTCCGGCCAGCTCCAACGTTTCCAGTACGGCCCCAGAGTGCTCACATCGATCACCATCAGGATCGGCAGCATCAGCGCCAACGCCTGTCCGGGCGTAAGGATCAAGGCCAGAATCGACGACGACGCAAAGGCCACACCCGAGCCGAACCCACCCTTCGAGATGCCGGCAAAGATCACCGCAGGGATCGCCACAGCAAAAAACATCAGGTCCAATTCGAACATGTGGCATCCCGTGAATAGGCTTGTCTAACAGGCCGTTTAGCGCAATCACCAGACATAGTGCAAACTGTATGCGGTTGTATGCCACGCCGCATAACCCTTGCGCGAAAGCCATTTACCGACTAGCACGACCGCGATTTCAAAACCGACCGGAGATTTTCCAAATGGCCAGACCCAAGATCGCGCTGATCGGCGCAGGTCAGATCGGCGGCACGCTCGCCCACCTCGCAGCAATGAAAGAACTTGGTGACGTCGTCCTGTTCGACATCGCCGAAGGCACCCCGGAAGGCAAGGCGCTGGACATCGCTGAATCCGGTCCCTCGGAAGGTTTCGACGCCAAGTTGAAAGGCACCCAGTCCTACGAGGACATCGCAGGCGCAGACGTCTGCATTGTAACCGCAGGCGTGCCGCGCAAGCCGGGCATGAGCCGCGACGACCTGCTGGGCATCAACCTGAAGGTCATGAAGTCGGTCGGCGAAGGCATCGCCGCCAATGCACCCGATGCGTTCGTCATCTGCATCACCAACCCGCTGGACGCAATGGTCTGGGCTCTGCGCGAGTTCTCGGGCCTGCCGCACAACAAGGTCTGCGGCATGGCAGGCGTTCTGGACTCGGGCCGTTTTGCACACTTCCTGTCGGAAGAGTTCAACGTGTCGATGCGCGACGTCACCGCCTTTGTTCTGGGCGGCCACGGCGATACCATGGTGCCGTCGGTTCGTTACTCGACCGTCGCCGGTATCCCGCTGCCCGATCTGGTCGAGATGGGCTGGACCACGCAAGAAAAGCTGGACGCCATCGTACAGCGCACCCGTGACGGCGGCGCCGAGATTGTTGGCCTGCTGAAAACCGGTTCGGCGTTCTACGCACCGGCCACCTCGGCGATCGAAATGGCCGAAGCCTATCTGAAAGACCAGAAGCGCGTGCTGCCCTGCGCCGCCTATTGCGATGGTGAGTTGGGCGTCGAAGGCATGTATGTCGGCGTGCCCACCGTGATTGGCGCAGGCGGCATCGAGCGTGTCGTCGACATCAAGCTGAACGAAGAAGAGCAGGCCGGTTTCGACAACTCGGTCAACGCCGTGAAGGGCCTGATCGAAGCGTGCAAAGGCATCGACAGCTCGCTGGGATAATTGCAAAAGCTGTTTAAAAGTGAAAACCGGCCTCCTTCTGGGCCGGTTTTCTTTTGCGCATTTCCGCCCGTTTACCTGCGGTCGCGGATGTTGGCGCAAACGCGTTTTTGAGTGCAATATCAAGCGCACCGACACGATAATCGAATCATCCGACACCCTGCGCAAGTTTTGTGATCACACCCCAAAAAGCTGTGATCACAAAAGCGGAAAATCTTCGCTAAAAACCGCGTTGGCATAAAAAAACCCTTTATAAATGCCCCGTAGACACCTCTATAACGGTGTAATCGTAGTCAGACGGGACAGTTTCGATGAACATTCACGAATATCAGGCCAAAGCTCTTCTTCGCAGCTATGGCGCTCCGGTCTCCGAAGGTCGCGCGGTTCTGCGCGCCGAGGAAGCCAAAACCGCAGCTGGTGAACTGGATGGCCCCCTGTGGGTTGTCAAAGCACAAATCCACGCAGGTGGACGCGGCAAAGGTTCGTTCAAGGAATCCGATGCCGGTGAAAAGGGCGGTGTGCGTCTGACCAAATCGGTGGAAGAAGCCGCCGAAGAAGCCAAGAAGATGCTGGGCCGCACGCTGGTGACGCATCAAACCGGCCCCGCAGGCAAGCAGGTCAACCGCATCTATATCGAGGCCGGTTCCGGCATCGAACGCGAACTGTATCTGGCCCTGCTGGTGGACCGCCAGACCAGCCGGATTTCTTTCGTCTGCTCGACCGAAGGCGGCATGGATATCGAGGAAGTGGCCGCAGCCACGCCCGAGAAAATCCTGTCCTTCTCGGTTGATCCCGCAACCGGCTATCAGGCCTATCACGGCCGCCGCATCGCCTTCTCGCTGGGTCTGGAAGGCGCGCAGGTCAAACAATGCGTCAAGCTGATGGGTCAGCTGTACCAAGCCTTCGTCGAGAAGGACATGGAGATGCTGGAGATCAACCCGCTGATCATCTCGGACAGCGGCGACCTCAAGGTGCTGGACGCCAAGGTCGGCTTTGACGGCAACGCAGTCTACCGCCACCCCGACATCGCCGAGCTACGCGACACCACCGAGGAAGACCCCAAGGAACTGGAAGCCAGCAAATACGACCTGAACTACATCGCGCTGGACGGTGAGATCGGCTGCATGGTGAACGGTGCCGGTCTGGCGATGGCCACCATGGACATCATCAAACTGTACGGCGCCGAGCCTGCCAACTTCCTCGACGTCGGCGGCGGTGCCACGAAAGAGAAAGTGACCGAAGCGTTCAAGATCATCACCTCGGACCCGCAGGTCAAAGGCATTCTGGTCAACATCTTCGGCGGCATCATGCGCTGCGACGTCATCGCCGAGGGCGTGGTCGCAGCGGTGAAAGAGGTCGGCCTGCAGGTTCCGCTGGTCGTGCGTCTGGAAGGCACGAATGTCGAGAAGGGCAAAGAGATCATCAACACCTCTGGCCTGGACGTGATCGCGGCAGACAACCTGAAAGACGGTGCCGAAAAGATCGTGAAGGCAGTTAAGGGTTAATGATGAAACCTGTCTTAGTTCTGGGCTTCTTTGTATTGGCAAGCTGCGCCGAAGAAGCTGTGTCGAACCAAGGCGGAGACGCAGATACCGAGGTTTCGCGCGCTCCAATACTGTTCGACTGTCCCGCAGGGCCGGACGCTGACGCAATGCGAGAGCAATCGCTTGCCGCTGGTCGCCCGGTTTCGTGCGACGATGGCGAGAACACCTGGACAATTTCAGCGCAATAGAGCCCGGCCAAACTAATGCACGGAACTCGCGAAAGGGCGAGTGAAACAAAAATTTTCTAAGGAGACTCCTAAGATGGCAGTCCTCATCGACGAGAATACCAAAGTGATCTGTCAGGGCTTTACCGGCTCGCAGGGCACATTCCACAGCGAACAGGCCATCGCCTATGGCACCAAGATGGTCGGCGGCGTGACCCCCGGCAAAGGCGGGATGGAGCATCTGGGCCTGCCCGTGTTCAACTCGGTCCACGAGGCCAAGCATGTGACCGAAGCCAATGCCAGCGTGATCTATGTTCCGCCGCCGTTTGCGGCTGACTCGATCCTCGAAGCGATTGATGCCGAGATGGAAGTGATCGTCTGCATCACCGAAGGCATCCCGGTTCTGGACATGATGAAGGTCAAACGCGCGCTGGAAGGCAGCAAATCGCGCCTTATCGGCCCGAACTGCCCCGGTGTCATCACACCTGACGCCTGCAAGATCGGCATCATGCCCGGCCACATCCACAAGCGCGGCTCGGTCGGCGTTGTGTCCCGTTCGGGCACCCTGACCTATGAGGCCGTCAAGCAGACCACCGATGTGGGGCTGGGCCAGTCCACCTGTGTGGGCATCGGCGGTGACCCGATCAAAGGCACCGAGCATATCGACGTGCTGGAATGGTTCCTGGCCGATGACGAAACCGAGTCGATCATCATGATCGGTGAGATCGGTGGCTCGGCCGAGGAAGAAGCCGCGCAGTTCCTGGCGGATGAGGCCAAGAAGGGCCGCAAAAAGCCGACCGCCGGGTTCATCGCGGGCCGCACGGCGCCTCCGGGCCGCCGCATGGGCCACGCAGGCGCGATTGTCGCCGGTGGCAAGGGTGGTGCCGAGGACAAGATCGAAGCCATGCGCAGCGCCGGTATCGTCGTGGCTGAAAGCCCGGCGCAGCTGGGTGAGGCTGTGCTGGAAGCGATTGGGTAAGTGATCGCTTGCCGGGCATACGCTCTGAGGGCTGCGCCCGGAAAGAGGGTGGGCGAAAAACGCCCGCCCTTCTCGCCTTTGACGTATCCTTGGTCCCTGCTTTTGGCGGCGACTCTTGCATTCTCTGCATCAGGGCAAGCCGAAGCAAATGATTGTAGCGTTCTTATCGGCTGGACAAGCGAGGGACAATTCATCCGGGACGAGGCTTGCGAGACTCACTACATCGCCAAAGAAAGAGGGTTTTCTGAGCTCAAATTGTCCGGAAGCCGGAAGTACCAGTTTCGCTTTCGAGCAAGCAAAGACTCCACCAAGGATGTGATCGTGAAACGTGTGGGTTATGTTTGCGAATTGGTCGGTAGCGACAGCGCTGTTTTCACTGCCAACCGAGGTAAACGGAACTCTCTTATCGTATCTTTTTCCTGTGGTG
The DNA here is from genome assembly GCF_056542745.1 of Ruegeria sp. AB10. Classification (NCBI taxonomy): domain Bacteria; kingdom Pseudomonadati; phylum Pseudomonadota; class Alphaproteobacteria; order Rhodobacterales; family Roseobacteraceae; genus Ruegeria; species Ruegeria sp. AB10. Next base: position 77,824 of record NZ_JBQGAI010000008.1, on the reverse strand, counting down.
GAATAGTTGGGTGAGTGACCAGATATGACCTTCTCTGACGCCATCCGCACCTGTTTCTCCAAGTTCTTCACCTTCTCGGGTCGTGCCTCGCGGCCCGAATACTGGTTCTTTTTCCTGTTCATCGTGATCTGGAGCTTTATTGCCGGGATCATCGACTGGAAGTTCTTCACGCAGGTCGCCACGACGCAGACCGACGAAGTCAAACAGGTCACCGCTACGTCCAACCAGCCAGCGCAACGCATTGTGACCCTGATCGTGTTCATCCCGCATCTGGCCGCCGCGTGGCGGCGGATGCATGATACCGGGCGCAGCGGGCTTTACGCACTGCTGCCGATTCTGCTGATCCTTGGCGCCTTTGCGGTGCTGATCTTCGGCATCGGCCTTGCGTCCCATTTCCAGCATGGTGGCAACCTGGACATCCTGTTCACCCGCGCCACTCTGCTGGTCGTTCTTCCGACGCTGATCGTTCTATTTGTGTCTCCCCTTCTGGTGTTGTGGTGGTTGACCCGCCCAAGCCAGCCAGGTGTCAATAAATACGGCCCCAATCCAATTGAGGTGCCCCAGTGAACGGACTTGTAATGCATAAAAGACCCTGGCCATCGTCTTCCGGAAAGGACCGCTGAAATGGTTCTGGTATGCCACAAGCATAAATTCATCTACCTCAAGACTACGAAGACGGCTGGCACGTCGACGGAAAAGGTCCTGCAGCCGCTTTGCGAAAAACCGGGCTTGGGGGAACTGGAAAACGGAAAGGTCAGGGTTTCAAAATACGGGATCGTGGGGGCACGGGGGCCTGGGCGGCGTGAACCGCATCCGGATTGGCAGTTCTGGCGCAAGCACAAATACCCATGGCGCAACCACATGCCTGCCTGGGAAGTCAAAGAGAACCTTGGGGCGGAAAAATTCGACGGATACACCAAGATCGCAAATGTCCGCGATCCTTTTGACCGGGCCGTATCTCAGTTTCATTTCATGAAACACCAGCAGAACCTACCCTCGGAAGATTCGAAAATAGAATGTGAGCAGTTCAAATCGTTTATCTTGTCGGGAACCTGGTCCATCGATTGGGAAATCGTCTCGATCGATAACATTTTGATCGTGGATCGCTTTATTCGAAAGGAACATCTGGTTGCCGACCTGAACGGTATTTTCGCTGATTTTGGCCTGCCGGAAAACAGTTTTAACCTAGGGCATGACAAATCGATGAAAGAACGACGAAAAGGGATACCTGTGCCAGAGTACTATGACACCGAAACGATCGATACTGTCCGACGAAACATGGCCTGGGTGTTTGACACGCTGGGCTACCCCGACAGCCCGCAGCACTGAGACTAAAACCGAAACCGCCAGCCCATTCGAGGTTCGCACATGACCGAACACACGCCCAATTCCGCGTTTCACGCCTCAAGCTTTATGCAGGGGCACAATGCCGAGTATCTGGAGCAGCTCTACGCCCAGTACACCAAGAACCCCGGAGCGGTCGATGCCGCCTGGGCCGAGTTCTTCAAGGCCATGGGTGACGCCACGCCGGACGTTCAGCGCGAGGCCGAGGGACCGTCCTGGGCCCGCACCGACTGGCCGCCGATGCCAGCGGATGATCTGACCGGCGCGCTGACCGGTGAATGGGCCGAGATCGACGCCAAGGCCGCAGGCAAGAAGATCAAGGACAAGGCCGCCGCCAAGGGCGTTGAGGTCAGCGATGACCAGATCAAGCGCGCGGTGCTGGACAGCCTGCGCGCGCTGATGCTGATCCGGGCCTACCGGATCCGGGGCCATCTGGCTGCCAATCTGGACCCGCTGGGGATGCGCGCGGCCAGCAACCATCCTGAGCTGGACCCCAAGACCTATGGCTTTACCGAAGCCGACATGGACCGTCCGATCTTTATCGACAACGTGCTGGGCCTGCAGATGGCCTCGATGCGTCAGATCGTCGAGATCGTGAAGCGGACCTATTGCGGCACTTTCGCGCTGCAATACATGCACATCTCGGATCCCGAACAGGCCGCGTGGCTGAAGGAGCGGATCGAAGGCTATGGCAAGGAAATCCAGTTCACCAAGGAAGGCCGCAAGGCGATCCTGAACAAGATGGTCGAGGCCGAAGGCTTCGAGAAATTCCTGCACGTCAAATACATGGGCACCAAGCGGTTCGGTCTGGACGGTGGTGAGGCGCTGATCCCGGCGATGGAGCAGATCATCAAGCGCGGCGGTGCATTGGGGATCAAGGACATCGTCATCGGCATGCCGCACCGGGGCCGTTTGAACATCCTCGCCAATGTGATGAGCAAGCCCTACCGCGCGATCTTCAACGAATTCCAGGGCGGCAGCTTCAAGCCCGAAGATGTGGATGGCTCGGGTGACGTGAAATACCACCTCGGCGCGTCCAGCGACCGTGAGTTCGACGGCAACAGCGTGCACCTGTCGCTGACCGCCAACCCCTCACACCTTGAGGCGGTGAACCCGGTGGTGTTGGGCAAGGTCCGCGCCAAGCAGGATCAGCTGAACGACACTGACCGCACCGCAGTGATGGGCATCCTGCTGCACGGCGACGCAGCCTTTGCCGGTCAGGGTGTTGTGGCCGAAGGCTTTGGCCTGTCAGGTCTGCGCGGTCACAAGACCGGCGGCACCATGCATATCGTGGTGAACAACCAGATCGGCTTTACCACAGCGCCGCACTTCTCGCGCTCCAGCCCGTATCCGACCGATATCGCGCTTATGGTCGAGGCGCCGATCTTCCACGTGAATGGCGACGACCCCGAAGCCGTGGTACACGCCGCCAAGGTCGCAACCGAGTTCCGCCAGAAGTTCCACAAGGACGTGGTCATCGACATCTTCTGCTATCGCCGGTTTGGTCACAACGAGGGCGACGAGCCCATGTTCACCAACCCGATCATGTACAAGAAGATCAAGACACATAAGACCACCCTGTCGCTGTACACCGAACGTCTGGTCAAGGATGGCCTGATCCCCGAAGGTGAGATCGAAGACATGAAAGCCGCCTTCCAGGCGCATCTGAACGATGAGTTCGAGGCCGGCAAAGATTACAAGCCCAACAAGGCCGACTGGCTGGACGGGCGCTGGTCGCATCTGGACAAGAACAAAGAGGAATACGTGCGCGGCGAAACCGCGATCACGCCGAAAACCCTGGCCGAGATCGGCAAGGCGCTGACACACGCCCCCGAGGATGTCGCCCTGCACAAGACCGTTGGCCGTCTTCTGGACCACAAGAAACAGATGTTCGACAACGGCAAGGGCTTTGACTGGGCCACGGGTGAGGCGCTGGCCTTTGGCTCGTTGCTGACCGAAGGGTTCCCGGTGCGCCTGTCCGGACAGGACGCGACACGCGGCACGTTCAGCCAGCGCCACTCTGGCTTTGTCCATCAGGAAAGCGAAGAGCGGTATTATCCGCTGAACAACATCCGCGCGGGTCAGTCGAAATACGAAGTGATCGACTCGATGCTGTCGGAATACGCGGTGCTGGGTTTCGAATATGGCTATTCGCTGGCCGAACCCAACGCGCTGACTCTGTGGGAGGCCCAGTTCGGCGACTTCGCAAACGGTGCGCAGATCATGTTCGACCAGTTCATCAGCTCGGGCGAAAGCAAATGGCTGCGGATGTCCGGTCTGGTCTGCCTGTTGCCGCACGGGTTCGAAGGGCAAGGCCCCGAACACTCGTCCGCGCGGCTGGAGCGGTTCCTGCAGATGTGCGGTCAGGACAACTGGATCGTGGCGAACTGCACGACGCCCGCGAACTATTTCCACATCCTGCGCCGTCAGCTGCACCGCACCTTCCGCAAGCCGCTGATCCTGGTGACGCCGAAATCGCTGCTGCGCCACAAGCTGGCCGTCAGCACGGCGGATCAGTTCATCACCGGCTCCAGCTTTCACCGGGTGCTGTGGGATGATGCGCAACAGGGCAATTCCGAGACCAAGCTGGTCAAGGACGACAAGATCAAACGTGTCGTGATGTGTTCCGGCAAGGTCTACTATGACCTGCTGGAAGAGCGTGACGCCCGCGGCATCGACGATGTCTACCTGATGCGGATCGAACAGTATTACCCGTTCCCGGCGCACTCGCTGATCAATGAGCTTGAGCGCTTTAAAGGGGCCGAGATCGTCTGGTGTCAGGAAGAACCCAAGAACCAGGGCGCCTGGACCTTTATCGAGCCCAATATCGAATGGGTTCTGACCCGCATCAAAGCCAAACATACCCGGCCCCGCTATGTCGGTCGCGCCACATCGGCCTCGCCCGCGACGGGTCTGGCCAGCCAACACAAAGCCCAACAAGAAGCGCTGGTGAACGAAGCGCTGAGCATTGAAGGAAAGTAATGATGTCCATTGAAGTTCGTGTTCCCACGCTGGGCGAATCCGTCACCGAAGCCACGGTTGCGACCTGGTTCAAGAAACCCGGTGATGCCGTGGCCGTGGATGAGATGCTGTGTGAGCTTGAAACCGACAAGGTGACCGTCGAGGTTCCCTCGCCCGCTGCGGGCGTGATGGGCGAGATCGTGGCCGCCGAAGGTGAAACCGTCGGCGTCGATGCGCTGCTGGCAACCATTGCCGCAGGCGAAGGCGCCGCCCCTGCCGCTGCGGCCCCCGCAGCCAAGGCCGCCCCGGCCGCAGGCGCAGGCAGCGTCGACGTGATGGTGCCGACCTTGGGCGAGTCGGTCACCGAAGCGACCGTGGCCACCTGGTTTAAACAGGTTGGCGATGCCGTCGCGCAAGACGAAATGCTGTGTGAGCTGGAAACCGACAAGGTCTCGGTCGAGGTTCCCGCCCCGGCCTCTGGCGTTCTGGCGGAAATCGTGGCGCCCGAGGGCACCACCGTGGATGCTTCGGCCAAGCTGGCGGTGATCTCGGGTGCGGGTGCCGTAGCCGCTCCTGCCGCGGCACCGGCAGCCGCCGCACCGGCGGCAGCGACCGGCAAGGACGTGGCCAATGCGCCCTCTGCCGAAAAAGCCATGGCCGAGGCCGGTCTGTCCGCAGGTCAGGTCACAGGCACCGGTCGCGATGGCCGCATCATGAAAGACGACGTGGCCCGCGCCGTGGCAACCGCTGCCGCCCCGGCCCCGGCTGCGGCTCCGGCCCCTGCATCTGCACCGCGCGCGCCTGTCGCTGCCGACGATGCTGCGCGGGAAGAACGGGTCAAGATGACCCGCCTGCGCCAGACCATCGCCAAGCGTCTGAAAGACAGCCAGAACACAGCCGCCATGCTGACCACCTATAACGAGGTGGACATGACCGAGGTGATGGCCCTGCGCAACCAGTACAAGGACCAGTTCGAGAAGAAGCACGGCGTGCGTCTGGGCTTTATGTCCTTCTTCACCAAGGCCTGCTGCCACGCGCTGAAGGAAGTGCCCGAGGTGAACGCCGAGATCGACGGCACCGACATCGTCTACAAGAACTTCGTCCACATGGGCGTTGCTGCCGGTACGCCCACCGGCCTGGTGGTTCCGGTCATTCGCGACGCGGACAGCATGTCCTTCGCCGCGATCGAGAAAGCCATCGCTGAAAAAGGCAAGCGCGCCCGCGAAGGCAAGCTGTCCATGGCTGAGATGCAGGGCGGCACCTTCACCATCTCGAACGGTGGTGTTTACGGCTCGCTGATGTCGTCGCCGATCCTGAACCCCCCGCAGTCGGGTATTCTGGGGATGCACAAGATTCAGGACCGTCCGATGGCGATCAACGGTCAGGTTGTGATCCGTCCGATGATGTATCTGGCACTGTCCTATGACCACCGGATCGTTGACGGCAAAGGCGCCGTGACCTTCCTTGTTCGTGTGAAAGAGGCGCTGGAAGATCCGCGCCGCCTGTTGATGGATCTGTAATCATGGCAACGCATGTATTGTGGCAGGCCGATGTGGCCGATTTCGATGCCTGGCTGAAAGTGTTCCGCGAGGACAAGCCGATGCGCAAGGCCGCGGGCATCCGCGACCTGCATGTCTGGCGCGACCCGGATCAGCGTGACCATGCCATCGCCATGTTCGAGGTGATGAACCTGGACAAGGCGCGGGCCTTTTTCGGCTCGGAAGAACTGGCGATGCACCACGAACGGGGCGGCATTGCGCATATCACGATCAAGCTGCTGGAACCGGTTTGAAGAAAGCACCGCATGATCCGATCACACCGGATCGTGCAGCTACCGGTCCATCCGGTCGACTTAGGAGAGTATAATGGCAAACTATGACGTCATCGTAATCGGCGCCGGCCCCGGCGGCTATGTCTGCGCCATCCGCTGCGCCCAGCTGGGCCTGAAAACCGCCGTTGTCGAAGGGCGTGAAACTCTGGGCGGCACCTGTCTGAACGTGGGCTGTATCCCGTCCAAGGCGCTGCTGCACGCCAGCCATCAACTGCATGAGGCCGAGCACAACTTTGCCAAGATGGGCCTGAAGGGCAAAAGCCCCTCGGTCGACTGGAAACAGATGCAGGCCTACAAGGAAGAAACCATCGAGGGCAACACCAAGGGCATCGAGTTCCTGTTCAAGAAGAACAAGATCGACTGGCTCAAGGGGTGGGGCTCGATCCCCGCGGCCGGTCAGGTGAAAGTGGGTGATGAGGTCCACTCGGCCAAGAACATCATCATCGCCTCGGGCTCCGAGCCAGCCTCGCTGCCGGGTGTAGAGGTGGACGAAAAGGTCGTCGTGACCTCGACCGGAGCGCTGTCTCTGGGCAAGATCCCGAAGAAGATGGTCGTCATCGGCGCTGGCGTGATCGGTCTGGAACTGGGCTCGGTCTATCAGCGTCTGGGGGCCGAGGTCACCGTGATCGAATTCCTCGACGTGATCACCCCGGGCATGGACCCCGAAGTGCAGAAAACCTTCCAACGCATCCTCAAGAAGCAGGGCCTGAAGTTCGTCATGGGTGCGGCGGTACAAAAGACCGAGGCCACCAAGACCAAGGCCAAGGTCACCTACAAGCTGCGCAAGGATGACAGTGAGCATGTGATCGACGCCGACACGGTTCTGGTCGCCACCGGCCGCAAGCCGTTCTCGGACGGGCTGGGGCTTGAGGCCTTGGGCGTTGAGATGACCCCGCGCGGTCAGATAAAGGTTGGCTCCGACTGGCAGACCAACGTGCCGGGCATCTATGCCATTGGCGACGTCACCGAAGGCCCGATGCTGGCGCACAAGGCCGAGGATGAAGGCATGGCCGCCGCCGAGCAGGTCGCGGGCAAGCATGGCCACGTGAACTATGGCGTCATTCCGGGCGTGATCTATACATGGCCCGAAGTGGCGAATGTCGGCGAAACCGAAGAAACGCTCAAGGCCGCGGGCCGCGATTACAAGGTCGGCAAGTTCATGTTCATGGGCAATGGCCGCGCCAAGGCTAACTTTGCCGCCGACGGTTTCGTCAAGATTTTGGCCGACAAGGAAACCGACCGCATTCTGGGCTGCCACATCATCGGCCCGGCAGCCGGTGATCTGATCCACGAGGTCTGTGTGGCGATGGAATTCGGTGCCTCGGCCGAGGATCTGGCTCTGACCTGCCACGCCCACCCGACCTATTCGGAAGCGGTGCGCGAGGCTGCGCTGGCCTGCGGCGACGGTCCGATCCACAGCTGACCCAGCTGCAAAAGAAAACCAGAAAGGCGGGCCCAGTAGCCCGCCTTTTTTCTGCCGTTGCATCGCCTTAGTTTTGTTACCGTATAAGTTGATCAATCAAACGTGATTGCCGGGCCTGAACCGGCACAGACGATTGAAACGTAACATTTATTGAGGTTGATATGCGGTTCGCCCTTCTCTGCGCTGTAGCGTTGTTATTCACCATGTTCTCAGGTCAGGACGCGCAAGCGGGCCGTGCCGGCGGCGTCTGGGGCACGGCCGAACAGATGAGTCTCGTCGCTGAGACCGATGTCACGGACAATTCCGGTCAAACGCTGGCCTTGTGCCATTTGACCAAGAAAACTCACATCATGTTCGCCGGTGTGTGGCGCAGTTCGATCGGCTATGTCATGGCCCCGAACAAATGCGACAGCGACAGCTATTACTCGGTGAACGCCGAACAGTTGACGTTGGGCAAAGTTGTTGGGACCTACCCTGCGGACCTGCCCGATCAACCCTCGATGTCAATTGCCGACATGATCTCGGGGTTTTGGGGTTTGGCCGTCGTTGCGGTGTTTCTGATCGTTGCCGGATTGAAATCTGCTGTTCAAGCCAAACGCACGGCGCAGCGGCATGCACAGTTGGGCGATGTCCATCCGGCGGCCCTGCGGGCGATGGACGCGATGTGCCACGCCGCAAAGGCGGATGGCAGCCTGGACCCGTCCGAGGTCACGATGATGGCCGATATCGCCAAGCAAATGACCGGTGAGACCTTTGACGAGGCCCGTATCCGCCGCATGTTCGACATGGCCGAGGCCAAACCGACCGAGGCCCAGTTCGCGGCCTTTGGCACCGGGTTGACCTCGGATCAGAAACGCATGGTCCTGCAGGCCACGCTGATGATCGCAGCCGCTGACGGCCATATGGATGATGATGAGGCCCTTTTCGCGCAGAAACTGGCACGCGGCCTAGGGATCAATGTGGACGAATTCATGACGATGTTTCAGGCCATGAACGCCAAACCGGCCTGATTTACCACATGGTCTTTGCGGCGCGCGGGCCCCATTCGGCATCATAACGCGCGCCGCCTTCTTCCCCTTCGCTCACCTCGGCCAGAATCTCGCCCACGCTGGGAAGATCGGCGCTTTCATCACCCGCACTCCATGTCCGCGCCCGCATCATCGCGCGGGCGCATTGGGTGTAAATCTCAGAGATTTCGATGATTGCAACGGTGGCGGGCAGTTTGCCGTTCTTCTCGAACCGGGCGCACAGGGCGGCGTCTGCCGTCAGCCGCGCCTGCCCGTTGACACGGATGACGTTGTTTGAGCCCGGCACCAGAAACATCAGTGCGACACGCGGGTCCCGCACGATATTGCGCAGGGAATCCAACCGGTTGTTGCCGCGCCAATCCGGCAGAGCCAGCGTCTTGGGGTCAAGCTCCTGCACCACCGGGCCGTCATCCCCGCGTGGGCTGCCATCGGTGCCTTCGGGGCCGACCGTACTGAGGATGCACAGGCGCGAGGCCATGATCCATTTGCGATACAGCGGTGTCAGGCTGTGTGCCACCTTGCGCAAAGAGGGCGCGGCGGGCGTGCCGTACAGCCCTTCGAGCGTATCGATATCTTTAATGAACTCCATCCGGGTCAAACCCCACTTCTTTCATCAATGCGTCGGACCGTGTCTCGATCACGTCTTCCAGCCGTTGCAGGAAATCCTTGCGGTCAACGCCCGGTTCGATCGGATCGAGAAAATCAACAATCGCCAGCCCTGGTTTGCGCAGAACGCCCGTGCGCGGCCAGAAAACACCGGCATTGGTCGCCACCGGTACGCAGGGAAACCCAAGGCCTTCATAAAGAACCGCCGTACCCACCTTGTAGGGTTTGTGCACTCCCGGCGCGACGCGGGTGCCTTGCGGGTAGATGACCAACTGACCGGGTTCGGCGAATTCCTTCGAGACGTCCTTGACCATCTTGGCCACCGCCACACCCTTCTTGCCGCGATCGACCGGGATACAGCCAAGACGCCTTGCATACATACCGATGATCGGCGTCCAGAGCAGTTCCTTTTTCATGATGAACTTGCCGTGCGGCACCGCGTCGAAAATCATGATGATGTCGAGAAAGGACTGATGCTTGGCCCCGACCACGACCTCACCCGTGGGCACGGCCCCGCGGACCTCGGTGCGGATGCCGACCAGCCAGCGGGCCAGCCACATGGTTGTGCGGGCATAGGTCTTGCAGGCTTGTCGCGCGCCGCGCTTGGTAAACAGGGCATAAGGGGCGAACACGATGCCCAGGATCAGCATCCAGGCATAGATCAGGGTCATGAAGATCAGCGAACGGACCCATTGAAACGCAGTGGCCATCACGAAAGCTCCTTCAATTTGCGGCTGGCAGCGGTCCAGGTGGCCAGAAAGGCGACAGCGGCCCCCAACACGGGGATCAGCGCGGGCAACAGCCAGCCTGCACCCTGAAAGCCCAGACCGGTCAGAAAACCGCCCTCGTCCGAGGCCTCGGGCAACAGCAAAACTCCGGTCATGCCCAGCAGGACGCCCACTACCGCACCAAAAAACGCGCGATAGGTAAAGCGGCGAACAAAGGCACGGGCGATAAAGCGGTCGCGGGCCCCCACAAGGCGCAGCACTTCGATAATCTGCGCATTTGCCGCCAGCGAGGCATTGGCCGCCAAAGTGATCATCGCCGCCGTAGCGCCACCGATCAGCAGGATCGAGACCCAGCCCAGCCGTCGCAGCGACATCGCGGCATCCACCAGCGGCTCACGCCATCGGGTATGGTCATCCAGCACCGCGCCCGGCACCTCGGCCCCCAACCGCAGGCGCAGGCCGGTCGCGTCCAGACCGGGCTCACCTTCGATAATCTCGATCAGTTGCGGAATGGGCAGCGTGTCCAGCGGCAGGTCAGGGCCGAACCACGGCGACAGCAGCGCGGCCTGTTCCTCGGTCGTCAGCGCCCGGGCCGAGGCGACGCCGGGGGTCTGGCTCAGCACGGTCAGGGCAGCTTCGGTCTGGGCCGCCAGTTGGTCGGCGGGAGCGTTGATGCGCAGGGTGGCGGCCCCGGCCAGTTCACTCGCCCAGCGATCGGCCAACCGCCCCGAGGCCAGCGACAGGGCCAGCGCAAACACCGCCAGAAAGGCCATCGCGCCTGATACGAACAGGGTCAGATGCGCGGTATAGCCGGTGGGTGGCACGACCCGGTCGGCGCGCGCATCCCGTTGCAACAGGTTCCGGATCATCCCCTTGCTCATAGATCCGCCCCCGCAAGCTGCACCTGACGCTGCGAGATCCGCAGCACGCGCGCCTGCACCTGGCTTTTGGCGGCGCGGATCAGGCTCAGGTCATGGGTGGCGATCAGCACGGTCTTGCCCATCCTGTTCAACTCGACCAGCAGGCGCAGCAGGCGTTGCGACATCTCCCAGTCGACGTTGCCAGTGGGCTCATCCGCCAGCACCACATCGGGCGACAGGATCACCGCACGGGCCAGCGCGGCGCGCTGACGTTCCCCTCCGGACAGTTCCGGCGGATGCGCGTCCAGCCGGGCACCCAGACCGACCCAGGACAGCAATTCGCTCAGGTCCTCTCGCTTTGCGGTCTCGGCCTGCCCGGAGACCATCAGCGGCAGGGCCACATTCTCGGCCACCGTCATGTGATCCAGAAACCGGCAATCCTGATGCACGACGCCGATCCGGCGGCGCAGCAGGGCCATATCGTCCCGGTCCAGCCGGGCGACGTCCTGCTCAAACGCGTTGAGCCGCCCGGATGTGGGCAACAGCGCGCCATAGCACAGCTTGAGCAAGGTGGTCTTTCCCGCGCCTGACGGGCCGGTCAGAAAGTGAAACGACCCCGGCTGCAGCTGCAGGGACACATCGCTCAGCAGTTCGCCTCCACCATAGGTGTAGCTGACATTTTCCAGCTCGATCACAGGGGCCCCCGTCTTAGTTGCCGCCCTTCTTGCCCGAGCGCGGTGGTGGTTTCAATGCCTGCACCGGGTCGAATTGGTGACACTTGTGCCGTGAAACCGAAAACACCCTTTGCGGTCGTGTATTAACGGAATAACATCCCTGAAAAAACTATTATCAGGTCGAGGTTCCGACCAGGAGGCAGCATGCGTCTTACGTGTCCGAATTGCAGCGCCCAGTACGAGGTGCCAGACGAGGTCATTCCCGAAGAAGGCCGCGATGTTCAGTGTTCGAATTGCGAGAACACGTGGTTTCAGGCCAAGCACCCGGAACAGCCCGCCCCCACGGCGGCCGAACCTGTCGTCGAGGACACGCCTGCTGAGCCCGAGCCCGCTGAGGCCGCGGCGGAGCCTGCCACCGAAGTGCAAGTTGACCCCCAGCCTGAGCCCACACAGGAGCCCGAGGCTGCACCCGAACCCGAAGCCGCGCCGGAACCTGAAAAACCTGCGGCGACCGGAAATGTCGACCCGGCGGTTGCCAATATCCTCAAGGAAGAGGCCGCTCGCGAGGCTGATCTGCGCGCTCAGGAAGGCGGCAGCCTTGAAACCCAGCCCGATCTGGCGCTGGATACCCCACCCGAGCCTGAGCCCGACCCGGAGCGCGCCATCAAAGAACTGACGGCCACCGAGACCGCCGAAGATGCGGGGCAGAAGGATGCGCTGCCGGATGTCGAGGCGATCAATTCCAGCCTGCGCAGCGATGATGCCCCAGCGGCAGAGGACGCCGCTCCGCACAAATCCGGCGGGTTCATGCGTGGTTTTGCGGCGATCCTGATTGTGGGGATTGTGCTGATGCTGATCTATGGCAACGCGCAGAAAATCAGCCAGGCAGTTCCGCAGGCCGATCCGATCCTGGAACCCTATGTGACGATGGTGGATCAGGCACGTCTCTGGCTTGAGGTGCAGACCTCGGGCACAGCCCAGAACTGATCCGGTTGCGGGGCGGCGCTAGAACCTCTCCAACAGCCGCTTGAGGTACTCCAACTCGATCTGAGGGCGATCCGTCTCGCCGGTGCGGCGGCGGATTTCGTCAAGCAATTCGCGGGCACGACGATAGACGTCTTCGCCCTGCAGCATATTGTCATCGGTCGAGATCGACCCGTTGGTGCCCGGATTGCGGCCCAGCGGATCGCGGTTATTGGCCTGCATGTCGCCGTCCTGCGTGCCCTGGCCGGGCTGGTTCTGCTGGTTCTGGGCCAATGCCTCGCCCAGTGACCGCATCCCTTCGCGCAGGGCTTCCATCGCCTCGGACTGACGGTCGATGGCCTCGGCCAGATCGTCACTGCGCAGGGCCTCTTCAGCGTCGTCCATGGCACGGCCTGCACGGCCCAGCGCATCGCGCGCCGCTTCGCCTTCAGGCGTTCCCGCACCGGGCAGGCTTTGCTGTTGACGGCCCAGCTCGTCCCGCAGGTCCTGCTGACGGTCCGCCAACGATCCCTGACCCTGCTGGCTGCCGCCCTGTTGATCCGAGCCGCGACCGCCCTGGCCTTCATGGCTCTGGCCCCGGCCCTGACCGCCGCTGCGGCCCTCGTTGCCTTCGCTTTCACCGGCCTGCGCACCAGGGTTGAACTGCTCCTGCAGATCGCGGAAGGCCTGATCGCTGAGCCCTTGCTGTTCCCGCAGCGTTTCGGCCAATCCTTCCATGGCTTGCTGGCCTTCGGATTGCTGGCCCTGACCCTGACCTTGGGTGACGCGCATGTTCTCCATCATCTGCTGGAACTCTTCCAGCGCCTGCTGCGCCTCGGCCATACGGCCCTGTTCCATCAGTTCCTGAATGCGGTCCATCATCCGCTGCAGGTCGTCCTGCGTCATCTGCAGGGTTTCGCCGTTCTGGCCTTGCTGGTTCTCGTCGAACTCACCGTTTTCCTGCGCCAGACGCTGCAGCTGGCGCATATAGTCCTCCGTCGCCTCGCGTAGTTCCTGCATCAGCTCGGCAATTTCCTCGTCCGAGGCGCCGTTCTTCATTGCCTCGGACAGGCGTTCCTGCGCCCGGCGCATCCGTTCCAGCGCATCGGCCAGCGTGCCTTCTTCGATGATGACCGCCAGATCCCACAAAGCCTGCGCGATCTCTTCCTGCTGCTTGGGCTTCAGGTCGTATTTGGTGAACGCCTCAAGCCGGCGCAGGGTGACGCGCAGGCGCAGATAGGCGGTGTCCGAACGGAAGAACCCCTCGGGCAAATGCGAGACCGCACGCAGCAATTGGGCAACCCGCGGCGCGTTGTCCCGCGACCACAGCAGGTCGCGGCGCTGCTCGATTACCGCTGCAGCCAGCGGATCAAAGAACCGCCGCGCGGGCAGTTTGGTCATATAAGGTTCGGACTGGCTTTCCTGATCCGCCGCATCCCGTGCCGTCAGGGTGATTGTCACCGGCAGATGCGCCCAGGGATGCTGCGAGAAGTCCTCGATCAAATCCTCGGTGAAATCGGCCCGGTCACCGGTGATCGGCATCGGCAGTTCCACCTCGATCGCCTCGCGCGCCTCGGGGGCGACGGTCAGACCATAGCGGCGTTCCACCGCATCAAGGTCCAGCTTGATCGTGGCGCTGCCGGATACCACGCCATAGTCGTCACTGGCGGCAAAGGGCAGCTTCATCTGCCCGCCCGCCTCGGCCTCGGCCACATCCGCGACACCGATGATGGGCGCGGTATCCTGAACCACATCCAGTGCCCAGTCGCGCCCGGACGGGCCTGCGATCCTCAGGTTGCCGGACCGTTCGACCATAAAGTCCTGTTCCGGCTCGGTCGCGTCCTGAGTGCCCAGAGGCGTGGTTGTTTCCGTCAAACTATGGGCGCCGACCTCTCCGTAGAAGCGCAGTGTAATGCGGCTGCCCTGCGGGATCGAAAGCGTCGGGTCGTCCTGATCCGCCAGATAGAGCGTCGGCAGGCCGGTATAGCGCGGCGGCTCAACCCAACCCTCCCAACTTGGTCCCTGGCCTGCGATGGCCGCGCCCGGAGTCATCTCGGCCACCGAGCCGATGCGCCAGAACGAGCCGAACAAGCCCGCAATCACCAGCGCCAGCAGGGCAGAGTATCGCAAGGCGTAGGGGTCGCGGCCGGCCAGCCGCAAATCCGGTTTGACCGGATCGGCCTGCGCTGCCCGCTGCGCCATCCGTTTCTGGTGCGCGTGCCACAGGGCAACCGAATCCGCATCCATCGCGCCAATGGCCTGATCGTCCATCAGCGCCTGAATCGGGCGGCCGGGCAGTGACGCATCCAGCCGCATCAGCGCTTCGGTCCGTGATGGTACATGGAATCGCCGCACACCCAGGATCAGCGCCGCAAGCAGCCCCAAAAGGGCCAGCGCGCCTGCGGTCCAGACCAGTTCCACCGGAACATGATCCTGCAGCCCCAGCATCAAAGCGGCCAGAATCGCCATGGAACCCGAGAAAAACGGCCAGAAGGCGCGCAAAACCTGCTCGGCCAGCATCCCTGCGTGCGTCAGCCACAGGGACGGTCTTGGGATCGGCAGGTTCGATCTTGCGGTCAAGGCGGGCCTCCGTCAGCGGGCCCGCGCGGTTATCGCGTCAAAGCCACGTAGGTATGGTATCGCGGTTTATGATTTCGTCAAAGCTTGGCCGTTCACGAATTACGGCAAATTGATCCCCATGCACCAGAACCTCGGGGATCAGGGGGCGGGTGTTGTATTCGCTGGCCATCACCGCGCCATAGGCACCGGCGCTGCGGAAGGCGACCAGATCACCAGCGACAAGCGGTGGCATGTTGCGCTGTTTGGCAAAGGTATCGCCGGTTTCGCAGACCGGACCAACGATATCATAGGGTTGTTGTTCAACACCCGGCTCGGGCTCCTGAACGGCGACGATATCGTGATGTGCCTCATACATCGCCGGGCGGATCAGGTCGTTCATGGCCCCGTCGAGGATCAGGAAATCGCGGCCCTCGCCCGATTTCACATAAATCACCTTGCTGACCATCAGACCGGCATTGCCTGCAATCAGGCGGCCCGGCTCAATCTCGATCTCACAGCCCAGATGGCCCAGTGTTTTCTTGATCAGAGTGCCATATTCCACCGGCAGCGGCGGCGCGTCGTTGGCCCGGGTATAGGGGATGCCAAGCCCGCCCCCCAGATCGAGACGGCGGATGTTATGCCCCTCGGCGCGCAGCTGTTCGGTCAGTTCGGCGACCTTGGTATAGGCCAATTCGAACGGCTCAAGATCGGTCAGTTGCGAGCCGATATGAACATCGATACCGATCACCTCCAACCCCGCCAGGCTGGCGGCATGGGCATAAACCTCGGACGCGCGGGCGATCGGGATGCCGAATTTGTTCTCGGACTTGCCGGTGGCGATCTTGGCGTGGGTCTTGGCGTCCACATCCGGGTTCACCCGCACGGTGATCGGAGCGACCACGCCCAGCTCCAGCGCAACGGCGTTGATAACTTCCATTTCGGGCTCGGATTCCACGTTGAACTGGCGGATGCCGCCAGTCAGCGCGGTGCGGATTTCATCGGCGGTTTTACCGACCCCCGAAAACACGATCTTGTCACCCGGCACACCGGCGGCCTTGGCGCGCAGATATTCGCCGCCCGAGACCACATCCATCCCCGCGCCCGCCTGCGCCAATGTTTTCAGAATCGCCTGATTGCTGGCGGCCTTCATCGCATAGCAGACAAGGTGATCTGTGCCCTCAAGCGCGTCGTCGAACAGCTGGAAATGCCGCAACAGGGTCGCGGTCGAGTAGACATAGAACGGGGTTCCGACGGTGGCGGCGATTTCCGAAATCGGGACATCCTCGGCGTAAAGCGCGCCGTCGCGGTAGAGAAAGTGATCCATGACAGCGCGCTTAGACCAAAACTGCCTGTCGGATCAATGGATTCTGCACGACCCGAAGCGTTCCGTCAGTTGGTTGTCGACACACCGACCCGCGCGTAGCCCGAAACCGAGATACCGGACCCACCCGAAGGCGCCTCGGGTTCAGGGCGGGGTTTATACGAAGGATCGCAGGCCGCAAGCACGGCAAGGGACAGGATCAGGCCGAAAAATTTCATAGTGTCGTCTTATGCTTAGGAGTTGGCGCAAGGCCGGTGATACCATGCAGATAAGCGCGCGGCAGATAGATTGCAAAGGTGTCATACGCCCAAATAGACGCCAAGACCGCCGCGCCGGACCCCGACACCGCCCCCGACATGGGTGCCGCTGCTGCCGACACCGATATTGGCGCTCATCGTTGGCTGGATCGGCTCACCATCAGCACCGCAGGCGGCCAGGGTAAACCCGGCCAATAAGACAAAACCCAAACGCAAAATTCGCATCATGCCAACACCTTCCGCCGCTTGATCTGGACATGCACCTGATCGGGGCACTACGCCACAACAGGACTGGCGGGATTTTACCGCATTTTCACACCGTGAACACCAGGAATGTCATCGAACCTCCCACTCACTGTTTTACTGACCGGACCATGCCGATCGACAGCGATCGTCTGTCTGCGCCTAAGAGCGGCGCGCATCGCGGCGGGATTTCTCCAGTTCCTCGACCTGCTTCAACATATCCGCAGAAATCTTTGATGCGTTTTCAATCGCTGGCGCAAAGTCCGGATTATACAGACCACGCCCATAGACCAGCTGGTAAAGCGTATGAAACGGGTTTGCGTTGCACTCGATGATTGCCGGGCCGGTTTCAGTGACTGCCACATCCCAGCCGAAAACGCCGAATTCAGGGAACAATTCGTGGGCTGAAACGCAGGTGTCGACCAGTTCTTCCCAGTTTGGGACGCGAACACCGGCAAATGGCTCATCAGACACCGGGTGACGCTCGATGGTTTGAGCATCAAGCCCGATGCCGGTCCGCGCTTCGCCCAGAACACCATTGTCGTCGATCTGAACCAGAATGCTGCCCTGTTGCCAGAAATTGTCCGACATCGCATCCGGCGACGGCACTTTCCACAGGGCATAGAGTTTTCGTGGCTTGTCCTGATCCCGGATCGTCACAAATCGCAGGGAGCCAACAGCTTTGCCCGCAATCTTGCAGAAATCGGGGTGCTGACGAAGCGCCGACTGCAGGATGAAACCATCCGGGTAATCTGCATAAACTTCGTTGCAGAAACTCTCCAATAGCACTTTACGCCCGTTTCCCAGAACGATGAGGTCGTCCTCGATCCCCTCTAGATACACCGAGCCAAAGCTGCCCGACCCCTCGCAGGGCTTGCCGAACAAAGGGAAGGTGGCCTTTTGCGTCAGAAACTGAAAAAGCTCTGTCGGGCTTTTCAGCGCAGGTATGTTTCCAAATTTCCGGTTGCTGGAAGCAACCGCCTGCGTCACGGTCGTGGGAATTCCCAGCGACGTCAGCAACGACGAATACATGACCTTGTCGCGAACAAACGCACGATTCAAAGTCAATCGCACGGGGGACATGTCACAATTGGCCTGGAATGATCCCTTTTCGCCCACAAAGGTGCGCTTTTCGTCCAGCGTCATTTCAGGATTGAAAAGACCCAGCGAAAAATACTCGGGGAAACTGACCTTGCCGCGCCCTCTTTGCAACCTGATCATATCCCGGAACTGAGAAAACGGGCCGACACCGAACTTTTTGGCAACCGCAACAAAAGCAGCGGAGGTTGGCGTCTCGGCAATTTTGGGGGCTTCCAAAAGCGCTTTTTCGTTGGCTGTGATCGTTGTCATCGTGTTCTCTGCAAAGTTGAGTGCCAGAAATATAGCGTGAGCATTCTGAGACCGACTTGAATCAGGAAAAAATGGCCAAAATTTGGCGTGACTGTTCACCAGATGGCAGCAATTGGAACTGCGCCCGGACATCCGGGCGCAGGCTGGAATGTCTCAGACCAGCGCCTTCCACCGTTCGATCTGCGCGCGCACCTGGTCCGGCGCCGTGCCACCATAGGACTGGCGCGAGTTTACCGAGTTATCGACGCCAAGCACTGAATAGACATCGTCGGTAATCTCGGCGTGAACCGATTGCATGTCTTCCAGCGTCAGGTCGGGCAGGTCACAGCCTTTGCTCTCGGCCATCGCCACCAGCGAGCCGGTAACGTGGTGGGCGTCGCGGAACGGCAGGCCCAGCACCCGCACCAGCCAGTCGGCCAGATCGGTCGCGGTCGAGAAACCCGAGCCAGCGGCGGCGGCGAGGCTTTCGCGGTTGGCGGTCATGTCCTTGACCATGCCTTCCATCGCCGCCAGCGCCAGCATCCAGTTGTCGGCGGCGTCAAAGACCTGTTCCTTGTCTTCCTGCATGTCCTTGGAATAGGCCAGCGGCAGGCCCTTCATCACCATCATCAAGGCGGTATTGGCGCCGTAGATGCGCCCCACCTTGGCGCGGATCAGCTCGGCCGCGTCGGGGTTTTTCTTCTGCGGCATGATCGACGAGCCGGTCGAGAACCGATCCGACAGCGTGACAAAGCGGAACTGGGCCGAGGACCAGATCACCAGCTCTTCGGCAAAGCGCGACAGGTGGACGGCGCAGATCGAGGCGGTCGACAGGAATTCCAGCGCGAAGTCGCGATCGCTGACCGCGTCCAGCGAGTT
Source organism: Ruegeria sp. AB10 (assembly GCF_056542745.1). Classification (NCBI taxonomy): domain Bacteria; kingdom Pseudomonadati; phylum Pseudomonadota; class Alphaproteobacteria; order Rhodobacterales; family Roseobacteraceae; genus Ruegeria; species Ruegeria sp. AB10. The sequence goes on along the minus strand of NZ_JBQGAI010000008.1, from coordinate 58,818 downwards.
GGCGGCGGGGCGGTCAAAGCCCAGCGCTTCAGCCGTCATCTGCCGGTCGATGGGGAAGGACGTGCCCGCAAGCGCGGCAGCACCAAGCGGGGATTCGTTCATCCGGGCGCGGGCATCGCGGACACGGCTGAGGTCGCGACCGAACATCTCGACATAGGCCATCATGTGGTGGCCCCATGTGACAGGCTGCGCAGTTTGCAGATGGGTGAAGCCCGGCATGACCCAATCGGCGCCCGCCTCGGCCTGCGCCAAAAGCGCGCGGATCAGGGCCAGCAGGCCGGTTTCGGCGGCGTCAAACTGATCGCGGACCCAGAGTTTGAAATCGGTCGCCACCTGATCGTTACGGCTGCGCCCGGTATGCAAACGGCCTGCAGGCTCTCCGATCACCTCTTTCAGCCGCGCCTCGACATTCATGTGGATGTCTTCCAGCGCGGTCGAGAACTGAAATTCTCCGTTCTGGATTTCTGACAAAACGGTGAGCAGCCCTTCCCGAATGGCCTGCGCGTCACTATCAGTAATAACGCCTGTGGCGGCCAGCATGGCGGCATGGGCGCGCGAGCCTGCGATGTCCTGGGCTGCCATCCGCTGATCGAACCCGATCGAGGCATTGATTGCCTCCATGATCGCGTCTGGACCGGCGGCAAAGCGGCCGCCCCACATCTGGTTCGAGGATTGATCGGTCATGTAAGAAAACCCGGAGTTGATATGCGCCTAATTCGTCTGATCCCCCTTTATATGGCCCTTGCGCTGGGTGCAAACGCGGCTTTGGCCACGGATGCGGAAACTCTGGGCCCGCTGCGCGAGGGCACGCTGAAACGGCTGATCCTGCACAAGGAACCCAAGCCCCACGAACTGGTCGAGTTCCAGCTGGAAGACGATGGCGGCACCGCAACGCTTGAGGATTACAAGGGCAAGTATGTTCTGCTGAACTTCTGGGCCACGTGGTGCGCGCCTTGCCGCAAGGAAATGCCCCAGATCGCCGAGCTGCAGGCCGAATTCGGAGGCGACAAGTTCGAGGTGCTGACCCTGGCCACCGGGCGCAACTCGCCCGCCGGTATCAAGAAATTCTTCGAAGAGAACGGCATCGAAAACCTGCCCCGCCATCAGGATAAAGGCTCGACCGTGGCGCGGGAATTTGGTGTCATTGCCCTGCCGATCACGGTGATCCTTGATCCGGACGGCAATGAAATCGCCCGGCTGATCGGCGACGCAGAATGGAATTCGGACAGCGCCAAGGCGATCATCTCGACGCTGGTAGGCGCTGAAAGCTAAGGAATACGCCATTCCCCGCAAACTGTGCTAGACTGGAACCGGCCCACGATGGGCCGGTTTTTCGTTTGTAACCTTTTGAAAGGGAGGCGACTATGAAACCCGTCGTTCTGTTGATTGGCCGCTTGCCCAACGTCATCGGCGACGTGGCGCGGCAGTTGGATCACATGCCGATCCAATGGTTGGGCGCGCATGATACCGATGAGGTCCGGCGGCAACTGGATGCCGAGCCCCGGATTGTCTGCGCCATCATGGGCGCCGGTCTGGATGACAGGATACGCGGCGAATTGGTGGGCATCATCGCCGCCCGCAGGCCGGATATCTGTATCCATCTCAAGGACCGTGCATCCGGCCCGGACGGGCTGGTGCCATTTGTGAAACGTGTCGTACAGCACGAAATCCTCGACACGCTCGAGACTGGCTGACGCCACGCAACCTTTGACACTGTCCTGACCGCTCTGCACTGTGCCAGCCGGGAGGATGGAATGCCGCTTGAAATACTGCTGGTTCTGGTTGTCGGAGGCATTGTCGGTGTGACGGTGATGCTGCATTTGACCGGGCGGTCCAAGCTGCGCGAGCTGACGCCCGGGACCGCGCGCGCGGAATGGCTGCGTCATGCGCCTGACGACGAGATCATCGACATCACCATTGCCCATGACAAACACGCGGCCCTGATCCGCACCGAGACCGGAAACGGGCTGCTGTGGTCCTTTGGCGCCGATACCGTGGCGCGTCATCTGCTGGATTTCGACTGGCTGGATCATCCCGAAGGGTTCGAGATCCAGTTTCACGAATTCGGCACGCCCAAAGTCATCATCCACCTTGACGAATTCGAACGCCCCCACTGGGAACATCTGATGGACCCCGCATGACCGACCAAGTTACCTTTCCCGACGCCGTACAATGGGCGGTGCCTTTCTTCATCGCCGCCATTCTGGTCGAGTTCCTGTGGATCGCCATCAAGGGCAAAGGCGGCCGGTATGAGACGCGCGATGCGGTGACCTCGCTCATCATGGGCGCGGGCAATATCGCGTCTGGGTTTCTGCTGGGCTTCATCGCATATGCGTTTTTCATGTGGCTGTGGCAGATCACGCCGCTGAACCTCGGCACCTCGATCCCGGTGATCATCCTGTGCTTTGTGCTGGACGACCTGCGATATTACTGGGTGCATCGGTTCGGCCACCGCATCCGCTGGGTCTGGGCCAGCCATGTGAACCATCACAGCTCGCAACATTACAACCTGACCACCGCGCTGCGGCAGACTTGGACCTATACGTTCACCTTCATGATGGTGGTGCGGGCGCCGCTGATCCTGTTGGGCTTTCACCCGGCGATGGTGCTGTTCTGCGGCGGGCTGAACCTGATCTATCAGTTCTGGATTCACACCGAGGCCATCGGCAAGATGCCCCGCTGGTTCGAGGCGGTGATGAATACCCCCAGCCACCACCGCGCCCACCACGGCCGCAACGCGCGCTATCTGGATTGCAATTATGCGGGCGTCTTCATCATCTGGGACAAGATGTTCGGCACCTTTGTCCCCGAGCAGGAGGATGATCGCGTCGATTACGGGCTGGTCCATAATATCGGCACGTTCAACCCGCTGCGCGTGGCGTTTCACGAATGGGTCAGCATTTGGCACGACGCGACTCAGCCGGGGCTGACCCTGCGCGAACGTCTGGCCTATTGCTTTGCACCGCCGGGCTACAGCCACGACGGCAGCCGCGACAGCTCAGACCAGATCAAAGCCAAACACCTGGCCCGGCATCCGGAAGATCGCGGAACGCCCGGATTTGAACAATTTGAAGCCAAAACGCACAATACACAGGCAAAACAGGCTTAAATCCGCCTACCCGGTACCCCCCTTTCCTTGAAAGCGCGATTTCACATTCCATATTCAGCGGATGTGACCCGTATCGAGTAGCCGGAGGCCGACATGCCCAGATTGACAACTGTATCAACCGTTCTTGGTCTGGTCGGGCTGGTTCTGGCAATGCTGACGGCGCTGGCGGGCGGCGCGCACGGCATCATCGCTCTGGGATTTGTCATGCTGGCACTCGGCTTCATGGGCGCCCTGATCGGAGCGGCAACGGCGCTGGGCCGCGTTTGGGAAACGACGCGCTGAACCGCATCAAATTCTCGCTCCTTAACCGCAGATTCATAGTTTTGTCCTGAAATCAAACCCCGAGCGGCGACGTAAAGGGAATGGCAAAGCGATGCGGGACAAAAAACAGGCAGATGTGCCCGAGGGGGCGGAAAGCCCGCTGAATGCGGCCGTCGCATCCCGCGATACCTCCACGGTTCAGATGGCGACCGAGGCGGTAAAGCACAAACAGTGCAAACTGGCCTTTCAACCCGTCATGCAGGCGCACCCCCCGTTCGGCGTGGCCTTTTACGAAGGGTTCATCCGGGTGCTGGACGAGACCGGGCGGGTCATCCCCGCACGCGATTTCATGCCACAATTGGAAAACACCCCCATCGGGCGGGATCTGGATTGCGTCGCGCTGGAAATGGGGCTGCGGACGCTGGCCAGAAACCCCGACATACGGCTGTCGATCAACATGTCCGCACGCTCAATCGGATATGCGCGGTATTCACGGGTGCTGGACCGGTTCCTGAAAAAAGACGCCAGTATCGGCGAACGGCTGATCCTCGAAATCTCGGAAAGTTCGGCGATGACGGTGCCCGAGCTGGTGATCGATTTCATGGACCGGCTGCAACCGCGCGGCGTCGCCTTCGCGCTGGACGATTTCGGCGCCAGCAACTTCAGCTTCCGCCATTTCCGCGAATTTCTGTTCGATGCCGCCAAGATCGACGGGCAATTCGTGCGCGGCATCAGCGACAATCCCGACAATCAGGCGCTGGTCCGTGCCCTGGTTGCCGTGGCGCGGGAATTCGAGATTCTGGTGACCGCCGAATCGGTCGAAACCAAAGCGGACGCCGAATTCCTTGTGGCCAATGGCGTGGACTGTCTGCAGGGGTATTTGTTCGGCGCCCCGACCGTCTCGGCCCCGTGGAAAGACCAAAAAGCCCATCAAACCGGCAGCTAACCACGCATGGGTTGCCCTAGGGGCACCCTGAGACAAGGTGACCGTTGCTGCGTTTGCAGCATTACGCTATGCCATATGAAGTTGGAGCGGGGGATCAGCGGGCGCTCTGGTTCACAGGGGCATTGCCTTTGCGATCCGCGCCGTTACGGTTCCCACAGGACCTTGATGGTAAAGGATTGTCTATATGACCAACGTAGTAATCGCATCCGCAGCACGGACTGGCGTCGGCAGTTTTGGCGGCTCGTTTGCAAACACACCCGCACATGATCTGGGGACTGCCGTTCTCGAAGCCGTCGTCGAACGCGCCGGAGTCGAAAAGGGTGAGGTAAGCGAAACCATCATGGGTCAGGTGCTGACTGCGGCTCAGGGTCAGAACCCGGCTCGTCAGGCGCATATCAATGCCGGCCTGCCGCAGGAAAGCGCGGCCTGGGGTATCAACCAGGTTTGTGGCTCGGGCCTGCGTGCCGTGGCACTGGGGGCTCAGCACATTCAGCTGGGCGATGCCGAAATCGTCGCCGCCGGTGGTCAGGAAAACATGACCCTTTCGCCCCACGCCGCCGCCCTGCGCGCCGGTCATAAGATGGGCGACATGAAATACATCGACACCATGATCCGTGACGGCCTGTGGGACGCCTTCAACGGCTATCACATGGGTCAGACCGCCGAGAACGTGGCCGAGAAATGGCAAATCAGCCGCGACATGCAGGACGAATTCGCCGTCGCCTCGCAGAACAAGGCCGAAGCCGCGCAGAAGGCCGGCAAGTTCGCGGACGAAATCGTGCCCTTCACCATCAAAACCCGCAAGGGCGACATCGTGATGGACAAGGACGAGTACATCCGCCACGGCGCAACCATGGAAGCCATGGCAAAACTGCGCCCCGCCTTCACCAAGGACGGCTCGGTCACGGCGGCAAACGCCTCGGGTCTGAATGACGGCGCGGCAGCGACCCTGCTGATGTCGGCAGAGAATGCCGAGAAGCGCGGGATCGAGCCGCTGGCCCGGATCGCGTCCTACGCGACCGCTGGTCTGGACCCGTCGATCATGGGCGTCGGCCCGATCTACGCCTCGCGCAAGGCGCTGGAGAAAGCAGGCTGGTCGGTTGACGATCTGGACCTGGTCGAGGCCAACGAAGCCTTTGCCGCACAGGCCTGCGCCGTGAACAAGGACATGGGCTGGGACCCGTCGATCGTGAACGTCAACGGCGGCGCGATTGCCATCGGTCACCCGATCGGCGCATCCGGCTGCCGCGTTCTGAACACGCTGCTGTTCGAAATGAAGCGCCGCGATGCGAAAAAGGGTCTGGCGACCCTCTGCATCGGTGGCGGCATGGGTGTCGCGCTCTGCGTGGAGCGTGACTAAGTGCGTTGAAGATTGAACATAAAAGGGCGTCCGCCGGGCGCCCTTTTTGTTGAAACCAAGCTTTACACCTTAGATGCGACAATATCGCCGGACAGAAAGCCAAAATCGAACACGAAACGATATTGCGCAGAAATCTCTCTCAGAGTAACAGAATTACCAAGCAGACAAATTGAAGGAGTCCTCAATGGCACGTACAGCACTCGTAACCGGCGGTTCCCGCGGCATCGGCGCAGCAATTTCCAAGGCGCTCAAGGCCGAAGGGTATAATGTTGCAGCCACCTATGCCGGGAACGACGAAGCGGCGGCAAAATTCACCGAGGAAACCGGCATCGCCACCTACAAGTGGAATGTAGCCGACTACGACGAATCCAAAGCGGGCATCGAAAAGGTTGAGGCCGAGGTCGGCCCGATCGACATCGTTGTCGCCAACGCGGGCATCACCCGCGACGCGCCGTTCCACAAGATGACTCCGGATCAGTGGAAAGACGTGATCGACACCAACCTGACCGGCGTGTTCAACACCGTCCATCCTATCTGGCCCGGCATGCGTGAACGCAAGTTCGGTCGCGTGATCGTCATCAGCTCAATCAACGGTCAGAAGGGCCAGTTCGCGCAGGTGAACTATGCCGCGACCAAAGCGGGCGATCTGGGCATCGTAAAGTCGCTGGCGCAGGAAGGCGCGCGTGCGGGCATCACCGCCAACGCCATCTGCCCTGGCTATATCGCGACCGAGATGGTCATGGCGGTTCCGGAAAAGGTTCGTGAATCCATCATCGGCCAGATCCCGGCCGGCCGTCTGGGTGAGCCCGAGGAAATCGCCCGCTGTGTGGCGTTCCTGGCATCCGACGATTCTCAGTTCATCAACGGCTCGACGATTTCGGCCAACGGTGCACAGTTCTTCGTCTGATCCAACAAACCTGTAAGAAATCGGGCCGGTCCTTTTGGACCGGCCCTTTTTTATCCCGTAAGAACGCGCGCGCTGCGCTCAGCGGGAACCGAACAGCCATTTCAGGGCGTTGTTGATTGCGCGAGACCGTTCCAGATGCGCACGCTGAAAGGCGCGGGCGGTGGCCGGGTTGGTGGTGACCTCAATCATGGCGGTTTTCCTTTCAGTTCAACTCTGTTTGACTTGAACTGAATATGCGCCTTAAATTCTAAGCTGACAAACGAGGTTTCTACAGGTTTCAGTTAAGAATTTCTTGATAAATGAGCACACCCCTTCCCCCTCTGACCGCCCTGCGTGCCTTTGATGCTGCCGCACGGCATATGTCCTTTGCCAAGGCGGCGGACGAATTACACGTCACGCCCGCAGCGCTGTCCTTTCAGATCAAATCGTTAGAGGAGCATCTGGGCCGCCCCCTGTTTCACCGCCTGAACCGCGCGGTGGAACTGACCGAGGCTGGGCGCGCCCTCGCCCCCGGTGCCGCCGAGGGGTTTGCCACACTGCAGGCCGCGTGGCAGGCCACCCGGCGGCAGGGCGACGACACCAGCCTGACGGTGACCGCAGGGCCTGCGCTGACGGCCAAGTGGCTGGCGCCGCGGCTCTATGACTTTGCCCGATCCCATCCCGAGATTGACCTGAAGTTTTCGGCCACCCTGCGGATCGTGGATCTGGAACGCGACGATGTGGATGTGGCCATCCGCTTTGGCTATGGCCCGGATGAGGGGTTGTATTCCGTCCCCGTCCGCAAAGAGTGGCTGACCCCGGTAATGACCCCCGAACTGGCCGAACAATTTCCGACTGTCGAAAGCCTGAAGGACGCGCCGCTGATCCATGACGACTCGATTGCGTTTCTGCAGCCGCGATGCGACTGGCCCACCTGGTTCCGGGCGGTGGGGGTCGACTTCACACCCGAGCATGGCGCGCGGTTCTCAAACGCCGATCACGCGATTGATGCTGCGGTTGCGGGCGTCGGTGTGGTGCTGGGCCGCCGCGCCATGATCCTTAAGGACATGACCGAGGGGCGGCTGGTCGCCCCCTTCAAGGTCGCTATCGAGACCCGCGGGCGGTTCCGTTTTCTGTGCCTGCCCGGCGCCGAAAACCGACCGCAGATCGCAGCCTTTCGCGATTGGTTCGTTGCCGAGATCGAGAAAACCGCGCATATCTCGGACGACTTCAAGATTATCCCGGTGGAAGACGTCCCTGCCCCATGACCAGAACACGCGCAACAGCCATCGGGTTCATCGCCGTTTTGCTGTGGTCCTTGCTGGCCCTGTTCACCGTTGGGTCGTCTCCGACCCCACCCTTGCTGCTGAACACCATCTGCTTTTCGATCGGCGGCACGCTGGGTCTGATCTGGACCGGGGCCAACGGTGGGTTGCGCCAACTGCGCGCAGTGCCCATCACGACATATCTGTTCGGCACTTTGGGGCTGTTCGGATACCACGCGCTGTATTTTTCGGCCCTGCGCATGGCCCCGGCAGCCGAGGCCGGGTTGATCGCCTATCTCTGGCCACTGCTGATCGTGCTGTTTTCAGGGCTGCTGCCGGATGAGAAGCTGCGTATCGGACATCTGATCGGCGCCTGCCTTGGCTTTGCCGGGGCGGCCGTGATCATAGCCGGGGGCGGCAGCATGGGGTTTCAGGCCGATCATCTGCCGGGTTATGGGTTGGCGCTGCTCTGCGCGCTGACATGGTCGGGCTATTCCGTCCTGTCGCGCCGATTGGGCGATACGCCGACCAGTTCGGTCGCGGTGTTCTGCATCACGGCGGCGATTGCCTCAGGCCTGCTGCATTTGGCGGTCGAAGATACTGTCTGGCCCGATGATGCCATCGGCTGGGCATCGGTCGTGGCCCTTGGGCTTGGGCCGGTTGGGCTGGCGTTTTATGTCTGGGATATCGGGGTAAAGCAGGGCGACATCCAGATACTGGGCACGGCGTCCTATGCGGCTCCCCTGTTGTCTACGCTGGCTTTGGTTGTGGCCGGGATCGCCGCCCCGTCCTGGGGTCTGGCGATCGCGGCCGTGTTCATCACAGGCGGCGCGGCGATTGCCGCGCGGGCCAGTATGAGACGCTAGTTCGACAGTCGCTCGATCTCTTCCTTCAGCCTAAGCTTCTGCTTTTTAAGCTGAGCAATATGGAGATCGTCGATGCCAGGCGAGCGTTGGGCTTGTTCTACTTCAAGACCGAGGTTTTCGTGCTTTTTCTTCAGTTCGGTCAGGTGTGCGCTCACGCTCATGGCGATACTCCTCTGTTGGTGTCTGAGTTTCACGTAAGAAGTTGACCACATCGTTTCCACCCTGTCACGCTGCAGACGCACAGATTCTGTCATAAATCCGACAAATTCGGCTGGTTACTGCCTATCGGTCGAAAATGCCGCAGATCGTGGCCCCGTCGCGCAGCACCGAAGAGACCTGAGTCGTATAGCTTTCGCCGTCTTTTTCATGGCGGTCGCCCGCGTGCAAAATCAGCGGTGCGTGCAGCCGAAACGCCGCCTTGCCTCCCTTTCTAGCCCGCAAAATGACCAGTTCAGCGCTACGGCCAGTGCGCGCGGCCAGCGGCAGCACCTCGACCGAGCCCAGACGCCCGGTGCAGCCCGCCAGCATGTCGGGCAGACGGTCGGCCTTTTGGATCATGTGCAGATACCCACGCGGCGCAAGGCGTTTGGCCGCAGCATCAAACCAATCAGCCAGCGGCGTCTCTTCCCCCAATGCCACGCTGCGTCCTTTATCCGTTGCCGGGCTGTGCGCACCCGCACGATAATAAGGCGGGTTGGCGATCACGTGATCGAACTGCCGCTGTTTCAGATCGGCGGGCAGAGCGTTCAGGTCTGCTTCGATCACCTCCAGCGGCGCGCCGTTTTCGACAGCGTTACGACGCGCAAGATCGGCATAAGGTGCTTGCAACTCCACGCCCACCGCCTGCACCCCCGGCACACGGGACAACAGGCACAGGATTGCCGCTCCGGCGCCACAGCCCAGCTCCAGCACGGTGTGACCACGTGTCGCCGGAACCGATGCCGCCAACAGCACCGGGTCAACCCCGGCGCGATAACCTGCGCGCGGCTGCCACAGGCGCACACGCCCGTTCAAAAAATCATTACAGGCCAAATCACTATCGGGAAACTGGGTCATCGTCCCAACGGGATGTCATTGTCGCGCATCACGCGTTCCGCACGGGTCAGATCATCTGTGCGCACCATCAGGCGGCGCGGGAAGATTCCGATGCCACCTTCGAGGATGCTCATATTTACGTCCATCTGAAAGCAGTCTATATCCTCACCTTCAAGAAGGGCCGAAGCAAAGGCCAGGATCGTTGGATCGGTGCTGCGCAAAAGTTCTTTCATGGGACGGATGTAAGGGCAAGGACCGCCGAAAGTCGAGCCTTGTATCAGGAGTGTGATGGATATCGACACGATCACAAAACCGCATGAACGGCTGGCAGAAATACTGGCCGGCGAAATGGACGCGGTCAATGAACTGATCCGCACGCGCATGGCCTCTGAGCACGCGCCGCGCATTCCCGAGGTTACAGCGCATCTGGTTGAGGCCGGCGGCAAGCGCCTGCGTCCGATGCTGACATTGGCAGCGGCCCGTCTGTTTGGCTATCCGGGCGACCACCATGTGCGTCTGGCGGCAACGGTCGAGTTCATTCACACCGCCACCCTGCTGCATGATGATGTGGTGGACGAAAGCGCCCAGCGGCGCGGGCGGCCCACGGCGAACCTGCTGTGGGATAACAAATCCAGCGTTCTGGTCGGCGATTATCTGTTTTCCCGCAGCTTCCAGCTGATGGTCGAGACCGGATCACTGCGGGTTCTGGACATTCTGGCCAATGCCTCGGCCACCATTGCCGAGGGCGAGGTGCTGCAAATGACCGCCGCAACCGATCTGGGCACGGATGAGGCGATTTACCTGCAGGTCGTGCGCGGTAAAACCGCCGCGCTGTTCTCGGCTGCAACCGAGGTCGGCGGTGTGATCGCCGGCGCCTCCGAAGAGCAGGTCAAAGCGCTGTATGACTATGGCGATGCGCTGGGTATCGCCTTCCAGATCGCGGATGATCTGCTGGATTATCAGGGCGATAGCAAGGCCACCGGCAAGAATGTCGGCGATGACTTCCGCGAGCGCAAGCTGACTCTGCCGGTGATCAAGGCCGTGGCGCAGGCAACCCCCGAAGAACACGCTTTTTGGGAGCGCACCATTGGCCGAGGCCGTCAGGAAGACGGTGACCTGGATCACGCGCTGAGCCTGATGGGCAAATACGGCACTCTGGACGCCACCCGCGCGGATGCGTTCGGATGGGCCGCCAAGGCCAAGGCCTCGCTGGACGCCCTGCCCGACCACGAGATCCGCACCCTGCTACGTGATCTGGCAGACTACGTGGTTTCGCGCCTCAATTAAGCTGCGTCGCGCGGCACCACCAATCGGGATGGGCCGCGCCGATCTCATAGGCCGCGAAATGCGCGTCTTTCATCGTTGGATATAGCGCGAAACAGGTCGAGCCTGAGCCCGACATCCGGGCCAGCAGACTATTCCTGGTATCTGCCAGTTCCTCAAGCACGCGGGCCACGTCCGGGACCAGCCCAGCTGTGGGTGGTTCAAGATCATTGCGCTGGCCCTGTAACCACGCGGCACAGTCCTCGGGTGCGTGAAACGCTGGGAGTACGTCTGGCATGGGCGGGTTGTCACGGCTGACCAAAGCCGAGAACACCGCGCCTGTGGGCACTTCGACGCCGGGATTGACCAGAAGGGCAGGCAAAGGGGGCAATTTGACTGGGTCCAACTGCTCACCGATACCGCGCATCCGCGCACCGGCGGCCAACACGCACACAGGAACGTCCGCACCCAATGACAATGCGGTATCCGGCGAGACAGCCCCCCCCTGATCCGCAATCATCCGCAGCGTCGCCGCAGCGTCGGACGAGCCCCCGCCGATCCCGCCGCCGTGGGGCAGCACTTTGTTCAGATCGATATGTCCGGTCCAACCCGCAGCCTCGGCGGCTTTCCAGACCAGATTGCGGATGTCCGTGGGCACGCCTGCGGCGTGCTCGCCGGTGACTGCCATCGACAAAGCAGGGCCGGGGTTGAACTCCAGCTTGTCGCCGATATCCGCGAACACCACCAGCGAATCCAGCAGGTGATAGCCGTCCGGCCGCTGGCCGGTGACATGCAGGGTCAGGTTGATCTTGGCGGGCGCAAAGGCCTTAGTTGCCATTGGCGACCTTCAGCGGCTCGGCCCCTTCTTCGGCCAGAACCGCGTCCAGCCCGATCTCAAGCTTGCGGCGGATACGTTCGGGGTCGGCCTCGCCATCCGTATCTTCGGGGTCGATGAAGGACAGGGCACGGCTCCACTGAAATTCAGCTTCACGACCACGGCCCACAGCCCAGTAAACGTCGCCCAGATGGTCATTCACCACCGCATCGACGGGCATCAGCTCGACCGCGCGCTCCATATGCTCGACCGCTTCGTCATAGCGGCCCAGACGGAACAGGACCCAGCCCAGACTGTCGACGATATAACCGCTGTCCGGCCGCGCCGCGACGGCGCGTTCGATCATGTCCAGCGCCTCGTCCAGTTTCTCGCGCCGTTCGACCAGCGAATAGCCCAGATAGTTCAGCACCTGCGGCTGATCCGGGTTCAGCTCCAGCGCGCGGCGGAAATCGGCCTCGGCCTGATCCCAGTTCTTCAGACGCTCATGCGAGATGCCACGGGCATAGTGCAGGAACCAATTGCCCCCGGTGCTGCTCTCGGTCCGGTCAATGGCCCTGTCATAGGACGCGACGGCCGCCGCGTATTCCTCTTGCTGGCGCTGCAGATCGGCCAGCGCAACATGTACGCTGGGCAGGTTCGGGCTCTGGCTGGCCAGCGTCTGCAGCACTTCGGCTGCGGCATCTTTCTTGCCCCACCGGCTGAGCACTTCGGCCCGGCCCAACTCGGCGGCATGGTAGTCGCTGCTGCTGGGCGGCACCTTGCGATAGGCATCCACCGCCAGATCATATTGTTCCAGATCGTCCAGCAATTCGGCGCTCAGCAGGATCGCATCCACGTGGTCGGGGCGCAGGAACGCGGCGATGCGCACATAAAGCAGGACGTAGTTCTGCGCCGCCTCGTTGCTGAGCGCGGCACCGACGGAAAAGAACACTTCGGCCATCCCGTCCTGAGCCGATTGCGCATGGGTGAACGGCAGCGTTTCACCAGCGCTCAGACGCGCGACATAGCCCTCTATGGACGGATCGCTGCCAGCGGCGAAGACCTCGGCCAGAAATTGCAATGCGTCGTCATGGCGATCGAGCTGCGACAGGACCTCGGCCCGGGCCAAGGCCGCGCGGCGCGAAAAGCGGGATACGGCGCCGTTATGCTCCGTGAACACCTCTTCGGCGCCTTCGAAATCACCCACCGACGCAAGCGCCAGCGCCTTGTGATACAGCGCAAAGTCCCGCAGCCCGTCCTGCGTGGCGACCTCATCGAACTGTTCCATGGCGCGGGTCATGGCGCCCTGCCCCATATAGGCCCAGCCCATCATCAGACCGTCGACCAGAGGCCCCACGCCCTGCGTTTCGTGATCCAGCGCCAACAGGTCGTCCAGCTTGCCCTCAGCCCCCAGATTGGCGGTGATCACCATCCGCGCCGCCTGGCTGGGCAGGCCCATATCCGCGATCACCTGTGCAACCGGCAGCGCTTGCTGTACCTGACCCAGAGACAGGCGGGCGACCACCACGCTTTCCAGCAGGGTCGCATTTTCGGGATCGGCCTTCAGGGCGCGGGCATAATATTTCTCAGCCGCACCATAGTCGTTCTCGTAAATCGCCTGACGGCCGGCCAGATAGGCGCCGGACCCTGTATCCGCTTGAACCGGAAGTACAAAAGACGAGGTGAACAGCACAGCCAGCGCTGCGCGACGAACCAGAGAAACCACCACAATCCTGCCTTGCTATTCTTGTCTGCGCAACAAGCTAGGGCTTTGGCTGGCAAGAGGCAATGGCAGAGCCTTCACGACCCTGCCAGTGCCCGGTTTTTTGCTTACATGTTTGGATAATTCGGCCCGTCGCCGCCCTGCGGTGTGGTCCAGGTGATATTCTGGCTGGGATCCTTGATATCGCAGGTTTTGCAGTGAACGCAGTTCTGGAAGTTGATCACGAATCGCGGACCTTCTTCATCCTCGACCATCTCGTACACGCCTGCCGGGCAATAGCGCTGCGCCGGTTCGTCGAACTTGGGCAGGTTGACCTTCACCGGAATGTCCGGGTCGGTCAGCTTCAGATGGCAGGGCTGGCTTTCCTCGTGGTTGGTCATCGCAAACGAGACGTTGGTCAGGCGGTCGAAGGACAGCGTGCCATCGGGCTTGGGATAATCGATGGGCTGATGCTTGCTGGCTTCTTCGGTCGACTGCGCGTCGTTCTTGCCATGGCCCAGAGTGCCCAGCAGCGAGAAGCCCAGCGTGTTGGTCCACATGTCCATGCCACCCAGCACGAGGCTGGCGGTCAGGCCGTATTTCGACCACAGCGGCTTGACGTTGCGCACCTTTTTCAGGTCGCTGCCGATGGCGCCTTCGCGGACATCGGTTTCGTAGGCGGTCAGCTCATCCCCCGAACGGTCGGCCTTGATGGCGTCGAATGCAGCCTCGGCTGCGGCCTTGCCGGACAGCATTGCGTTGTGGTTGCCCTTGATGCGCGGCACGTTGACCATACCCGCTGAGCAACCCAGCAGTGCCACACCCGGCGCCACCAGTTTCGGCATCGACTGCCAGCCGCCCTCGGTGATCGCGCGGGCGCCGTAGGCCACGCGCTTGCCGCCTTTCAGCAGCTCGGCCACCATCGGGTGGTGCTTGAAGCGCTGGAATTCCATGTACGGATACAGGTGCGGGTTTTTGTAGTTCAAGTGCACCACGAAACCGACATAGACCTGATTGTTTTCCAGGTGATAGATGAACGACCCGCCGCCCGCGTTGCTGCCCAGCGGCCAGCCCATGGTGTGCGTGACCGAGCCCTCCTTGTGCTTGGCCGGGTCAATCTCCCAAATCTCTTTCATGCCGACGCCGTATTTCTGCGGCTCTTTACCGGCAGACAGGTCGTATTTGGCGATCACTTCCTTGGACAGCGAACCGCGAACACCTTCCGACAGGAAGACGTACTTGCCGTGCAGCTCCATGCCCGGTTCGGTGCCCGGACCGTACGATCCGTCGGGTTCCAAGCCGAACACACCTGCAACGACGCCTTTGACCTCGCCGTTGTCGCCGTAGACCAGCTCGGAACAGGCCATGCCGGGGAAGATTTCCACGCCCAGTTCCTCGGCCTGCTCGGCCATCCAGCGGCAGACATTGCCCATCGAAACGATGTAGTTGCCGTGGTTGTTCATCAGCGGTGGCATCGGCGCGTTGGGGATGCGGATTTTACCGGCCTCACCCAGCATGTAGAAATTGTCTTCGTGCACCGGCACGTTCAGCGGCGCGCCCTTTTCCTTCCAGTCCGGGATCAGCGCGTCCAGCCCGCAGGGGTCCAGAACCGCGCCCGACAGGATATGCGCGCCCACTTCCGAACCCTTTTCCAGAACGACGACGTTCAGGTCCGCGTCCAGCTGCTTCAGACGGATGGCCGCCGACAGGCCCGCAGGGCCTGCACCCACGATCACCACATCGTATTCCATCGCTTCGCGTTCAATCTCGGCCATCGCGGGCTCCTTAGCTAACTTTCCGAATTGGCGCTTTCACTGCGTGGTCTGCGCAATATTGTTTCAAGGCTGATTACATGGTCTGAAAGACCTTGGTCAATCAAAACACGGCGTAACATTGCTGCAATGCGGCAGTTATGCCTCGGGGGCGTCCCCCATCAGGTATCTGGGACCGCTACCATGAGATTTGGCGCGGTCATCGGGGTTGTAAAGGGCACATTTCGGCAGGCTCAGGCAGCCGCAGCCGATGCAGCCGTCAAGATTGTCGCGCAACCGCGTCAGGGTATCGATTCGCTGGTCCAGATGGGACCGCAGGCCGATGCTGATCTTTTGCCAATCTTTCGGCGTCGGCGTGCGGTTCCCCGGCAAGCCCGACAACACCTCGCGAATCTCGGGCAGGGTCAGGCCGAATTGCTGGGCGATCATGATGAAACTCAGCCGCCGGATGTCGGCACGCTGATAGCGCCGCTGTCCGCCCGCGTTGCGCCAGGGCGCGATCAGCCCCTGCGCCTCGTAGTATCGAATGGCGGACACCGCCAACCCGGTGCGCCGCGCCAGAGCGCCAATCGCCAGCCCTTCCGAAACCGCCATTTCGACCTCGCAAATAATCCTTGACCTAAAGTTAGGTTTAGAAATTACAGTGAGTCGAAACAAGCCCCAATTCGCAAAGGAGATTCCATGATGGCGACGCTTGAACACACCAATTTCACTGTCCGCGATCCGCAGGCCTCGGCCGCGTGGATGCACAAGGTGTTTGGCTGGAAAACCCGTTGGGAAGGCCCCGCCATCGCGGGCGGATACACGGTTCATGTAGGCAGCACGCATACCTATCTGGCGCTTTATGCGCCCAGCGACCCGAAGCCGTCGGATGAAAGCAGCTATGACATCGTTGGCGGACTGAACCACGTGGGTGTGCTGGTCGAAGATATCGACGCCACCGAGCAGAAAGTGATCGACGCAGGGTTCACCCCCAAATCCCACGCCGATTACGAACCCGGCCGCCGGTTCTACTTCAACGATGACAATGACATCGAATTCGAGGTGATTAGTTACGCCTAGGCCGTAATCCGCCCGTTGCAGGGCCATGCCCTCTTGCATTTCACGCCTCATTTGGGTCAGGTATTTGCCAACCCATCAAATCGCCCCGACGCTGGTTCCATGCGGCGGGGCGCATCACTTTATGCGTGGACGACAAGAGTATGGAAAAGATTCCCATGACGCCTGCGGGCAATGCCGCGCTCGAGGCAGAGCTGAAAAACCTGAAATCCGTCGAGCGCCCGGCGATCATCGAAGCCATCGCCACAGCGCGCGAATTGGGCGACCTGAAGGAAAACGCCGAATACCACTCGGCGCGCGAAAAACAGGGCTTTATCGAAGGCCGCATCAAGGAGCTGGAAGGCATCCTGTCGCTGGCCGATGTGATCGATCCGGCCAAGCTGTCCGGCGCGATCAAGTTCGGCGCCAAGGTCACGCTGGTCGACGAAGACACCGACGAGGAAAAGACTTGGAAGATCGTGGGTGAGTATGAGGCCAATATCGAAAACGGCCTGCTCAACATCAAATCGCCCATCGCCCGTGCCCTGATCGGCAAGGACGAAGGCGACAGTGTCGAGGTGCGCACCCCCGGCGGCGTGCGGTCTTACGAAGTGCTGAGTATCGAGTACGCCTGACCGGAGCGTCCCCATGTCCGAACCCACGCCCGAGCAGGAACCCGAGCGACCGACCTCGCTGGGCATCTATGACAAGCCGTCGCGCCCGGCAGTGACCGAGATCGAGATCGCGGCCATCGTGCTCAGCGTGATCTGGCTGGTGGTGTCGGTGGTGTTTCTGGTGCTGCCCGGCCAGACGCAGGGCGGTGGGTTCGTCGTGACCCTGCTGGCGGTGTTCATGCCGGTGGCGATGATCTGGGTTGCCGCCACCGCGATGCGCGCCAGCCGCGTGATGCGCGAGGAAAGCGAACGCCTGCAGACCGCCATCGACGCGATCCGGCAGACATATGTCATTCAGCAACAGCGTGCGGCCAGTACGTACGAACCAACTGTCAGTAAAAAGCTGGATGAAATCGCCGAAGCCACCAAAAAGACTGAAACTGCGCTGGCGACGTTTTCGACCAAACGCACCGAACCCGCGCGCGCCGCTACGTCAAACGGTACAGGCGATCAGACGACGCTGGAGCTGGGCACACAAGCCGAAGACATTGCGCCGCCGCTCAGCACCGATATTTTCATCCGCGCGCTGAACTTCCCTGAAACGCAGGACGATACCGAAGGGTTCAACGCCCTGCGTCTGGCCCTGAAGGACCGCAAGACCGCGCAGCTGGTTCAGGCGTCGCAGGATGTGCTGACCCTGCTCAGCCAGGAAGGCATCTATATGGATGACCTGCGCCCAGACATGGCCCGGCCCGAGGTCTGGCGGCAGTTCGCGCAAGGCGCACGGGGGCGTTCGGTGGCCGCTCTGGGCGGTATCCGCGACCGCTCGTCATTGGCGCTGACGGCGGCGCGGATGAAACAGGACCCGATCTTCCGCGATGCCGCGCATCATTTCCTGCGCCGGTTCGACCACATGATCGTCGCCTTCGAGCCCGAGGCCAGCGACGCCGACCTGACCGCCCTTGGCGAAACCCGCACAGCGCGGGCTTTCATGCTGCTGGGGCGTGTGGCTGGGACGTTTGACTAAGGCGCGGTGACAGGCCAGCTCATGCGCGTGGCGCTGCTGAATCCGAACAGATACTGAAACGGACCGGTCTTTTCCTTGCTGACGGCCCTGAAGCCCTCACGCTCATACAGGGCCTTTGCGCGGGGGTTTGTATCAATCACATCCAGTTGCACCTCCGACATGCCCGACTTGCGGGCGTGATCCTTGATCGCGGACAGCAGCGCGGTTCCGACCCCCTGTCCGCGTGCTTCTGCGGCGACAAAAATTCCGTCCATCTGGAACACGCCGGGTTGCAGACCGCGCTCCAGAACGCACAGCACCAGACCGCGCCACGTGCCGCCAAACCAGCCATAGATCTTTGCCATATCAGACAGGCTGCCTTCGACCAGCCCGCCGTCCTGGGTTTTGAACCCGGCCAGCCCCAGAATCTGATTTGAACTGTCCCGCGCGACCAGGGCAAATTGCGGATTTATGGAAAGTTCTATGAAGGCCAACCCCTTTTTGTCCGGCCCCATGACTTTGTGCAGCTTGGCTGCAAAAGCCTGCCAGAACAGGGCTGCGGCCTTTGGTCGTTCAGCCTCGGCGAAGCCCTGTTCGATCCTGACGGTCACAACCCAAAGCTTCCATAGGGAATGAACCGGACCATATCGCCCGGTTTGATGTGGCGCACGCCGTCCTCGATCTCGACCAGTCCCTCGGCCCAGCTGAGCCCGCTGATCCGGCCCGACCCTTCCGAAGCGAACACCTCGGCCTGGCCATCACGGACACGGGCACGCAGGTATTCACGGCGGCCCGGTTTCTTGCGTTTCTCGAACGCGGCGGGCAGGTCAAAACCTTGCGGGGCCTGCCAGCCCTCACCGGCCATCAGGCCCAAGGCGGGGCGTGCAAAGATCAGCGTGCAGACCATGGCCGCCACCGGATTGCCCGGCAGGCCGAAGACTGGCGTTCCCTCCCACATGCCCAACGCTAAGGGGCGACCAGGTTTCAGCGCGATCCGCCATTCCTGCATCGCGCCCGCCTGCCGCAACAGGGCCGAGACGTGGTCTTCGTCCCCTGCCGACGCGCCGCCGCTGGTCAGGACCACATCCGCCTGCTCTGCCGCTTGGTTCAGGCGGTCGCGCAGGGCATCCCGGTCGTCCTCGACGCGCCCCATGTCCACCGGCTGAAACCCCATGCGGGCGATCAGCGACAACAGCATCGGGCGGTTGGCGTCGAATATCTGGCCCGGACCGGGGGATTCTCCGGGTTCGACCAATTCGTCCCCGGTGGACAAAACGGCCACCCGCAGCGTTTCCCGGACCGACACATCAGCAAGCCCCGTCGCAGACAGCAAGGCCAGATCGGCGGGCGTCAGCCTGCGCCCGGCGAACAGAACCGGGTCGCCCTCGGCCACATCCTCACCGGCGCGGCGCGTATTGGCACCGTGTTTCAGTGGGCCGTGAAAGGCGATGTGGCCGTCCTGAACGGTGACGTCTTCCTCAAGAATGACCGTATCCACACCCGCAGGCAGGGCCGCGCCGGTCAGCACGCGCAGCGCATGGCCGTCAGGCACCGCCCCACCAAACGGAATGCCCGCCGCCGCGCGCCCCGGATGCAGGGGCATCACTTGCAGCCCCTCGGGCGCGGCACCGGCAAAACCATAGCCGTCCACCGCCGTATTCGGCAGCGGCGGGTTCGAGCGTTTTGCGATGACATCCTCGGCCAGAATGCGCCCGGTTGCCTGTTCCAACGGCAGGGTTTCGGCACCCATCCTCACCGTCAACCGCTGGCGCAGCAGGGCCAGCGCGTCGTCCACCGGCGTCCAATTCACCCCGGCGGGCAGCGCAAAACAATCATTGCGCAGGGGCGGCGGAGCGATGTTCGGTTTGGTCATAATCCGACCTCCTGCAAGATAAAATCCGCGATGGCTGCGGTGTCATCCAGATCAAATACCGGGCAATCCACAGTCAGCGGCGTATCGCTGGCCACGGCGCGGATGGTTGTGTTTTCGGGCGCCATCAAAGCGTTCTTGGCCTCGACCCGAAACGCCTCGACCTTGGGATGGGCTTCGCGTTTGAACCCCTCGATCAGCACCAGATCAACCGGCGACAAACGCGCCAGCAGCTCGGCCAGAGACGGCTCGGGCGCACCGCGCAGTTCCTGCATGATGGCGATGCGCTGGCCCGAGGCCAGCAGCACCTCGGACGCGCCCGCGATGCGGTGGCGATAGCTGTCGGTGCCCGGCTGATCGACATCAACGCTGTGATGGGCGTGCTTGAGGGTCGATACGGTGAAACCCCGCCCGGTGATCTCGGCCACCAGCCGCTCCATCAGCCCGGTTTTGCCCGCGTTTTTCCAACCGGTGACGCCGTAGACCCTCATGCCTGCTCCAGCAGCTTTTCTGCCCGCGCCAGATCCTCGGGCGTATTGACGTTAAAGAAAGGATCGAACGGTTCAGCGTCGAACAGGGCCTCGCGCCCGTCATGTTTGTCGGTCCACAGCACGACCTTGCGCAGCCCGTCGTTCAGCGCATCGCGCAGATCATCACGCAGAGCCACCGGCCAGAGGCCAAAGGTCGGGTGCCGGTTGATACGCTTGCTGCCGCCCGATTTCAGCGCCTCATCCCCGGTGCGCGGCGTGGTCGCCAACACAAGCGGATGGGTTTGCCCCTTTGCGGCGCCGGTCAGCCGCGACACCAGATCGCGCGGAAAGAACGGCGTGTCGGCGGCAGCAGTGACGACACAGTCGGCGCCCTGCTCCGCCGCCCAGTCGAGCCCCGCCAGTACACCCGCCAGAGGGCCAGCAAACCCTTCGATCGTGTCCGGCAGGATGGGCAGGTTCAGATCAGCGAACCGTTCGGGATCACCATTGGCATTCAGCGCAAGGCCGTCCACCTGCGGGGTCAGACGGTCGATCACGTGGGACAGCAGGCTCTGCCCACCGATCTGCAACAGGCCCTTGTCGCCGCCACCCATCCGGGTGGCCAGACCGCCTGCGAGGATGATGCCAAGGGGTTTGGTCATGTTGCCTCCCCGATTTCTGGCCATTTCCTGAACTTCTCCGGTGGAAGAAAAACCAAAGAACCGATGCAAAGGCCAAACAGAATGTACCATATGCTTGTGGACACCCCTGTAAATTCAGCCAGAATGCGGCTTAACCGATAATAGGCAGGCAGAAAAACGACCACGGCACCAAGAACAAAAAGGGCGCAAAAATAACGCCGAAATCTGCGCACCGATTTCCGTGTCTCTTCAGAAAACTCCAAAGAGTTGGGCAAACCGTGAAGTAAAACCCGTTGAAGGGCGACGTTCTGTTGCTGCACCAATAGCCCCCAAGACTGCCATCCCAACCGAAAAGGGGCGCTCAGGTCGAATGTCCCAATGTACTCAGCGGGTTCGCAACCCAATCGGCGAAGAACATTTGGCTCCAATCGTGCCAATCCCTCTATAACACCTCGTTTGCTGCGTGCGTAGCTTCGCAGCATCAGAAAACCCAAGGGCAAAATGCTGATTATCAAAACGAACAATGCGAAAGCGTAGAGTGTTTCTAAGATCATCCCGCACTCTTCCTGCGATGTTTCTTGTCCTCAACCGCGACGGTCGCCGGGTCCACGTCGCGGACCAGCCGATCTTCGCCCGACAGGCACACGAACCGCTGGCCGCGCATCCGGCCGATCAGGGTCAGGCCGACCTCGCGGGCAATCTCGACACCCCAGGCGGTAAAGCCCGAGCGGGACGCCAGCACCGGGATGCCCATCATTGCCGTCTTGATCACCATTTCCGAGGTCAGACGGCCGGTGGTGTAAAGGAGCTTGTCCTCTGCCGCCTCGCCCTTTGACAGCATCCAACCCGCGATCTTGTCGACCGCGTTGTGGCGGCCCACGTCCTCCATATAGACCAAGGGACGATTCTCGCAGCACAAGACCGTGCCGTGGATCGCGCCCGCTTCGAGGTACAGCGAGGGCGTCCGGTTGATCTTGGCGGCCAGATCGTAAAGCCACGAGGTTCGCACCTGAACCTGCGGCAGGCGGACGTCCTCCAACCCCTCCATCATGTCGCCGAACACTGTGCCCACAGCGCAGCCGCTGGTGCGGGTCTTTTTCCTGAGCTTGTCCTCGTACGAGGTTTCACGCGCGGTACGGACGATGACGGTTTCCAGATCGTCATCGTAATCAACGCGGGTGATCTGGTCATCGGCCAGCAACATGCCCTGATTACGCAGAAAGCCCAGCGCCAGATACTCGGGATAATCGCCGATGGTCATCGCCGTCACGATTTCCTGCGCGTTGAGGAAAATCGTCAGCGGGCGTTCTTCCACGACCGAGATTTGGCTGACCTCGCCATTCTGGTCGACGCCTTCAACCGCACGGGTCAGGCGGGGCGCACCCGGATCGGGGGCGATGATGTAGTCCGAGACATCCAGTTCCGTGGCCAATTGCAACCCTTTCCCAAGACCGTTAGTGCTGCGGGCAACACCATAGGATTTAGCCATGGCAGACACCACATCCAAGTCGTACTTCTGGAAGGGTTTTCGCGACGGGTCACCGTTCATCTTTGTCGCAATCCCCTTCGGCACCCTGTTCGGCGTTTTCGCGACCGAGGCCGGGTTGGATATCGTACAGACCATGATGCTCACCTCAACGGTCTTTGCCGGGGCTGCGCAATTCGCCGCCCTGCAATTGTTGCAGGACCAGACCCCCACCGCCATCATTCTGATCTCGGCGCTGGCGGTGAACTTGCGGATGGCAATGTACTCGGCCTCGCTGACGCCGTTTCTGGGGGCGGCACCCCTGTGGCAAAGGGCCTGCGCGGCCTACCTGACGGTCGATCAGTCCTATGCCTGCTCGATCGTGCAGTTCGAAAAAGAGCCGAAGATGACCGTGCCCCAGCGCATGGCCTATTTTGTAGGCTCGGTCACCCCGATTACACCGCTTTGGATTCTGGCCACCTATCTGGGTGCGGTTCTGGGGACACGCATTCCCGAAAGCTGGGCGCTGGACTTTGCCCTGCCGATCACCTTTCTGGCCATGATCGGCCCGATGATGCGAACCTTTCCCCATGTGGTCGCCGCGCTGGTGGCCATTGTCGTTTCGTTGCTGACCGTGGCCCTTCCGTACAATCTGGGCCTTTTGATCGCAGGTTGTGCCGGGATGATCGCAGGCGCCCAGGCTGAACTGATCGCCCAGCGCAGAAAGGTCGACGCATGACCCATCCCGATCCCGTCACGATCTGGACGATCATCGTCGGGCTGGCCGTTGGCAGCTATGCCCTGCGCTTTGTCTTCATCGGTCTGGTCGGAGACCGCCCGATGCCGCCCTGGCTGCTGCGCCACCTGCGCTACACCGCCGTGGCCATCCTGCCGGCGCTGATCGCGCCGCTGGTGGTGTGGCCAACCGCAACCGGCGGGCAGCCGGACGCACCGCGCATGGCTGCGGCCGCAGTTGCCCTGACAGTTGGACTGATCACGAAAAACGTGCTGGCGGCCATATTTTCCGGGGCCGGAACCCTCTATGGCCTGTTGTACCTATTGGGGTAAGGCCACGTCCTGCTGGTTCAGAACGGCGTTGTTCGCCGCCAGCCCCTTTTGCAGATCGGCGTCGTCATTCTCGCGGTATTCGCTGGTGACCACCCCCGGCAACTCGCCGAATTGCTCGGACAGTTTGACCGGATAGAAGGTGGTGCTGATCTGCTCGAAACCCGGCACCTGCTGCAACAGCTGAGATGTCGAGTTGGCGCAGTACGCGCTGGACACCGGCCCCATCTGCTTGGCCAGTTGCAGGGCGATCTCGGCCTGTTGCGGCGTGACCTCGATGGTTTGGATTCGGGCAAAATGCGTTTCACGCGCGTGGCTGCTGCGATAGGCGCGCTCGACGTTCGGGGTAATGCCGTACAGCACGTCATTCCTTATCGGCACCACGTCAGCCCGGAACGAACCTGCGGGGTCAAAGATCACCCGCTCACTGCCGCTGATCATCAATGACGTATGAGCACCCGAACCGGTCCGGGTGTTGATCATCGTATAGAGGGTCAGCGTCGACGGCCCCGGATCACGATAGGATCGGGCCACAACTTCCGACTGGTCAGCCTGTGGTCGCTGCGAGCCGGTGCAGCCCGCCACTGTCACTGCCAGCAGGCAGGCAAGCAAAATCCTGATCACGGTGATCCCCGTTTTGGATTAAGAGGCGAAGACCGCCAGGAACAGGCACAGGAAGGCGATGGCAACCACGCACCATGTGGTGGCCTTGATAAAGCCGTTGAAGGTTTTTTCTTGGACGTTGATGTCCATGTCGCCGTGCTTGTATTCAGCCATTGGTCAGAGATTCCCAGTTCGCGTGTTTAAGATGTTGGATAATCGAAAATCAGGGGCCTGTCACCACGTCATTCGCGCGCAGGGGGCGCAGACAGGAAGACCGAACAGCCCGGATATCCGAATCCCCAGCGCCAGGGCAGGCCGGAACAGGGGCCGCCACCCAGCCGCACCGCCGCGTGCATCGCCTCGGCAGTGATGGAGTGGGCCGTGCGAATCTGGTCCGGCGTCATGTCGTACCGTTCAGCATATTCGTCGGCATTGTCGACCCCGTGCTGTTTGACGCAGGCGCGCAGCGCATCATCCGCTGACAGGCGCGCGTCATAGCTGTTCCCGGCCTGCGTCGCCCCGCCCGCATTGTGATAGGCGCGGTCATGGGTCACGCAGCAATATTCCCACGGCGGATGTGCTTCGTAGAGCGCGCTGAACTTGGGAAAGGTCTCGGCCACAAAGCGCCAACTGGCCGACAGGCCGCCGGAACAGCCATCGGTTTCGAACGGGATCGGTTCCGTGTCCCCACGCTGCGCGATCAGCGCACGGTGGGCAGGCATCTCGATATTGCGCATGAAATCCTGCGCCATGGCGGGGGCCGCCATCAGCGCGAGGGTCACGCATAGATTACGGGTTTTCATCGCGCATCGCCTGGGTGTCGACGGACATGCCGAAGGCGGTCGCCAGCCACAGCAGCAGCCGCTCGGCCGGGCCCATTTCGGCGCGCACCCGCAGCACCTCATTGGCCATCGCGGGGCGGTCGGTGATCAGACCGTCCACCCCCATCGAGGCCATGGCCGACATCTGCAGCGGGTCGTTCACCGTCCAGACATAGATATCCTTGCCCGCCGCATGAACCGAGCGCACCAGCCCCGGCGTTGCCATCGCGGCATTGACGGCGATGAAATCACCTTCCAGCCCGGTCAGATCGCCGACGGCAGTTGCGGCCAGAACCCCTGCCCGCCAGTCAGGGCGCAGCTTTTTCATCTTTTGCACTGCCGGGTATTTCAGCGACATGGTGGCGATGTCGTCCTGCATCTGAAGCTCTTCCACAAGCGCCGCCACGCGGTTTTCCAGATCAACGTCATGTCCATAGTATTTCAGTTCGATAATGACCTTGGCCTTACCCTTTGCGGCCTCCAGCACCTCGCGCAGAGTGGGCGTGCGTTCGTCGGCATATTCGGGGCCGAACCAGCTGCCGATATCGATCTGAGCGATGTCCTCCATCGTGGCATCCCAGACCTTGAGGTTCACCCCCGCCAGTTTCATGAAATCACTGTCATGGGCGACAATGACCACGTCATCCGCCGTTTCCTGCACGTCGATTTCGACCCAGTCCGCCCCGTCTTCGATCGCTTTCAGCACCGAGGCCATAGTGTTCTCGGGCCGCAGCGCCGCAGCGCCACGGTGGCCGATCACCTCAGCCCGGTCCGGCGCCTGTATGCGTTCCAGCAGATGCTGCCCGAACCACAACCCGATCAGCACGGCCGCCACGGCGGCGCCGAGGGCGGCGAATAGTGGAACACGCAGGCTGCCGGGTTCGGGATGCGGCGGTTCCTCGGTTCTGATCTCGAAGAACCCGTCCAGCAGCACCGCCAGCGCGCCCAGTGCCGTTGCCGCCAGCACGAGGCCAGCCACGGACCAGATCCCGGCCACCAACAGGCTGTAGACCAACGCCAGCCGCAAGTGGCTGGCCCCCTGCAGCGGTACAATGGCAAACAGCAGCCCGGCCACCCATGCGATCAGGCCCGCGATGATCACGCGCAGGATCAGCCAGATCGCCAGCTCGATCTTGAGGCGCCCGCGTTTGCCTTCCATCCGGGTGGCGCTGATGTTGAAGGCATGGGCGGGGTGAACGCCTTCGAACAGGACCAGATGCAGGCCCAGCGCCCAGGCCGACAGACGACGGATCAGCACCCAGGCCATGACCAGAACCACGGCCCCGATCAGTGCCACCGCAATCCAGAACGATGGCGGATGGAAGGTCAGGTAGTAGTTGATGTCATATTCGGTCAGCGTCCACCACGCGATCACGGCCGCAACGGCTGCGAAGGGCAGGACCAAAACCAGGACCCGCAGCACAAAACGCACCGCAAAGCCGAACAGCGCCGGAAGGCGCGACAGGATCAAGCCGATGGCGGAACTGCCCGCACGCCACGGGTCGGATTCGCCCATCCGCAGCGATCCGGCCATGACCGAGAACACAAACACCTCGGCCAGCAGAAACAGGCTGAGCACGGCAATCGCCGCGACAAAACCCACCGGTGACAGGATGAAGGCGGCAATGGCCTGATCCGTCAGCGCGGTCTGGTTCGACAGCGACACCGCCAGATTGACGATGAGCGCCACAGCTGGCGCGATCAGGGCAACCAGCAGCAGGCGCACGGCGACATAGATCGGCACAAAGACGCGACGGCGCGCCCATGCACCCTTGTAGGCGCTTGTAACGGCTGAAAAATCGGACACGCGGCACCCCCTTGAATGGTGCACTCATTCAAGGCTGCGCAGACGTGAATTGCAAGTCAGGCGGTCAGCTTTCTTCCAGATCCTTTGCCAGCCGGAAACCGATGCGGTTGGCAGGCTTGTCCTCGACCGATTTGGGCAGGGCGCGCAGCATCACGTTCAACTGGCTGACATGCTGCACCAGTTGGGTCCGCGCCCCGCTCGCGTCCGAGCCGTAGAAGGTGATGATATCGGGATCGAAGTAGCCCATGCCCTCGATCCGCATGACCCCGGCATCGCCGCCGGTAAAGCCCATAGCGACCTCCTGATCGCCGGTCAGCGTCTTTTCGAAGTTCTGGATATAAAGGATCAGCCGCTCATAGGCCCATTGCGCCGGGCTTTTGGTCTGAACCGGTTTTTGCAGTGGTTCGGGCAGATTCTTGGCCGCGGACTCAGCGTTGGGGTTCGCGTGAAACTCGTAACACCTGGGCAAAGCCGCCGCTTCTGCCGCCTCGGCCGATGTTTCGATCTGGTCCTGCATAGCTTTACCCTTTGCGCTGAAACTCCCACGCCCCGTCCGCGCGCCGCGTCCGGGTCACGGTTCCAATGTGGTAAAGATGGTTCAGATGTGCAACCGCCTCGACCAGCGCAAGCCCATATTCGCCCTCGCCAATCTGACGTTTGAACAGAGGAGTGAAACACTCGGCGGCGGTTTTCGGTGTATCCAGATAGTCCTGCAAGCGATCCAGCGCGCCGTGGTGATTGTCGATCAGTTGCTTCATCCGCAGCGGCAGGCCGGTAAAGGGCAGCTTATGCCCACCCAGCGCCAGTTGGTCGGGCCGCGCCAGACCCTGCAGCCGCTCGCAAGCCTCCAGCCATTCGGCCACCGGGTCGGCCATCGGCTCGGTGACATAAACGCCCAGATTGGGGCTGATTGAGCTGAGGATCTGATCCCCGGTGATCACCAGATTGTCATCGCAGCTCCAAAAGGTAGCGTGTTCGGGCGCGTGGCCATTGCCCATATGCACGTCCCAGTCGCGCCCACCCATACGGATCACGCTGCCCTGTTTGATCCGGGTAAAGCCCAGCGGCATCGGATAGACCGTGTCGCAGAAGTTGAACGGCCTTTCGGTCATGCGTTTGGCAAGCACGTCAGCATGCATCCCCGCGCTGCGGTAGTAATCCAGCGTCTCTTGCGGCCAGGTTTCCTGCACATCCAGTTGCAGCATCCGCGAAAACAGCCACGCAGTGCGGGTCGTGACCAGTTCGGCGCCATGATCGGACTGGAACCAGCCCGCATTGCCGACGTGATCGGGGTGGTGATGCGTGACCACCACACGGGTCACCGGCTTGCCTCCCAGCGGCCCGGCCATGAGCATTTCCCAAACCCGGCGGGTCTTGTTCGACGAAATTCCCGTGTCGATCACCGTCCAGCCGTCGCCATCATCCAGCGCATAGATATTGACGTGGTCCAGCGCCATGGGCAGCGGCAGGCGCATCCACAGCACACCTTCGGCAACCTCGGTGGCCTCACCCGGTGCCGGGGGCTCGGGCCAGGGGTATCGGATCGCCAAAGGAGTTTCCCCGTCCATTATACCGCCAATTCCTCGGCGCTGAGGGCATAGAGGTCCCCGGCCCCGTTCTGAGCCTGCGCCAGCAGACCGGCATATTCCGGCAGCAGCGCGTTGATGTAGTACCGCGCCAGTTTGAAGCGCGGGCCATTGGGTTCGGCCAATGCGGCCTTCAGATGGTAATGCGCGCCCAGAACGCGGGCGAAGGCGTGAAGATAGGGTACAGCCCCCGCAAAGCGAGTATTCATGTCGGACTGCGCCACGATCCATTCGGTGGTTTCGCGCAGGCTTTCGGTGGCCTCCCAGACGGGACCGGCCAGATCGGGCATGGTGGCGCGGGCTTCTTCGGCGTGATCCTCAATCTCGTCCAGCAGGCGCGAGGCCGCCTCGCCGCCATCCATCATCTTGCGCGCCACCAGGTCCATGGCCTGAATGCCATTGGTGCCTTCGTAGATCGCAGTCACGCGGACATCGCGGTAATACTGGGCCGCACCGGTTTCTTCGATAAAGCCCATGCCGCCATGCACCTGCACGCCGGTCTCGGACACGCGCATCCCGGTCTCGGTGCCGAAAGCCTTGCAGATCGGTGTCAGCAGCGCGGCGCGCGCGCTCCACTCGGGATCACCCGTGGCGTTGCCCATGTCGATCGCTGCCGCATTGGCCAGCATGATCGCCCGTGCGGCAAAGGTGTCGGCGCGCATGCTCATCAGCATCCGGCGCACATCCGCGTGATCGATGATCGTGCCCGAGGGCGTCTTGCCCTGCTTGCGCTCCAACGCATAGGCCAGCGCGTGCTGATAGGCGCCCTCAGCAGCGCCAACGCCCTGACCGCCAACACCCAGACGGGCATTGTTCATCATGGTGAACATCGCGGCCATGCCGCCATGTTCCTTGCCCACAAGCCAGCCCTTGGCGCCGTCATACTGCATCACGCACGTGGGTGAGCCGTGCAGACCCATCTTGTGTTCGACCGACACAACCTTCAGGTCATTCGCCACGCCGGGGTTGCCGTTTTCGTCGGGCAGGTACTTGGGCACCAGAAACAGCGAAATCCCTTTGGTGCCCGGTACCCCATCGGGCAGGCGCGCCAGCACCAGATGGCAGACATTCTCGGTAAAGTCGTTGTCGCCCCACGAGATGAATATTTTCTGCCCCGTCACCGAATAGGTGCCATCGCCATTGGCCTCGGCTTTCGAGGACAAAGCGCCCACATCCGACCCGGCCTGCGCCTCGGTCAGGTTCATGGTTCCGGCCCATTCGCCCGACATCATCTTGGGCAGGTACAGCGCCTTCAACTCGTCGCTGGCGTGATGCTCCAGAGCCTCGATCTGGCCCTGCGTCATCAGCGGCGCCAGCTGCAGCGACAGACAGGCCGCCGACATCATCTCGTTCACCGCTGTGGTCAGGGTCATCGGCAGGCCCATACCGCCATGCTCGGGATCACCGCTCATCCCGATCCAGCCACCTTCTGCAATGGCCTTCCAGCCGTCGGCATAGCCGGGCGAGGTCCGCAGCACACCGTTTTCCAGCCGCGCGGGTTCCAGATCGCCGGGACGCTGCAACGGGGCCATCACCTCTTCGCACATCTTGCCGGCCTCGGTCAGGATCGCACCGACGACATCCTCGCTGGCTTCCGAGAACTTCTCGGTCGCGGCAATCTGATCGAACCCGACGACGTGGTGGAAAAGCAGTTCATAATCGGAAATGGGCGCGCGGTATGGCATGAGTTCCCTCGGGGCTAACTGTATGGTTTTTCGCGGGTGGGGTTGGAAATTGCAATGCCCACCTTTATGCATCCTTGATCAATTCGATTACCTAGCCAGCCAGATGGTACAAGCAATCAAAACGCGGCGTCACCAGACATGATCCCTAACGGCACATTGAATTTGTCCGCCGATCCGGGCGGAATCGCACAGGCGGCAGACTTGCTGCGGCAAGGCCTGCTGGTCGCTTTCGCGACCGAGACCGTCTATGGGCTGGGCGGCGATGCCCGCAATGGCGAGGCGGTCGCCAGCATCTATGCGGCCAAGGGGCGGCCCAGTTTCAACCCGCTAATCGCACATGTGGCTTCGGTCGAGGCGGCGCAGCGCTTTGTCGAATGGTCCGACCGGGCCGAAGCACTGGCCGCTGCCTTCTGGCCCGGTCCGCTGACGCTTGTACTGCCTTTGCGCGACGGGCACGGGATTTCTCCGCTGGTCACGGCGGGGCTGGATACGCTGGCGGTACGGGTACCCGCCCATGGCACCGCGCGGGCATTGCTGGCGGCGTTCGACGGGCCGGTCGCGGCCCCGTCGGCCAATCCGTCGGGCCAGATCAGCCCGACAACTGCCAATCACGTGCGCGCCGGATTGGACGGGCGCATAGCGGCCATTCTGGACGACGGTCCCTGCGGTGTCGGGCTGGAATCTACTATCGTCGGACTGGCCGGAGAACCCTCTCTGCTGCGTCCGGGTGGCGTGGCGCTGGAACAGGTCGAATCCGCGCTGGGCACAGAACTGCACATCCATCAGGCCGGAGACCTGCTGACCGCGCCGGGCCAGTTGCAATCGCACTATGCGCCGGACGCGCCGGTACGGCTGAATGCCGACAACCCGCAAGGGGATGAGGTGTTGCTGGGCTTTGGCCCGGTCGATTGCGATCTGAACCTCTCGGATAAGGGCAGTCTGACCGAAGCTGCCGCCAACCTGTTCTCGGCCCTACACACGCTGAACGCCACAGGCCGCCCGATTGCAGTGTCTCCGATCCCGGATCAGGGTTTAGGTGCAGCCATCAATGACCGTCTGCGCCGCGCTGCCGCGCCGCGTGACAGCTGATCAGGCGCGCCCGGCGCTGGCCGACAGGGTCAGCGGGTCGACACCCAGCGTTGCCAGCGCGGCCTCCCATTTCTCGTCATCGGGCACGTCAAACACCAGCTTCTGGGTCGCGTCGGTGGTCAGCCAGCCGTTCATGGCGATCTCATCCTCCAACTGGTCAGGCCCCCAGCCGGAATAGCCCAGCGCCAGCGTCGAATTCAGCGGCCCACGCCCCGAGGCCAGATCCTCAAGCACATCCAGCGTCGCGGTCATGCTGAAATCATCCGAAATCTGCATCGAATGCAGGTTGGCCTCATAGTCCGCGCTGTGCAGGACAAAGCCGCGCGACATCTCGACCGGGCCGCCGAAATGCACCAGCCGTTCCCCCACGACCGGGATGCGACAGGCAATGTTCAACTGGCTCAGCAGGGTTTTGACCCGCAAATCCGAGGGCTTGTTGATGATCAGACCCATCGCCCCGTCTTCGCCGTGACTGCACATGTAAACCACCGAATGATCGAAGCGCGGATCACCCATGCCAGGCATCGCAATCAACAGTTTTCCGGTCAGGTCCATGGATTTACATCTCTTGCTTCGTCCCCCTTCAACAATGGCCCCGGCGCAGGGGGATTGGCAAGGGAAGAGGCCACATTTCGCCAGATTTCATCCAGGTGACCGGAACGTGACTTGGAATCCCGGCCCGGACCACGCATTTATGGGGTATGAAGTGTTTTCTGAAGCCAGCCACGGTCGCCCTGACCGCCTGTTTCGCCCTGACCGCGCCTGCGGTGGCGCAGGACGTGGACGGGGTGGTGCAATTGGACGTGCTGGATGGCGGGCGCACCGCCAGCGGCACCTATCTGGGCGCGTTGCGGCTGACGCTGAAGGACGGTTGGAAAACCTATTGGCGCGCACCGGGCGATGCCGGTATTCCGCCACAGTTTGACTGGCGCGGCTCGCAGAATGTGAGTGATGTGTCGATCACCTGGCCCGCGCCGGACGTGTTTGTGCAGAACGGGCTGCAATCCATCGGTTACGCGGATCAACTGGTGCTGCCGGTCGAGATCACGCCCAAGAACCCCGCCAAACCCGTGCGGCTGCGTGGCGACATGGACTTGGGCGTCTGCAAGGATGTCTGCATCCCCGAGCGGTTGGATTTCGACCACACGCTGAATGCCGATGCCGACCGCAACCCTGCTATCGCTGCGGCTCTGGCCCAGCGCCCCTATTCCGCGAAAGAGGCACGCGTGACCGCCGCAAGCTGCCATCTGACCCCGACATCGGACGGGATGCAGATCGAGGCACGCGTGAAAATGCCCCCGGCCGGCGGGCGCGAGGTGGCCGTGATCGAACCGGGCAACCCGGCGCTTTGGGCTTCGCAGCCTGAAACCACCCGGCAGGGCGATACGCTGGTCGCCACATCCGAGGTGATCAGCGCCTCGGGCGGGCCTTTCGCGCTGGACCGGTCCGAGATCAGGATCACGGTGCTGGGCGCCAACCACGCCGTCGACATTCAGGGCTGCAGCGCGGGCTGATTGATGGAGAAAACCCCGAAGATCGGCGCGCTGGCCGTTGTTGTGCATGACGCCCAGGTGCTGCTGGTGCAGCGCAGCAAGCAGCCGGACGCGGGGTTGTGGGGGTTTCCCGGCGGTCATGTGGAATGGGGTGAAACCGTCATGCAGGCGGCACAGCGGGAGCTGCGCGAAGAAACCTCGGTCATCGCAGCACCCCTGCACTATCTCGACAATCTGGACCTGCTGCGCCATGACGCTCAGGGCGTTGTGCAGTCGCACTATTTGTTGGTTGGGGTCGCCTGTCAGTATCGCTCGGGCGCTCCGCTGGCCGGGGATGATGCGCTGGACGCCCGCTGGTTTCCGCTTGATCAGATACGCCGGGGTGACCTGCCTATGAGCGACCGCGTCATCGACCTGCTGGAAACCGCCCTGCGTCGGGCTTAGGCCGCCCGCCCTCTGAGGCGTACATAAAGCAGGCCGGACAGCACGACACTCAGAACAAGGATCGGCACGGCACCGGCGATGAAAGCCCCCAGTCCCATTTGCAACGCCGCGACGCCCTCGTCACCTGCATAAAGCCCCGACAACAGGCCAACAGGCGCACCCGAGATTGCAGGCCAGACCATCGTCACACCAAACCACATCAGCAGCGCCATCCCGGTGGCGGTCACCGCGCCCTGCACCACCCGATCCGGAGCCCGCAGTGCCCGGCGCATCGCGGTCATCGGGCGCGACAGGTCATTCAAGATGGCCAGCAGTGCGGGCACCAGCAACAGCACCAGCAGCATCCCGAAGCCCAGCCCGTACACCAGCGTGATCACCGAGGGTTTGAGGAACTGCGCCTGTTGCGACCCTTCATAAAGCAGCGGTGTCAGCCCCAGAACCGTGGTCAGCGTCGTCAGCATCACCGGGCGCAGCCGGTCCGCTGTGCCCTCGACAATCGACGGCACCAGCCCTCGGTCCTGCTGATAAGCGTCGATCGTCGTCACCAGAACAATCGAGTCGTTGATGATGATCCCGGTCATCCCCAACAGGCCGATCACGGTGAACATGCTCAGCGGCACATCCCAGATGTAATGCCCCCAGATCGCGCCCACCAATCCAAACGGTATGATCGCCATCACCACCACAGGCCGCGTCCAGCTGGCAAAGACCCAGGCCAGCACCAGATAGATGCCGGTCAGACACAGGATCAGGCCGGTGCGGGCCTCGTTCAGGAATTCATCCTCCTGCTCGCTCAGGCCCGCCATCTGCCATTCGACCTGCCGTTCGGCGGCGATATCGGGCAGAATCTCTTCGCTCAGGGCTCGGGCGATTTCCGCCGCGCGGGCCGGGTCATCCTCGGAAATGTCACCGATCACGGAAATCACCCGCAGACCGTTTTCGCGCCGCACGGCCGAGAAACCCGATTTACGCTCGACCGAAACGATATCGGCCAGCGGCACGTAGACCCCGTCCGGTGTGCGCATCAGTGTGCGTTCCAGGAAATCGGCGGTCAGCTCGCCCTTGGGCAGTTCCACCCGGATCTCGGCGCT
Source organism: Ruegeria sp. AB10 (assembly GCF_056542745.1). Classification (NCBI taxonomy): domain Bacteria; kingdom Pseudomonadati; phylum Pseudomonadota; class Alphaproteobacteria; order Rhodobacterales; family Roseobacteraceae; genus Ruegeria; species Ruegeria sp. AB10. The sequence continues at coordinate 24,751 of NZ_JBQGAI010000008.1, read as the reverse complement.
GCGGGGGCCGTCGGGGAAGGTTGCGGCCTCGATCCCGTTCAACCGATCCCGCAAGACGCGGCCCAGTGTCTCCATACGAAAGCCCAGCGCCTGCCCCTTGGCGGTCAGGTCCAGAATGAAATCTTCCTTGTCATAGGCCAGATTGTCCTCAAGCGCCGACACTTCGGGGTATTTCGACAGCTCGGCCTGCAAATCCTCGGACGCGGCCTTGAGCGTGTTCACGTCGGCGCCATAGAACTGCACGTCAATGGCATCACCGCCCGGCCCGGAGCGCCAGCCGCGGAAGGTCAGCAACTCGACCTTGGGATGGCGCGGGACGAAATCCTGCAGCTCGCCCACGAATTCAAAGCTGGAATAGGGGCGCAGGTCCGAGTCGATCAGTTCAATCGAAACTCCGCCCAGCAGGTCCCCGTCCTTGCCATCGGCGGCGCTCAGGTTGAACCACCCGGCATTGCCGCCGACCTCGGCCAGAATATAGTCGATGGGGTTGCGCCCGTGGCGTTCTTCATAAATCCGGCCCAGCTCTTCTGCGGCGCGCTGCATCTGGTGCATCATTTCCAGCGTGTCTTCGCGGGTGGCACCTTCGACCATGATGAAATTGCCGGTGACCGAGCCCCGTTCCGGCGCGTTGAAGAACCGCCAGTTCACATCACCCTTGATGAACAGGGCAATCTGGCTGGCCAGAATCACCACCATCACCGCCACCACCACATAGCGCGCCCAGACGACCCAGGCGATCAGCGGGCGGAACAGGTGGTCCCGCACCCAGCGGAACCCGCGATTGACCACCCGGTTGGGCCAGTCATACCAGTGTTCCTTGGCCGAATGCGTAATCGCATGGGCCATGTGGTTGGGCAGGATCAGGAAACACTCGATCAGCGAGGCCAGCAGCACCGCGATCACGGTAAAGGGGATGTCGCCAATCAACTCTCCGAACCGGCCACCGATGGCAGTGAGGCCGAAGAACGCGATGACGGTGGTCAGGGTGGCGGCAAAGACCGGCATCGCCATGCGCCGTGCGGCGCTTTCAGCGGCCACCACGGGGGCCTCGCCCAGCCTCCGGGCGCGGAAATCGGCGTGTTCGCCCACAACGATGGCGTCATCCACCACAATGCCCAATGTGATGATCAGCCCGAACAGCGAGATCATGTTGATCGACAGCCCGCCGATATACATGAACGCAATCGCTGCGGACATCGCCACAGGAATACCCGCCGCAACCCAGAAGGCGATGCGGGCGTTCAGGAACAGGAACAGCAAACAGACCACAAGGCCCAGCCCCACCAGCCCGTTATCGACCAGAATATCCAGACGCTCGGTGATGGCCTGCGCGCGGGTGCGGATCAGCTCGATGGTCACGCCTTCGGGCAGGCTGGCCTGCAGTTCGGCCACCACGTCCTCGACCGTGTGCTGGATCTTGATGGCGTCCCCCAGATTGGACCGGTCCACCCGCACGGACATGGCCGGGTTCTCGCCAACGAAATAGCTGCGGTTGCGGGTGACCCCTTCGACCCGGATGTCCGCCACATCACCCACAAAAAGCTTGGAACCGTCGGCAAAGTTGCGCAGTGCGATACCCTCGATCTCTTCTGGGGTGCGCTTTTCCGTGCCGGTGCGAATGCGGGCATTGGCGCCGGTGACATCGCCCGCCGGGTTGGCCATAGCCTCGGCCGCGATGGCCTGCGCGATTTCCGAGAGGGTGACGTCATTGGCGATCAGCTGTGCTGTCGGCACTTCGACCACCACGCGGGGCGCGGCAATGCCCCGGATCGTGGTGCGGGTCACGCCAACCGCAAACAGGCGGCTGATCAATTCGTCGGTGAATTTCGCCAACTGGTCCGGGTCGACCGGGCCGGTCACCACAACATCCGTGACCCGATCGCGCCACGCCCCGCGCCTGATCGAGGGTTCCTCGGCATCGTCGGGCAGGTTGGTCACACCATCGACGGCGGTTCGAACCTCATCCACGGCGCGCGACATGTCCCAGTTGGGCTCGAACTCCAGCCGGATATTGGCCCGCCCCTCGCGCGAGGTCGAGGTCGTGCTCGCCACCCCTTCGACCGCCAGCAGGGCCGGTTCCAGCAACTGAACGATGCCGTTATCGACATCCTCGGGACCGGCGCCTTCCCATTTGATGGCCACGTTCACACGTTCAAGGATCACGTCCGGAAAAAACTGCGCCCGCATCGCCGGAATTGCCGCCGCACCCAGAACCAGCATCACCAGCAACAGCAGGTTGGCGACCGTCCTGTGGCGGGTGAAATAGCTTAGGATACCGCCCGCCGCGCCTGGGATCTCGCGCATCATGGCGCCTAACCCCCTGCCCGGTTTTCGATGCTGCGCACCAGAGAGGCCGGAACCTTGGGCGCGCTGAGCTGGCTCAGGGCGCTGGCCTTGGCCTCAGTGGTCATCTGATCGCTGGCCTCGACCTGCGCCACCAGTTGGGCGCGTTGTTCGTCGGACAGTTCGACCAGCCCCGGATCGGCCCCGGCATTGGCCTCATCCCGCAGCGGTCGCACACGCACCCCGCCGCCCAGCAGCGGCGTGCGGCCAATCACAACCTCGCGCCCGACCAGCCCCTGCCCGCGCAGCAGCACCTCATCGCCCTGACGACGGATCAGCTGCACCGGCAGCGCCTCGAGCCGGTCATCGGCGCCCAGCACCAGCACCGTGCCCGCCGCGTCCAGAACCGAGGAGGGCAGGCGCACCACATTGTCCAGCGGCTGTTCCTCGACCGTGACTGTGACGAAATCGCCGGGCTTGAACCCCGGCGCGTCCTCCAGCCTTGCATAGACCAGCCGCCCGGTCTGGCCTTCGCCCGCGGAACCGCTGTCGCGGCTGATGCGGCCATGGGCCGTCAGGTCGGTGCCCGTCACCTCAAGCGATACGGTGACCGGTGCGTTGATCAGGTCGCCCTCGGCATCCAGCAGACGCACGAACTGCGCGGTCGAGACGCGAAAGGCCACCTCAAGCGCGGTGGGATCAACCAGTTCCGCCAGCTTTTCATTGGCCGACACCAGCCGCCCTTCGACCAAGGTCACATCCGTCAGCGTCCCGGCAAACCGCGCACGAACGGTCATGTCATCCAGATCACGTTCGGCGGCCTCAAGCGCGATGCGGGCGCGGGCCAGCAAGGTGGTCGCCTGATCAACCCGCGATTCCGCCTGCGCCAGCGATATGCGGCGCGCCAGAACCGATTGCTGGGCAGCCGCCTCGGCCAGTTCCGCCTCTTCCACCGCGGCAGGGGTTCCGACCCCGCGGCCCTGCAGGTCTTTCTGCCGTTGCAAGGCGCGCCCCCGCAAGGCGGCCTGCGCCTCGGCCGAGTTCAATTCGTCCTGCGCTAGCAGCAGCGATCGTTCCGCGTCGCGTTCTTCAAATTGGGCGTCCAGCAAGTCGGACTTGGCGCGATCCAGCGCCGACTGCGCATCCGCCGGGTCCAGTTCGACCAAAACCTCGCCTGCGGCGACAACGCCGCCATCTTCGAAATCTTCGGCCAGAGACACCACCCGTCCGCCCAGCGCGGCGCGCAATTCCAGACGGCGGCGGCTTTGCACCTCGCCAAAGGCCTCAAGATAGGGGGTGACGGTTTCAAGTTCGGCCGGGCGCACGCTGACGGCAAAGATGCGTTCACGCGCCTCGGGTGGCGTGTTTTCGCGCGTCAGCGCGTCCTGCACCGCGCCGGTGATCATCTGTACCGCGACAAACAGCAAGGCCAGCGTCAGAAACGCCAGAAAGACACCAACAAGGCTTTGCCTCAGAAATCGCATCAATCACTCACCCCGGTCGCATCAGGCTGCCACGTGCAAAAGGTAGCCGGGCACAGAAAAATGCCAAGCCACAAAGCGGTTACAAACAGTTATACGTGCAACCAGTCTACTTCCGTCGCAGATGTTCGTCCAATCGGGGCATTATTTCCACGAAATTACAGGGGCGGTGGCGGTAATCGAACTGTTTTTCCAGAATCCCGTCCCAGGCATCCTTGCAGGCGCCGGGGCTGCCGGGCAGCGCAAACAGATAGGTGCCGCCCGCCACGCCGCCCGTGGCGCGGGATTGCACGGCGGAGGTGCCGATCTTTTCCATTGAAATAATGGTGAACACCGTGCCGAACGCCTCGATTTCCTTTTCATAGACGTCGCGATGTGCCTCAACCGATACATCGCGGCCTGTCAGGCCGGTGCCCCCGGTCGAGATCACCACATCAATCTCGGGATCACCAACCCACAGCCGCAGCTGGGCCGCGATCTCGACCCGCTCATCCCGGATGATCTTGCGGTCGGCCACCGAATGGCCGGCGCGCTCGATCCGGTCGACCAGCGTCTGACCCGAGCGGTCTTCATCCAGCGTCCGTGTATCCGAGACGGTCAGAACGGCGATCCGAACCGGAATGAACTCCTTGCTTTCATCAATGCGCGACATTTGGCGTCAGGCCCTTTCCATGATGGCAAGCCGGACGGCAAGGGCGGTGAAAATCCCCCCCGTCACCCAGCCCATGATACGAGAGGCGCGCGGGTTCGAGATCAGAACCTTGCCCGCGCCACCGGCAAATATGCCCACCAGCCCGTTCACGACAAACCCGCCCAGCGCGATGATGACGCCGAAAATCAGGAATTGCGGCAGGATCGGGCCGGTGGCGGGGTTCACGAATTGCGGGATGAAGGCCAAGACAAACAGGATGACCTTGGGATTGGTCAGGTTCACCACCATCCCGTCCCGAAACGCATGGCTTGTGGGTTTCGCGGGCGCATCGGCAGACACCGCCCCGTTCCGGATCGCCCCCCATGCCAGATACAGCAGATAGGCCACGCCCATCCAGCGGATCACGTCGAACAGCCACGGCAGGCTGTTCACCGCGGCACCCAATCCCAGCCCGGCCAGCAGCACGTGCACCATCAGCCCCAGCGAGATACCCGCGCTGGCCACCAGCGCCGGGCGGGCACCGGATCGCAGGCCCTGACCAAAGCAGAACATCATGTCGGCGCCGGGGGTGAAGTTCAGCGCCAGGGCTGCCGGGATGAATGCCAGCAGAGTGACCGTTTCTATCATAAGGTGACCTCGAACCAGTTTACCTTGGGGCCAAGATTGGCGATCTGCGTGCGCCCTAGCGCGCCGCGATAGCCCCAGCTGTCGTGGATATGGCCGCACAGCGCGTATTGCGGCTGCAACCGTTCGACCGCGTCGCGCACGGCGACCGAGCCGACCGCGTCGCCCTGCGACGTGACATCGCCATACCCCTTGGGCGGAGAATGCGCGATCAGAATATCCGCGCCATCGCAGCGATCCAGCAACTCGGTGGCCTCGGCATCGGTCAGGTCGCAGGACCAGTCGCCAAACGGCGTGACCGGCACACCGTAGCCCAGCCCGAACAGGCGCAATCCGTCCAGGGTCATGCCGGTGCCATGCAGCACATGGCCACCTTCGGGCGCCGCGTCGGTCAGTTCCTGCGCGCTTTCCGCATTGCCGGGCACCATGACAAAGGGCGCGGTGATGCCGGACAGCATCGCCATCGCCTCATCCAGCCCCTGCCGCATGTTGCAGAAATCTCCGGCTCCGATCACCAGATCGGCTTTGGCGCTGGCGGCCACAACCTCGGCCGCGCGGTTGCGGGCCATATGCAGGTCGGAAAAGGCCAGAACGCGCATCATTTCCCCTCCAGCTTGGCCCTGAGCTCCAGCAGATCGGCCCAGGCCTGCCGCTTCATCTGCGGCTGACGCAGCAGATAAGCCGGGTGGAACATCGGGATGACCGGCAGGTTCAGCGCCTGATCCCATTGCCCGCGCAGCCGTGTGATGCCGCGTTTGCCCAGCACCGCCTGACAGCTGATATTGCCCATGATCACCAGAACCTCGGGCTTGGCCAGCGCCACGTGGCGTTCGAGGAAGGGCTTCATCATGCCGATTTCTTCGGGCTTCGGGTCACGGTTTTGCGGCGGTCGCCACGGCAGGACATTGGTGATATAGACGTTCTGGCTGCGATCCAGATCAATCGCGGCCAGCATCCGATCCAGCAATTGCCCGGCGCGGCCAACAAAAGGCTTGCCCTCGCGGTCTTCCTCGCGGCCCGGGGCCTCGCCTATGATCATCACCCGCGCGCCCGGCGTGCCGTCGGCAAACACCAACTGCCGGGCACCGCGCTTCAACTCGCAATGGTCGAAACCGTCCATCGCTGCCCGCAATTGATCCAGCGACCCGGCGCTTTGGGCAGCGGCCTTTGCCACCGCGACCGGATCGACCTTTTTCGGCTTTTCGGGCGCGGCCTGAACGACTGCGGGTTTCTTGGCCTTGGGCGCAGTATCGGGCAGCGCATACCGGTCGACCGGCGCATCACCGATCGCATCCGTTGCGCCCAGTTCGATCTGCCAGTCCAGCAGCGCCCGCGCAGTATGATAGTCCAAAGCCGATTCCATACCCCTCAATCTAACCAGCTTTTGATCGAGGGAAAGCGAATAGGCCTTGATCGGGCGGTCCGTCGCACCGACCATTGCGGCATTCATGTTGGTTCTTGTGCGATTCCTTTTGATTTCCCTGCTGCTGATCCCGCTCAGCGGCCCCTCCTTTGCGCAACTGTTCGACCGCAACGGCCAATGCCGCCCCGGTCAGTTCCAATGCGGCACCCGCTGCTGTTCCGGTGGCCAAAGATGCAGCTTTGACGGCCACTGCATCCCGCTGGGTGGTACCTATTGCGGCGGCGGGCGCACCTGCGGACCGTTCGAACGCTGCGTGGCCGGGGGCACACGCTGCGCCCCAGCAGGGGCTAACAAATGCACCTCGCGCCTTGATTGCCCTGGAGGCACCTTCTGCAACGCGCGCGGCGAATGCGAACGGACCTCACCCGAGTTTGACCCGAACACCGCCATCGAAGGGTTGCCCAGCCTATGCGATGACGGCCAATCCTGCGCGGCGGGTACGTCCTGCCTGCCGGGCGGCGGATGCTCGCGCCCCGGCTGGTTTTTGTGCGAGGAAACCGACTCGCAATGCCGCCCCGGCTTCAAATGTTCCGAGCATCAGGGCTGCGTGCCGATCAAGGCCGTCGATTGCGGCTATGGCAAGTGGTGCAAACCTGGTGAGCAATGTCTGCCCGAAGGCGGATGCGAGAAACTGCCCGAAGGATCTGATCCTTAGGTTGCCCTCGCGCGCGGGGCTTTCTATAAGCGGCTCGATTGTCAGACAGGAGCCCGCCCATGCGTTTCGCCCATCGTCACCTTCTTGGCATCGAGCATCTGTCGCAGTCCGATATCACCGCCATCCTCGATCTGGCCGAGAAATACGTCGACATGAACCGCCAGTCGACCAAGCGTTCCGACGTGCTGTCGGGGCTGACGCAGATCAACATGTTCTTCGAAAACTCGACCCGCACGCAGGCCAGTTTCGAACTGGCGGGCAAACGTCTGGGCGCGGATGTGATGAACATGGCGATGCAGGCCAGTTCAATCAAAAAAGGCGAAACCCTGATCGACACCGCAATGACGCTGAACGCGATGCATCCCGATCTGCTGGTGGTGCGGCATCCGCATTCCGGTGCGGTCGACCTGCTGGCGCAGAAGGTGAATTGCGCGGTACTGAACGCGGGCGACGGGCGGCATGAACACCCGACGCAGGCGCTGCTGGACGCGCTGACCATTCGCCGCGCCAAGGGACGTCTGCATCGTCTGAACATCGCGATCTGTGGTGACGTGGCCCATTCCCGCGTGGCACGGTCGAACCTGATCCTGCTGGGCAAGATGGAAAACCGCATTCGCCTGATCGGGCCGCCGACGCTGGTGCCTGGCCAGTTCGCCGAGTTCGGCGCCGAGATCTATGACGACATGAACGAGGGCCTGAAAGACGTCGACGTCGTCATGATGCTGCGGCTTCAGAAAGAACGGATGGATGGCGGCTTTATCCCCTCGGAACGCGAATACTATCACCGCTATGGTCTGGATGCCGCCAAGCTGGCACTGGCCAAGCCCGACGCCATCGTCATGCACCCCGGCCCGATGAATCGCGGCGTCGAGATTGACGGCACGCTGGCCGATGACATCAATCGATCCGTTATTCAGGAACAGGTCGAGATGGGCGTCGCCGTCCGCATGGCTGCGATGGAACTGCTGGCCCGCAATCAGCGAGACGCCGCATGAGCGATCTGACCGTCGCCCGCCATGAACGCGGCGTGATCCGCCTGTTCACGCTGGACATGCGCCCGGAAGAGGCGAAGTTCCTGCGCGAACCGGGCGCTGCCGATCAGGTCTTGGGCGTGACGGGGCTGGATACGGATCAGATCGACGTTTTTTCGGTCTCGGACCTCGAAGACCTTGGGCTTATTGGCTATTTGAACGAGGGCTGTAGCGTCTCTGCCGATCAACTGGATCGCGCCGCGCTGGAGGCCATCGAAGGTTGGGTCATGGTCATCCGCAGCGCCGCCTTCGGCGACCGCGCGGCAACGCTGGCGCCGGACCCGAGGCTGCATCTGGCCGGTCTTTACACCGAAGAGACCACCAACTGGACTGGCGGTCCGATTGAAACCGAAAGCGCTAAGCCGTTCTCGGCGCCGCAAGCCGTGCCGCAGGATGACCGGCCCCGCCGCATCGGCTCGGCCGTTCTGGCGCTGGTGATCCTGCTGGCTATCGGAGGTGCCCTGTGGCTGATCCTGTGACTTTTGCCCCCGACAAAGGCGCCTATATCCGCACCAACGCATGGCTTGCTGCCTTTGCGATGGCCGGCGCGATGATCATCCTCTGGCTGATCGGCAACCCCTATCCCTGGACCGGCGCACCTGCGGGCCTTGCGGCCATCGGCATCCGCGCGTGGTATCTGGCCTCCGAAGAGCTGGTTGCCACGTGGGAGATGTCCGACACCACCCTCACCGGCCCTGGGTCCCGCAAGGTGGCGCTGAACCAGATACAGGCGGTCAATACCATGGGCAGCTTTGTCCAGATCGTCACCAAGGGCGGCGACAAGCACCTGATTAAATACCAGGCCAACCCGGCCGCCACCAAAGCCGCAATCGAAAGGGCGATGGCATGAGCAACCTGATCTTTACCAACGCCCGCCTGATCGACCCCGAGGCCGGGACGGACAGCCTCGGCTGGCTACAGGTGGCCGAAGGCCGGATTACCGCGCGCGGTGAAGGCGAGGCACCAACACTGGACGCACAAGTCATCGACTGCAGCGGGCAGTGCCTTGCGCCGGGGATCGTCGATATCGGCGTCAAGGTCTGCGAACCCGGGGAACGGCACAAGGAAAGCTACAAATCCGCCGGTCTGGCCGCCGCCGCCGGAGGGGTGACCACCATCGTCACCCGCCCCGATACACTGCCTGCGGTCGACACCCCGGAAACGCTGGAATTCGCAACCCGGCGCGCGCAGGCCGATGCGCCGGTGAACGTGCTGCCGATGGCCGCCCTGACCAAGAACCGCGAAGGGCGCGAAATGACCGAGATCGGCTTTCTACAAGATGCCGGGGCCGTCGCCTTCACCGATTGCGATCACGTCATCGCCTATACAAAGGTGTTTTCCCGCGCGCTGACCTATGCACGGTCCTGCGGCGCGCTGGTCATCGCCCACCCGCAGGAACCCGGCCTCAGCAATGGCGCGGCGGCCACCAGCGGCAAGTTCGCCGCCCTGCGGGGATTGCCTGCGGTGTCACCGATGGCGGAACGCATGGGCCTGGACCGCGACATCGCGCTGCTGGAAATGACCGGTGCGGCCTATCACGCCGACCAGATCACCACTGCCCGCGCCCTGCCCGCGCTGGAACGCGCCAAGCGCAACGGGCTGAATATCACCGCCGGAACCTCGATCCACCATCTGACGCTGAATGAGCTGGACGTGGCCGACTATCGCACCTTCTTCAAGGTCAAACCGCCGCTGCGGTCGGAAGACGACCGGCAGGCGGTGATCGACGCGGTGCGGTCCGGCCTGATCGACATCATCAGCTCGATGCACACGCCGCAGGACGAGGAGAGCAAGCGCCTGCCGTTTGAAGAGGCGGCCTCGGGCGCGGTGGCGCTGGAAACGCTGCTGCCTGCGGCGCTGCGGCTGTATCACGCGGATCAGCTGGACCTGCCCATCCTGTTCCGCGCCATGGCCCTGAACCCAGCGAAACGGCTGGGGCTGGACGCGGGCCGCCTGGCCGAGGGCGCACCTGCCGATCTGGTGCTGTTCGACCCGGATGTGCCCTTTGTGCTTGACCGGTTTTCACTAAAATCGAAATCCCAGAACACACCGTTTGACGGCCAGCGGATGCAGGGTAAGGTCACCGCAACTTATGTCGCAGGCCAAGAAGTTTACCGGAGATCCTGATGCCCCTACTCGACAGCACGACGACCCAGCTGATCCTCTGGGCCGCGATTGGGTATCTGATGGGGTCGGTCCCCTTTGGCATGATCGTCGCCAAGATCATGGGGCTGGGCAATCTGCGCAATATCGGGTCGGGCAATATAGGCGCGACCAATGTGCTGCGGACCGGCAACAAGGGCGCCGCCGCGCTGACTCTGCTTTTTGACGCCGGCAAAGGCGCGGTGGCTGTACTGCTGGCACGCGCATTGGCCGGGGAGGACGCCGCCCAGATCGCCGCCCTGACCGCGTTTCTGGGCCATTGCTTTCCGGTCTGGCTGGGGTTCAAGGGCGGCAAGGGCGTGGCCACCTTTCTGGGCCTGTGGCTGGCGCTGGACTGGCGCGTGGGCGTCGCCTGCTGTTTAAGCTGGCTGGTCGCGGCCGCAATCTGGCGGATTTCGTCTCTGGGCGCGTTGGTCGCCGCGGCGATGTCGACTGTCTGGGTGCTGCTGCTGACGGACGGGTCGACCTTTTTCCTGGGCGTCATCCTGACCTTGCTGGTCTATTGGCGGCATTCCGAAAACATCGCCCGCATCAGGGCTGGGACAGAACCCCGGATCGGCTCAAAAACCTGATGGGCGTTCACGGTCAGCTCGGGGCTTGATTCACTGAAATTTTCCTGTAATTTCTGTCATAACAGAAATTTGTGGAACCTAAGATGCACCTGACGCAATCCATGCAGGATTTCATCCTTCACTGGGGGGATATGGGCTCAAAATGGGGCGTGAACCGGTCTGTGGCGCAGATCCACGCTCTGCTGCATATCTCGCCCGAGCCACTGACGGCAGATGATATCTGCGAAACGCTTGGGCTGGCGCGGTCAAACGTGTCGAACGGGTTGAAGGAATTGCAAAGCTGGAAACTGGTCAAGGCCAGCCGGAAACTCGGGGATCGCCGCGATCATTTCCACTCGGTCCGGGATATGTTCGACCTGACAAAAGCCGTGGTCGAAGGTCGGCGCGAGCGGGAATTTGTTCCGACCCTCGCGGCCATGCGCGCCGCTGCCGAAGAGGCCCGCACCGATGGAACCCCGGACAAGGTTCGCAAGCGTCTGGAAGAGACACTGGACACCATGCAGATGTTTGATGACTGGTATGTTGACGTGAACCGGTTGCCACGGCGGGTTCAGCTTGCCGTGGTCAGACTTGGCGGTCGAATTGCCCGGCTGCTGCCGAAAGGCTCAGGAGATCCATCCGAATAATTTTTTGCCCTCTAATTTCTGTAAATACAGAAATAACTGTAATTGATATCATCGAAAGGACTTCAAATGCCTGACGCAACTCCAACCCACCACCCCGAACGAGCGCCAACAAATGTTGACTGGGCCGATCTGACCATGCTCAGCCGTTGGGACAAAATCAGGGAAATGTTGTTGCCGCTGCCCTGGCTGGTGCTTTCACTTGCGCTTTACAGCACAGCCTTGTGGCCGCTGGGAAGCCTTGCCAGCTTTATGTTCTTTCTGTGCGGGCTGCGCCTGAACCACGAGGCGATCCACAGCAATCTGGGTCTGTCCCGCCGCCGGGACAGAGTCGTCATGCATGTGTTGAGCGCTTTGATGCTGGGGTCCAACCACGCCTTTTGCCACTGTCACCTTATGCATCACAAACACGCCATGGGGCCGGGTGACTGCGAAGGACGCTGCGGGCATATGACCCTGCCGCAGGTTCTGATCTACGGACCGCGCTTTCCGATTGATATCAACCGCAATGCGTGGCGTGATGCGAACGCTAAAACCCGCAGGCGCATCCTGATCGACTGGGCACTGGTCGGTGCTGTTGTCGCAATCGCTGCACTGACCGCCTCGCAAGCCCTTATTCTGCATGTGCTGGCGATGATCGTCGCGCAATCTCTTGCTGCTTTGTTTGCCGTCTGGATCACGCATCAGGGCACCCACGATAGCGGCGTTGCCGCCCGCAGTCAGCGCGGCCTTCTCGCCCGATTGGCCTATCTGATGTTCTATCACCGCGAGCATCACCTGTTCCCGAAAGTTCCCGTCAGCCGCTTGCCTGTATTGGCAGACCGGCTGGACCGCTCGGTGACCGGGTACGCTGCCCGTCGCAAACCGGTTGTCGGTTGGCTGGAGCCGCGCCGATACCGCATCTGAGCTGGGTTCCCGTCGGACGCCATCCGGCCGTTCAGACCTGCGCGCCTGCACAGGCCCCCTTCGCCGTCGCACATTCACAATTGATTGTTTTGAACGTGATGACGCGATTGCCCACTTCGGTTGCGTGACGGCCAATTACCGGCCGCACGGACAAAAATCCCAAGGGGTGTCCAGGCGTAATTTCAGCGCCGCCGGATCGCCCGTTTCACGAAAGGTGAAAACAATGAACAAGATCAAATCCATCCTTGGCGGCGTTGCGCTGTCCGTTGCAATCGCAAGCTCGGCCCTGGCCGCAGGCGTTGAACTGAACGCAAGCTCGACCGGTCTGGCGCTGCAGGGTTACGACCCGGTTGCCTATTTCACCGAAGGTCAGCCGACCAAGGGCGATTACCGCATCACCGCGCTGCACAATGACGCGCTGTACCGCTTTGCCACTGAGGAAAACAAAGCCGCGTTCGAAGAGAACCCCGAAGCCTACCTGCCAGCATACGGTGGCTACTGCGCATTCGGTGCAGCGATGGGCTTCAAGTTCGACGGCGATCCGACCTATTGGAAGATCGTCGACAACAAGCTGTACTTGAACCTGTCGCAGGACATTCAGGAACGCTGGGAAGGCGATATCCCGGGCTTTATCGACCAAGCCAGCGCCAACTGGGAAACCATTGCCGACAAGACCCCGGCAGAACTGCAGCAATAACCTGCTGACAGAAATCACCGGATCGGCGGCGGATCACTCTGCCGCCGATTGCCATTTGCAACACCCATTTTGAAAACCTACATTTAAAGGAAAGAAAACGCCCGTTTCAGCGGGCCGGTGCCGCCACCGATTACAAACGCGGCGCATCTTTTGGGTCGGACACTTTGAACAAACTGTGATCCGGTCGTGAAACCGGACCGTAGTGATCAATACACACGCAGGCAGCGCGGATTTGCTGCAGCCCATTTCCGATGAAAGGACATAACATGAAAGGTAAGTTTCTTCTCGCCTCAGTGATCGCGGCCTTTTCCGCGGGTGCGGCCGCAGCGCAGTCCTCGGGCAACTGGACCGGCTTTTATGGCGGCTTGCAGCTGGGTTACGCCGATATCAACACCAGCGCATCGGGCGTGGACGGCGACGGCGTGATCGGCGGCATCATTCTGGGCTATGACTACGACCTGAGCGATTGGGTTGTCGGTCTGGGTTTCGACTATGACTGGACCGGTATCGGGCTGGCCCCCGGCGTCGAGGTCGAAGAGGTCTGGCGCGTCAAGGCGCGCGCGGGCTACAAGGTGACGTCCAAGGGCCTGCTATACGGCGTCGGCGGCTTTGCCGAAGCCGGAACCGATAGCCTTGGCAGCGAGGATGGTTGGTTCATCGGGGCAGGCTATGAACAGATCGTCGCCCCGAACATCAGCGTTGGCGGCGAGATCCTTTATCACGAATTCGACAATTTCGACCGCACCGGCATCGACGTGGACGCAACCACCGTACAGGTGCGCGCGGCCTATCGGTTCTGATCGGACGACAGGTCAGCAACGGACCCGGCCCCTATAGGCCGGGTTCTGCGTGTCAGGGCTCCAGAACCGTGCTGCCGGTGGTCTGCCGGGCCTCAAGCGCGCGGTGGGCCTCGGCGACCTGATCCAACGGAAAACGCTGGTCGATGTGGAGTTTGACCTCTCCGCCCTCGACCTTGCCGAACAGGCGCCGGGCCATCGCCTGACAGACCGTGTGATCGGAAATATGGGTGAACAGGGTTGGCCGGGTGACCTTTAGCGAGCCCTTCTTCGCCAGAATTCCGATATCCATCAGCGGCACCGGCCCAGACGCGTTACCGAACGAAATCATCATTCCCAAAGGTTTCAGGCTGTCCAGTGATCCGTTGAACGTATCCGCTCCGATCGAGTCCATCACCACGTCCACGCCCTTGCCGCCGGTGATCTCGGCCACGCGGTCGGCAAAGTTCTCTTTGCGGTAATTGATGCAATGGGTCGCCCCGTTGAACTGGGCCAGGCTGCATTTTTCATCCGTACCAGCGGTGCCGATCAGGGTGATCCCCTCGGATTTGGCCCATTGGCAGGCGATCAGGCCCACGCCCCCCGCCGCCGCGTGAAACAGCACGGTATCGCCGCGTTTCAGCGGCGTGGTGCGGTGAAACAGGTATTCCACCGTCATTCCCTTGAGCATCATCGCCGCCGCCGCATCGAATGAAATCCCGTCGGGCAAGGGGCAAACCTGCGCCGCAGGCATCACCCGCGCATCGGAATAGGCGCCCGACGGCGCGGCGGCATAGGCAGCACGCTGGCCGGGCTCCAGATGGGTCACACCTTCGCCGACGGCTTCGATCACACCTGCGGCCTCCATGCCCAAAGCGTGCGGCAACTCCATCGGGTACAGCCCCGTGCGCTGATAGACATCGATGAAATTCAACCCGCAGGCATGGTGGCGGATGCGCACCTCTCCGGGTCCGGGATCGCCCAGGGGGCGGTCTTCGATCTTCAGAACTTCGGGGCCGCCGTGTTCGTGAATGACGACGGTTCTTGCCGTTTGCTGCATGCTGACCTCCTGTTGCCTGCAGCCAAGCTAACACGCCTGTAAATAAGGGCAATCGGCACGATTCCGCGCCGCGCAACCGCAACGCGAAAAAATGTGCTATACTCATGACCGGGCGTTGCCGGCTGGTCCGGCCAAGGGCAACCGATGCCGGAACCACCCTGCTGCGCGGATACGCAAAGGGAGGGGAAAGACGATGGCCAAGACGATTGGAAATCCGATCAGCTGGACCGCCCGGAATATCGGCGCGACCGGCGATCATATTGCAGAAAGCGTGAACCGCATCGGCAGCGCAGATACACGGCATCTGCCAGAGGTACGGACCCTGACGATGCAGGACCTGCGCGCCTGTCTGCGGGCAGGCTATGGCGATTTTCTGGAAACGCGGGCCGATGCCATATTCATCGTGCTGATCTACCCTATCGCGGGGTTGCTGATGTTCGGCTTCGGCCTGAACCGCAATATGGTGCCGCTGCTGGCACCGCTGATTCTGGGGTTTGCCCTGATTGGCCCGATCGCCGCCGTGGGCCTGTATGAAATCAGCCGCAAACGCGAAAAGGGGGGCGAGGTGCACTGGCTGGACGCGTTCGGGGTGTTCCAGTCGCCATCCTTCGGGGCAATCCTGATGCTGGGCTTTTATCTGGTCATGTGGCTGCTGATCTGGCTGATGGTCGCGCAGAGCATCTTTGTCCACACGCTGGGCCCAGACCTGCCCACATCAATCGGCGCCTTTGTCACGCAGGTCTTCACCACTGGCGCGGGCTGGACGATGATCATCTTCGGCAACGCGGTGGGGTTCCTATTTGCTCTGGTCGCGCTGGCCATCAGCGTAGTCAGCTTTCCGCTGCTGCTGGATCGCAAGGTGGGGCTGCCGGTGGCGGTCGTGACCTCGGTGCGGGTGCTGCGGCACAATCCCGGAGTGATTCTGGCATGGGGGTTCATCGTCGCTGCCCTGTTGGTCCTTGGCGCGATCCCGTTGATGCTGGGGCTGATCGTGGTGATGCCTGTTCTGGGCCACGCTACATGGCACTTGTATCGCCGCGCGGTGGCCTGACGGAAGGCGCGCGGGACAAGCCCGCGCAGCCCTGTTAACCCGCGACCTTCAGGACGATCTTGCCGATATGGCCCGAGCTTTCCATCCGCGCGTGCGCCGCTGACGCCTCTGCAAGATCGAACTCGCTGTCCATGACGGGGGCAACCTTCCCGGCCTCCAGCAACGGCCAGACCGCCTCACGCAGTTCCTGAGCGATTTTCGCCTTGGCCAGATCGCCTTGCGGACGCAGGGTGCTGCCGGTCAGGGTCAGGCGTTTGACCATCATCAGGGCAAAGTTCAGCTCGACCTTCGGCCCCTGCAGAAAGGCGATCTGCACCAGACGGCCATCCTCAGCCAGCGTTTTGACATTGCGCGGGATATAGTCGCCGCCCACCATATCGAGGATCAGGTTTGCACCGCCCTCGGCCCGCATCACGCCGACGAAATCCTCATCGCGGTAGTTGATCGCCCGCTCGGCGCCCAGCTTGACGCAGGCCTCGCATTTCTCATCCGATCCGGCAGTGGCAAAGACACGGGCTCCAAACGCATGGGCCAATTGGATCGCCGTTGTACCGATCCCGCTTGAGCCGCCATGCACCAGAAACCGCTCGCCAGCCTTCAGCCCGCCGCGCATGAAGACGTTGGACCAGACGGTAAAGAAGGTCTCGGGCAGGCAGGCGGCCTCTTTCATCCCCATGCCCTTGGGGACCGGCAAACAATGTGCGGCGGGGGTGGCTACGTATTCCGCATATCCGCCACCGGGCAGCAAGGCGCAAACCTGATCGCCGACCGAAAGCCCTTCGACCCCGGTGCCTACGGCAACCACTTCGCCCGACGCTTCAAGCCCCGGCAGATCGCTGGCGCCCGGAGGCGGATCATAGGCCCCTGCCCGTTGCAACGCATCGGGGCGATTCACCCCTGCATAAGCGACCTTGAGGATCACCTGGCCGTTTTGCGGCTCGGGGATCGGGCGTTCGGTCAGGTGCAGAACATCCGGGCCGCCGGGCTGCGAGATTTCTACGGCGCGCATCGTCTGGGTCATGGGCAAATCCTCCTTTGCCCAATGCCTAACAGGCAAATTCCGGAAGGCCCAGATACTTACTTGCGCGGGTCCAGCATCCCGGGCAGATCAGCGCGCATTTTCATCGGCGGCTTTACCTGGCTGGCAAACCAGTTCGGCACCGCAAGGAACGGCTTGAACAGCGGATTGTCGTTCACCTGCGCCTTGAGCTTTTCGAACTGCATGACGTTGTCGATGCGGCGATCCAGAAACGCCCACGTTTTTTCGTGATCCGGGGACTCATCCCCCAGCCAGAACAACAGGGTCGAGGAATAGACCCCCGACAGGGTCGCGCGCTTGGTGTACCAGTTCACATCGTCCGAAGTGTCGCCCAGCGTGTCCCAGATCAGGTCGCAGGTCTGCCACAGCGCCTTGGCCCCGTCCGCCGCATGGGTCGGCAGGGAAAACAGCGTCATCCCCCGGCGCACCAACTCCTTGTCGGTCACGGCCTCAAGCCGGAACCGGACGCCGGCCGCCACGCGGTCGCGGAATTTCATCTCGCTCAGGTCGGTGGATTTCAGACGGTCCACCATGGCCGCATCGCCTCGCGCATGAAACGCCAGCGCCAGATCAACCGCACCGCGGGGGCAGATCGCGCGTGCCAAACCGTCCTCCAGATCGCAATCGGTGATCGCGGCGCGAAAGCTGACCTCGGACCAGCCATCAAACGGCACATGGATCAGGATCGCATCCAAAAGCTGTTGTTTTGCATCTTCATAAGTGACAGTCATGGCGGTTCTCCGGTTCTCGGGGCCAGTACTAGACAAGATAGACCGGCTTTGCTATACGGCCAACTCCTGCAATTTCCTTGCAACTCTATCTAGAAAGGTGGTGACAACCACATGCAGGTTAGTGTTCGCGACAATAACGTCGATCAGGCGCTTCGTGCCCTGAAGAAAAAGCTGCAGCGCGAAGGCGTGTTCCGTGAAATGAAGCTGAAGCAACATTTCGAGAAACCGTCCGAGAAAAAAGCGCGCGAGAAGGCTGAAGCGATCCGTCGTGCCCGTAAACTGGCACGTAAGAAAGCACAGCGCGAAGGTCTGCTCTAAGAGCTGCCTGAGTCTCGTCCAGCTTTGGATGACACTATTTGACGACCCCCGAGGCCCCGCCCGGGGGTTTGTCGTTTCTGGCACCGGTTGTATTTCGCCGAATCATCCACCGCTTTAAGCGGCAAGCTGCCAGATTCGGCACAGCAACATTTTGCCCGGCATTTTGCAGCGCAGCGAATCTCTGACCGGCAGCATGCACCTGCCGGATTCCGCCTGAATCCCCGCCTCCTCTGTCCGTCCGTTCGGTGCCCCCTGTAACTGGCCCGGTCTGCACAGACGACCACTCAAACCGGAGGCAACCATGTCAACTGCAAGTACATTCGAGCAAGAAATGCTGGCGCTGATCAATGAAGAGCGCACATCCCGCGGGCTGAACCCGCTGAAACTGGAAACCCGCCTGAATGACTCGGCCGAGGATCACAGCGCCTGGATGCTGAACACCGATACGTTCAGCCACACCGGATCGAACGGGTCCAGCGCGACCGAGCGGATGCGGGACGCCGGGTTCGACTTTTCCGGCAACTGGCGGTCGGGTGAGAACATCGCCTGGCAATCGGAACGCGGCGCGCAGGGCATCAGCGATGATGTCGAGCAGCTGCACCAGAGCCTGATGAACAGCCCGGGCCACCGCGCCAATATCCTGAACCCCGACTACGAATACATCGGGATCGGCATCGAAGAAGGCAACTATAACGGCTGGGACGCCGTCATGGTGACCCAGAACTTTGCCACCACCGATGGCACTGTGGTGCTGGACAACGGCGCCGCACCGATCCCACCGGTGGAAGAGCCTGTGGCAGAAGACCCCGTTGTGGAAGAGCCCGACGTCACCGAGAATGAGGAACCGGTGGACGAAACACCAGACACTGACGTCACCGAGACCGAGGAACCGGCGGACGAAACCCCTGACACCGATGTCACCGAGACCGAAGAACCGGCAGACGAAACACCAGACACCGATGTCACCGAGACCGAAGAGCCGGTAGACGAGCCTGAGGTCACCGAGACCGAGGAACCGGCGGACGAAACGCCCGACACCGACGTCACCGAAGCCCCGGCGGATGATTGTTTCGACGTGGAAGGGTTCCTTGCGGCGATCGAAGACTTCGTGAACGACCTGCTGGTCCTGGTTGACGATTTCCGGCTGAACGATGTCCCGGCAACCGATACCGCAGAGGTTGAGGATGACTTCATGCTGACCTGGGACATGTGTGACGACGCCCCGACCGAAACCGATGTCACGTCGGACATGGGTGCGGACATGCAGGACGATTTCTTCACCTTCGTCTCGATCGACAACGCCTGCATGATGGACTTCGTCTAAGCTTACATCCGGCACGCGGGGCGCCTTTTCGGTGCCCCGCGCTTACGTGCGGGTCAATCTGCGCAGGATTCCGCACAAATGAGGCAAAACCGGCGGTGACAATTCGCTCAGCAGGCCGAGGCGTCCGGTTTGTGACCTTATCCCGTCAAAGTCTCGCCATTAATGTCCCGCCAAAATAACGCAATCTACTGGAGGCAGAATCATGTCAACCGCTAGCGATCTTGAACGGCAGATGCTTGCATTGATCAATGCAGAGCGCGCGCAGGCGGGGCTGCCCCCCGTCCAGCTTGAACTCAACCTGAACGAGGCCGCCGAAGATCACAGTCAATGGATGTTGAACACCAACCGGTTCGACCATACGGGTGTCGGCGGCTCGCAGCCGTGGGACCGGATGGAAGATGCCGGGTTCAACTTTGCGGGCAACTGGCGCGCAACCGAGAACATCGCCTGGCAGTCCGTTCGCGGCGAACCGGGCCTGTCCGACGACGTTGTCGACCTGCATAACAGCCTGATGAACAGCCCCGGCCACCGGGCCAACATCCTTGATCCAAATGTCACCCTGGTCGGGATCGGCATCGAGGTCGGCAATTTCGACGGCTATAACGCGATCATCGTGACGCAGAACTTTGCCCGCACCACTGGCGCGGTTCAACTGGATACCGGTGGCTCGACACCCGCGCCCACCCCTGCCCCTACGCCTACGCCTCCAGAGCCGGGACCTGAATATGTAAACGCCGGCACCGTCGGTGATAACGGGGATGACTGGTTCGCCCTGCACCTCAACCAGGCCGGGTCGCTGGAAGGGCGCGGCGGCAGCGACACGCTTAACGGTGCAAACGGCGGCGATTTTCTTCACGGCGGCACGGGCAATGATACGGTTGTCGGATATGGCGGCAACGACGTCCTGATCGGCGGTCAGGGAACAGACCTGCTCAGAGGTGGTGGCGGAGACGACTTTGCTCAGGGCGGCAGGGGCAACGACAGGCTGCATGGCGGCGATGGCAATGACCTGCTGTTGGGCGGCACCGAGAATGACCGGATTCAATCGGGCTACGGCAATGACACCCTGCGGGGCGGACACGGTCAGGACGACCTTTTTGGCGGGGCGGGCAACGACATTCTGTATGGCGGCCGCGACGACGACGACCTGACTGGCGGGTCCGGTTCAGACCTGTTCGTCTTCACCTCCGGGACGGACACCGTTCTGGACTTCTCCAGTGACGACTACATCGACCTCAGAGGCCCGACCTCGATCACCGGGTACAGCGATCTGATGAACAATCACATTTCGCAGTCCGGCAGCGATGTTGTGATCGACGACGGCAACGGCAACAGCCTGATCCTGGCGAACACGCAAGTGTCAGAGTTGACACAGGACTTTTTCCTGTTCTGATGCGCCCGGCATTCCAAACTGAAAACGCCCCCGGTTTCGGGGGCGTTTTTTTGTGATCAATAGATCTTGGGCACGTGCAGCTCATCCGGCAGGACGCGGCGTTCGTATTCCGGGTTGTAGCGCCTGTCCGGCAGATTGACCTTTTCCTGCGGCACATCGGTGTAGGGGATTTTGGTCAGCAGATGCTCGATACAATTCAGGCGCTCGCGTTTCTTGTCATTGCCTTCGACAATATACCACGGTGCCTCGGGGATGTTGGTGCGGAAAAGCATATCTTCCTTGGCCTTGGTGTAGGCCTCCCAGCGGATGCGGGATTCCAGATCCATCGGCGACAGTTTCCACTGCTTCATCGGGTCATGAATACGCATGAGGAATCGCAGCTGCTGTTCCTCATCCGTGATCGAGAACCAGTATTTCAGCAGGATGATCCCTGACCGCACCAGCATCCGTTCGAATTCGGGAACGTCCTGAAAGAACTGCTCGACCTGATCGTCGCTGGCAAAGCCCATCACCCGCTCGACCCCGGCACGGTTATACCAGGAGCGATCGAACAGAACGATTTCACCCGCTGCAGGCAGGTGCGGAACATAACGCTGGAAATACCACTGGCTTTGTTCACGTCGGCTGGGCGCGGGCAGAGCCACGACGCGGGCCACCCGCGGATTCAGACGCTGGGTGATGCGTTTGATCACGCCCCCCTTGCCCGCACTGTCGCGGCCTTCGAACAGAATGCAGACCTTGGCGCCGGTGTGTTGCACCCAATCCTGAACTCTGATCAGCTCAGCCTGCAGGCGCAGCAGGTTGCGGAAATAGACCTTGCGATCCAGCATGTCCGGATGCTGATCCTTGTAGATCTTGCGGACTTCCATCGAGAGCATGGGCTCGCTGAACTCGATCTCGAAATCTTCGTCCAGCGTGTCTTCCAACTCGGCTTCCAGCCAGTCTTTGGGCGCGTCATTGTTTTCGTAAGCCAAGGTCATATCCTTATCGTCTATCGGGTCCGGACCGTACAGGGCGCGTGTAACCACCTGATGTCATCAGAGAAATTGATGAAACCCTCGCCAATTATGCGCTGCGGATGCCAATACATGCAACGCAGGCGGGCGTTCGGTCTTCCCCTTTTTGAACCCCCAAGCGGTGGGATACAAGCGTAAGAATTGCCGCATTGCCAACGGGTTGGCCTAAAGCTGCCGCTTCGGCCCTTGCCACAGACCACAATCCAACGGCAAAAACGACCCGTCAAAGCATGAGACGACCGTGACGTATTTTCTCTCCCTTCTGCCCGCAATTTGGCCCTGGTTCATCCTGATTGCCGCGCAAACAGGCGCCGCGTCAGGCCAGCAGAAGCTGGGCCTGACCCTGCTGGCCGCGTTTGGCGGCATCGCACTGGCGCTTGGATTGGTCACACCGCTGGCGGTGGGGATCGCCGGCCTTGGGTTGCTGGGGGCTGCTGGGCTGCGCCGCCTGTCCGGGCCCATGGCTTTGGCAGGGCATCTGGCACTGATCCTGTGGTGCCTCGCGCTGGCGGCGCATCTGGTTCCCGGATTTCACAACCTGCTGGTCCTGGATCAGGTGCAGGCCGGGCCGGACAGCACTGACTTCACCCTGTATCTGAACCTGGACAAACCGCTGGTGTTGTTTGCCGTTCTGCTGGTCTGGCCCCGAATGATCCAAGGCGCCGAACCGACCAAAACCGCGCCGCTGGTGTTTGGCCTGATCCTGCTCCCCGCGCTGTTCCTGCTAGGGCTCGCCACCGGCGCGGTCCGGCCCGAGATCGGCCTGCCCCCGTGGTGGCTGATCTTTGCGCTGTCGAACCTGTTTCTGACCTGTCTCACCGAAGAGGCCTTTTTCCACGGTTATCTGCAATCAGTTATTATCACAAAATTCGGGGCGACCCTTGGAATCGTAACGGCCAGCCTGCTGTTCGGTCTGGCCCACGCGGGCGGAGGCCCGGCGCTGGTGGTGTTCGCTTCGATCCTCGGGGCGGCCTGCGGGTTGGGCTACTATGCGACCGGGCGGCTTTGGGTGCCGGTTCTGATGCATTTCGGCTTCAACGCCTTGCATCTGGCCCTGTTCACCTATCCCGGTCCGGTCTGAACGTCATACCGGCAAGGCAGTGGTCTTGAACACCGTGCGTAACGCAAACGAGCTTTGCATCTGCGCCACCCCCGGCAGACGTGACAGGTATTGGCGATGGATACGGGCAAAATCCTCGGTATTTTCGGCAACGACCTTCAGGATATAATCCGCCGTGCCCGCCATCAGATGACATTCCAACACGTCGGGAATACGGGCTACGGCCTTTTCGAACGCGTCCAGCAGCTCTTCCGCCTGTCCCTGCAAGGTGATCTCGACGAACACCGTCGTCGGTACATTCATCTTGCGCGCATCCAGCAGCGCCACGTAATTGCGGATATAGCCGTCCGCCTCCAGCCGCTGCACCCGCCGGTGGCAGGCTGACGGAGACAGATTCACCTGCTCGGACAGTTCGGCATTCGACATGCGGCCGTCCCGCTGCAGAGCCGCCAAAATCTTTCTATCCGTCGCATCCACGCTCATTGACGCAATTCCTTTGCAGAGATTTAGCAATTTAGCGGAAATTCTCCCGAAGAAAAGCCAATTCGCGGGCAGAGTTTCACAGAAATTGCGCCTTGGAATGCCCATAATTTAAGCAGTTTATGAATGGAGGAGCAAAAAATGAAAATCGGTTGCCCCAAGGAAATCAAACCCCAGGAATTTCGCGTCGGCATGACCCCCAACGCCGCGCAAGAGGCCGTCGCGCGCGGACATGAGGTCCTGATCGAAACCAATGCCGGTCTCGGCTCGGGCTTCGACAACGACGCTTATATCGCTGCAGGCGCACGGATCATCGACACGGCCGAAGAGGTGTTTGCCACCGCCGACATGATCGTCAAGGTCAAGGAGCCGCAGGCGGTCGAGCGCAAGATGCTGCGTGAAGGTCAGCTGCTGTTCACCTACCTGCACCTAGCACCCGACCCGGATCAGACCCATGACCTGCTGGAATCGGGCTGTACTGCGATTGCTTATGAAACCGTGACCGATTCAAGCGGCGGCCTGCCCCTGCTGGCCCCGATGTCCGAGGTTGCGGGCCGTCTGGCACCGCAGGTCGGATCGTGGACCCTGCAAAAGGCCAATGGCGGTCGCGGCGTCCTGATGGGCGGCGTTCCTGGTGTGGGGCCAGCTAAGGTTATCGTGATCGGCGGCGGTGTCGTCGGCACCCACGCAGCAAAGATTGCAGCCGGTATGGGTGCAGATGTCACCGTCCTGGACCGCTCGCTGCCGCGCCTGCGCTATCTGGACGATGTGTTCGGCCGCCAGTTCAACAACCAGTATTCGACCGCTGGTGCCACCGCTGAACTGATCCAAACCGCTGACATGGTTATCGGCGCGGTTCTGATCCCCGGTGCGGCTGCTCCCAAGCTGATCACCCGCGACCAGCTGTCCACCATGAAGCCCGGTGCGGTTCTTGTGGACGTCGCCATCGACCAGGGCGGTTGTTTCGAAACCTCCAAGGCAACGACCCACGCTGATCCGATCTACGAAGTGGACGGCATCATGCACTATTGTGTTGCCAACATGCCAGGTGCCGTTGCACGCACCTCGACCATCGCACTTGGCAACGCGACCATGCCCTTCATGCTGTCGCTGGCGGACAAGGGCTGGAAGCAAGCGTGTCAGGACGATCCGCACCTGCTGGCCGGTCTGAACGTACATGCCGGCAAACTAACCTATGAAGCGGTTGGCACAGCACTGGGCATCGATGTGGTCGCACCCGAGGCGGTCATTAACGCCTAAGGCCTCCCGCCCCTGAAAGCGCCCTCTGACGAGGGCGTTTACAGCGTTGGGCCGGGCGCCGCACCTGCGGTGCAGCGCGGTTACGTGAATCGCAACGGTCCCGCAAACGAAACGGCGCCGCGCGTTCCGCGCG
>NZ_JBQGAI010000007.1:0-140397 GCF_056542745.1 Ruegeria sp. AB10 | reverse complement strand
CGATCTCGGGGTGTCTGCCTGCACTGCCGGGCCCAACGGGAGGAAAGGTCTTGCCAAAGACCTTGACGACGGGCGGGAGCATCCTCGGCCCTTGTGCCGCGCGGTTGGCATCCGTATTTAGGCGGCAAACCGATACACAGGAGAAAAACGATGCTCAAAGGACTCGGCGGTCTGGGCGACATGGCCAAGATGATGAAATCCGCGCAGGATTTGCAATCCAAGATGACCGAAATGCAGGAAGAGCTGAACAACCTTATGGTCGTCGGCGAATCCGGTGCTGGCCTCGTCAAGGCAACCGCCACCGCCAAAGGTGAACTCAAAGGTCTGGACATCGACCCGTCGATCTTCAACGGCGACGACAAGGAAGTAGTCGAGGACCTGATCCTCGCCGCCATCAAGGACGCACAGACCAAAGCGGCCGAACGCTCGCAGGCCGAGATGGCAAAACTGACCGAAAGCATGGGCCTGCCCGCAGACATCAAGCTGCCGTTCTGATAGACACTCCTGACGGAATACCGGCCGGGCGCCCCTGCCCGGCCCTTTTGCAGGAGCATCCCCGGTGAGTTCGAACAGCGATATCGACAACCTGATCGATCTGATGGCCAAGCTGCCGGGCCTCGGTCCCCGCTCGGCCCGCCGCGCGGTCCTTCACCTGATCCGCAAACGCGCCCTGCTGCTGACACCGCTATCGGATGCGATGCAGCAGGTTGCCATCACCGCCCGCGAATGCCTGAACTGCGGCAATGTCGGCACCACCGATATCTGCGACATCTGCGACAGTGAGGCCCGCGCGACCGGTGAGTTATGCGTCGTCGAGGATGTCGCCGACCTCTGGGCGATGGAGCGCGCGGGCGTGTTCAAAGGTCGCTACCACGTTCTCGGCGGTACACTCTCGGCGCTGGACGGCGTTGGCCCGGACGAGTTGCGCATCCCCCGCCTCAAAGACCGGGTCATGGGCGAGGGGATCACTGAGATCATCCTTGCGCTGAACGCCACCGTCGATGGCCAGACCACCGCCCATTACATTGCCGATCAACTGGAGGGACAGGTCCGCCTGACCTCACTGGCGCAGGGTGTACCTATTGGGGGTGAGCTGGATTATCTGGATGACGGGACGATTACGGCGGCGCTCAGGGCGCGGAAGGAACTTTAGGCGGTTGCAAAGCCGTTGCGGCCAGTCCACTGCCCGAAAACCTTCGCTGTTTCTCGGCTTTACGTACTCTGGCAGGGATGCCGCCTCACTCCTCTTCATCCAGAGGCGGATATGTCAAACGCAACGCGATGCCATAGAAATAAAATAGAAAGATCGGCAACAGCGAAAACGTGGCAATGCGTGCTCCCAAGGGCGCTTCTATTTTGACCAAAGTTTCGTTAACGATCAGAGCCAGAAACGCGACAAACGCCTGCAATTTCATAACATTCTCACGAAATGCGGTTGAAACTTTAGTGTCTTTTGGTTCCGGAGCAAATCGATCCAGAAACACTGCATCGCCAGTTGTGCCGCAAACCATGACGATGATGTAAAGCCCGCAGTAGATGCTGACTATACGGTGGCTGATCAAAGGATTCATAAAACAAATCTGTACGGCCAGAACACTCAGCCAAATTGTCAGAACTACACACATATTGGTTCTAAGGTCTTTGGCGACCTTTCCCTGCCTGCGCACGGTGGTGGGCAGGATTCGCCAGATCAAAGTCACTTGCGCCAATATGCAGGCCCAAACAAACGACTTGGCTTCCGGCACACGCAAGAACGTCAAAGCAGTCCAGACGCTGATCAGAACTAAAGCCGGAAGCAATCGCCGCCAGCCTATCAGTGGGAGGTCGCTCACGATCAGCCAGACATATCGGGAAAAGCGGCGCAGCGGATCCATACGAGCACTGAAAGCTCAAATTGCGGCGATATAACGGCACGGAAGCCGGGAGTTGATCAATTTGCAAAGCGGTCACAACTTGTTGGGTTTTTTTGCTATTCGGCCACACCAGTTTGCCGGTAGAGTGGGCGGCAACTTGATTTAAAAAGGATTTTTCCGTGCCCCGCCTTCTCGCCCTCACCTTCGCCGCCTTCACCGCAACCGCAGCAATGTCGCAGGAACTCATCGACAAAGGCTTTGTTGAGGGCTGGAACATCATGATGGACCCGGCGCTCGGCAACGGGTGCTTGATCCAGACGGTGTATCAGGACCTCTCGGTGGTGCGGATCGGCTATGACGCGCTGGACAATCGCGGGTACTTCGCCGTTTACAACAAGGCGTGGGGCGACATTAAACAAGGCGAAAGCTATCCGATCCGGTTCGAACTGGACGGCAAGAGCTTTGATGCCACTGCCATCGGGTTCAATCAGCGCGATGTGCCGGGGGCGACCGTGTTCTTCACCGACCGGAGTTTCGTCCAAGCGATCGCTCAGAACAAGACGATGACCGTTTACAACCCGGCGGGCGAAGTGGTGATGGCGATTGATCTCAAAGGCACTGCCAAGGCGCTGGAATACGCCCGCGAGTGCCAGAACCGGGAACTCTAACGAATCGGATCGAACAGCGCATCCTTGGCCGCACAGTCGCGGATCACGTCCCGGCCACAGGGCACCGGTTCAAGGTCGCGCGACAGGCACAGGCGCACCTCTTCGATGTAGCCCTGATTGCAGGTGATTGTGATCATGTCCCGCTCCAGTACGGGATTGGCTTTCAGAAAGGCCTCTTCCACCACCGAAGCGGGCAGTTTGACCGACGCGTCCAGCTTGCGGAACACAGGCGGACGCTGAACGCCCTCATAGGCCTGCCGCGACAGCGCAAAGTAGTCGGGCGCGCTGAGGCCGGAACAGGTGCCGTGTTTTTTCCATTGATGCCATGCCAATCCGGATGAGCCCTGAATATCGGCCATGTCGCGGGTCATGCCGCGCGACGGCGGCGCCTCGGGCGTGCGGCAATAGGCGGGCCAACCTTGATGGTATTGGGGCCAGAGCCCGTGCAGGATCCACCCGTGATCGTGCCGCGCATCGCATTGGTCCGACCCGCGCGCATCACCTTCGCGGGCGCACCAGTTGGGCGACCAGCTGAGCGACAGGACGTAATAGTCGAACTCCCCCGCCTTTTCGCCATCGGCCAGCGCTGCCGCCACGCCGAACACCCCCATAATCAACCCCAAAACCGCGCAGCGCATTCGCCTCTTCCCTTCTTGCCGTGCCGCGACTATATAGGCCCCAAGTTCCCCGACAACGGAAACCTGCCCCAAGACCACGGGGCCGCCGAATTCCGGCGACGGGACAGATGTATTTATAGGAGACGGGCTGATGGCAAAACCGCTTATGGCCAAGGCAACAGCCGTATGGCTGGTGGACAACACCACGATCAGCTTCAAGCAGATCGCGGATTTCGTAGGCATGCACGAGCTTGAGGTGCAGGGCATCGCAGACGGTGACGTGGCCGCAGGCGTCAAAGGGTTCGACCCGATCGCCAACAACCAGCTGACCCAGGAAGAGATCGACGCAGCGCAGAACAACCCGCTGCACAAGCTGAAGCTCAAGTTCAACGCCGCCGCTGCTGGCGAGGAAAAGCGCCGTGGCCCGCGTTACACGCCGCTGTCCAAGCGCCAAGACCGTCCTAACTCGATCCTGTGGCTGGTCAAGTTCCACCCCGAACTCAGCGATGGCCAGATCGCCAAGCTGGTCGGCACCACCAAGCCCACCATCCAGTCGATCCGCGAGCGGACCCACTGGAACATCTCCAATATGCAGCCGATTGACCCAGTGGCTCTGGGTCTGTGCAAACAGTCGGAACTGGACGCGATTGTGCAGAAAGCCGCCGCCAAGAAGGCCGCCGAAGGCGGCGTCATGAGCGATGACGAGCGCCGCAAGCTGGTCTCGACTGAACAGTCTCTGGAAATGGACGCTGCACCCAAGATCCCGACCGCCATCGAAGGTCTCGAAACGTTCTCGCTGTCCGACGACCCGGCAGAAGAGGCCGAGGAAGAGCCGATCATCGATGCCGACAGCTTCTTCAACCTGCCCAAAGGCGGGGCCGAGGACGAAGACGAAGACGATCTGCGCCCCTGATGCACAGGCAGCCCCGGTTCGATCAGGCCGGGGCTTTTTGCGGAAATACCATGCTGACCATCCTGTCCAAATTCTTCGGCCCGCACCGTGCCGTATCGATCTATGCCTTCCTGAAGACCTGGGGCCTGCTGGTCGTGGCGGTTGTTGGTACGATCTCGATCGCAACGGCGCTTTTGGTGTTGAATGACAATGGTGCACACGAGCATGATTCGTTCATCACCGTCGCGGTTCTGTCTGCGACCCCGATCAATGGCGATCTCAGCAACGGCGTCGTCGCCTCGGTTCAGCTGCCGGATGGGTCTGCCACGTCGATCACATCTACCGAAGGCCGGGTGTCACAAACCGTTGGCACCAGCGCCTGCATCGAAAAACGGGTCTATGTGGAAAGTGGTGAGCCTCGGTATCGGTTCAAAATGCCGAGCCTTTGCGAGGCCAACCAATAAGCAAAACCGCCCGGTGGTCACACCGGGCGGTTTTTCCTTCAGATCATTTGGAACAGGATGCCCGCAATGATGGCGCCTGTGATCCCCAACCCCAGATAGGTTGCAAAGACCCGGGGTTTGACCAGCGACCAGACCGCCGCCATCGCCGGGATCGAACTGACTGCGCCTGCGATCATGAACGACATCGCCGCACCTGCGCTCATCCCCTGCTCCGTCAGCCCGGCCAACAGCGGCGGCGCAACATACGAGTTCAGATAAGCCGGCATCCCGACCAGTGCAGCAATCACGATGGGCACGACACCTTCACCGCCGACCACACGGGCGATCAGGTCCGCCGGAACATAGCTGACCAGCAGCGCCTCGAGCACATAGGCCAGCGCCAGCCATTTCAGCAGGAACAGCCCGTTGTGAACAAACTCGGTCCGGAACCGCTGACGGCGTTCGGGTTCCTGCCAAAACCGCCAGACCGGTTTGTCATCCTGCTTTGGCCCGCATCCGCAACACCCTGCCGGTTTGTATTCGCGCAGAGGCTGGGCAAATGCACCCGAGCGCATCAGGCCACGCACAACGAACCCTCCGAACAGCCCCAACGCGACGGCGGCAACGGCCTTGCCGATGGCAAAAGGCCACCCCAATGCGCCCGCCGTGATCAACAAGGTCGGCGGGTCGATCAATGGCGAGCTGAGCCAGAACGCCATCACCGCAGACAGCGGCGCGCCAAGCGCCAGCAAACCGGCGATGAACGGGATGACCTCGCAGGAGCAGAACGGGGCCAACCCGCCGAACAGCGCCGCAAGAAAGATCATCCGCGTCTCGCGCCCTTCAAAGGCGCGCGCGACCATCACCTCGGCCCCAGTTGCCTTGAGGTAGGACAGCAGAAGAACGGCAAACAGGATGTACTGGCCGGTATGCGCCAGCGCCTTTCCGGCAAAGGTCACGACCTCGGTCCAGTTGCCGGGGTCCAGAACGGCGACGGCCACCAGGATCGCCACGATCAACGCCCAGGGGGTCTTGATCAAGTCCAGCGCGGTCTTGGCCGAAACCTTGGGGTTTTGCGTCAGCTCAGCCATCGTTCGCCGCCTTTCCCACTTCGTCCGCGCAGCATTCGGCAAGGATGAACTGTGCCAGATTTCTCAACTCGTCATAGCAGGCCCGGTTGATCGTGCTGCGCCCGACTTTCTCTTGTTCAACCACACCACCGGCGGCCAGAAACCGTAGGTGATGCGCCAGAGTCGACGGGGCGATACCCGTCCTCTCCTGTATCTCGCCGACCGTCAGACCGGCCTGCCCGGCCCGGACCAGCGTTCTCAGAACCTTCAGCCGCGCCTCGGAGCCCATGGCCGAAAATCCTGCTGCAGCGGTTTCCCACATCTCATTTACTCCATTAAACTAGATTTATGGTTATTTAGTTTAATCAGATCGCTGGGTCAACCACCCGCATCACGAATTCTCGAGAATTGCTTAAGTCCAGATTGCCCACCCCATAAGTCCAATCTATAAGAGCCTATGGCAATATCGGTCGACACTTTCTTTCTTGAGCTGAACGGGCAAGGCACGCTGCAGGCGCAAATCCAGCAGATGATCGCCGAAGGCATCCTGTCCGGCAGGTTTCATGTCGGGGAAAAGCTGCCCTCGTCCCGCAAACTGGCTGCGCATCTGGGCGTTAGCCGGATCACGGTGACGCTGGCCTATACCGAGCTGCTGGCCAACGATTACCTGACGGCCAAAGGCCGGTCGGGGTATTATGTATCGCAAAACGCGCCGGTGCCGCCGAAATACTCCCCTGTTCAGCGGGGCACCGAAACCGTGGATTGGGACGCAGCGCTGGCCCGGCGGTTTTCGGGGCGCGATGTGCTGTCGAAACCGGCCGACTGGCGCGACTATCGCTATCCGTTCATCTATGGACAGGCCGACCGTACCCTGTTCGATCATGCCAACTGGCGCCTGTGTGCCGTGCGGGCGCTGGGCCACAAGGATTTCGATTCCTTGACCGCTGATTACGTCGATCAGGACGACCCGCTGCTGGTCGAGTTCATCGCCCGCCACACCCTGCCCCGCCGCGGTATCGCTGCCCGCCCCGAAGAGATTCTGATCACCATGGGCGCGCAGAACGCGCTGTGGCTGGCGTCGCGCATCTTGCTGACCCACAACCGGACGGCAGTGATCGAAGACCCTTGTTACTACGCCCTGCGCAGCCTTTTGGACTGTTGGGATTGCGACGTCACCCCGCTGCCGGTTGATCGCGACGGGCTTCCGCCGGATGCACTGCCCGAGGATACAGACGTCATCTTCACCACGCCCAGCCACCAAAGCCCGACGACCTCAACCATGCCGGTCGACCGCCGGCACAAGCTGCTGGAGAGGGCGCGTGAACTGGATGCGATGGTGGTCGAGGACGACTATGAGTTCGAAATGGCCTTTCTGGGCGCGCCGTCCCCTGCGTTGAAGTCGATGGATCGGGATGGGCGGGTGATCTATGTGGGCAGCTTCTCGAAATCGCTGTTTCCGGGATTGCGGCTTGGCTACATGGTCGGGTCCGAGCCGTTCATCCGCGAGGCGCGGGCACTGCGGTCTCTGGTATTGCGCCACCCCCCCGGCCATATCCAGCGCACGGCAGCCTATTTCCTGTCGCTGGGCCACTACGACGCGCAGATCAGGCGCATGTCCAAGGTTCTGGCGCAACGGCGCGAAGCATTGGACAACGCCATCGAAGAGCACGGCCTGACCGTGGCCGGGCGTGGCATTCTGGGCGGCTCCTCGCTGTGGATGTCGGCCCCCGAACATATCGACACGACCGGGCTGGCCCGCACCTTGCAAGGCCAAAGCGTTCATATCGAGCCCGGCGCGCCGTTCTTTTCAGGGCCGGACCGCCCGCAGAATTTCTATCGCCTGGGCTATTCCTCGATCCCGCAGGACCGCATCGCGCCGGGTGTTACGCTGATCGCCGACGCCATTCGCGCCGGCTGAGACAATTCTGGACCTATTCCGCCGCAAATTCTGGCCCTAACGCCGCCGGGTCCCTTGCGCCTAAACCGTATTCAAACGTCGGGCTGATGGCCCGGCTCAACCTAGCTATGCGCGGAGAACAGTCAGATGAAAATGACCACGGAAGAGGCCTTTGTTAAGGTTCTGCAAATGCACGGGATCGAACATGCCTTTGGCATCATCGGTTCGGCCATGATGCCGATCTCGGATATTTTCGGGAAAGCTGGCATCACGTTCTGGGATTGCGCGCATGAAGGTTCGGGCGGGATGATGGCCGACGGCTACACCCGTGCCACCGGCAAGATGTCGATGATGATCGCGCAGAACGGCCCCGGCATCACCAACTTTGTCACCGCCGTGAAAACCGCCTATTGGAACCACACCCCACTGCTGCTGGTCACACCGCAGGCCGCGAACAAGACCATGGGCCAGGGCGGTTTCCAGGAGATGGAGCAGATGCGCATGTTCGCGGACTGCGTCTGTTATCAGGAAGAAGTACGCGACCCGTCGCGGATGGCCGAAGTCCTCAGCCGCGTGATCACCAAAGCCAAGCGCGCCTCGGCCCCGGCGCAGATCAACGTGCCGCGTGATTTCTTCACTCAGGTCGTCGACATCGAACTGCCTGCCGTTGTCGATTTCGAGCTGCCCTCTGGCGGCGCCGCTGCCGTTACAGAAGCCGCCGCGCTGCTGTCGGGTGCCAAGAACCCGGTTATCCTGAACGGCGCCGGTACGGTTCTGTCCGCAGGTGGCATCGAGGCGTCGAAAGCACTGGCCGAGCGTTTGGGCGCCCCCGTGTGCGTCGGCTACCAGCACAACGACGCCTTCCCCGGCTCGCACCCGCTGTTTGCCGGTCCGTTGGGCTATAACGGCTCGAAAGCCGCGATGGAGCTGATCAAGGAGGCCGACGTTGTTCTGTGCCTCGGCACCCGTCTGAACCCGTTCTCGACCCTGCCCGGTTACGGTCTGGAATACTGGCCGACCGAGGCGAAGATCATTCAGGTTGACATCAACCCGGATCGCATCGGTCTGACCAAGAAAGTCTCGGTCGGTATCGTTGGCGACGCGGCCACCGTTGCAACCAATATCCTGGCACAGCTTTCCGACACCGCAGGCGACGAAGGCCGCGACGCCCGCAAGGCGAAAATCGCGGAAACCAAGTCGCGTTGGGCGCAAGAGCTGACCTCGATGGATCACGAGCAGGACGATCCGGGCACCACCTGGAACGAACGCGCCCGTGCTGCCAAGCCCGACTGGATGAGCCCACGCATGGCATGGCGCGCGATTCAGGCCGCGCTGCCGAAAGAGGCGATCATCTCGTCCGACATCGGCAACAACTGCGCCATCGGCAACGCCTATCCGTCCTTTGAGGCAGGCCGCAAATACCTGGCCCCCGGCCTGTTCGGCCCCTGTGGCTATGGCCTGCCATCGGTGATCGGCGCCAAGATCGGTTGCCCGGATACGCCCGTGGTCGGCTTCTCGGGCGACGGGGCCTTTGGCATCGCCGTGACCGAGCTGACCGCAATCGGCCGCGACGAATGGCCCGCCGTGACCCAGATCGTCTTCCGCAACTACCAGTGGGGCGCGGAAAAGCGGAACTCGACCCTGTGGTTTGACGACAACTTCGTTGGCACCGAGCTGGACACCAAGGTCTCTTACGCCGGTATCGCGCAGGCCTGTGGACTGAAAGGCGTCGTTGCCCGCACTCAGGACGAGCTGACCGCAGCCCTGAATCAGGCCATCGAGGATCAAAAGAACGGCATCACCACCCTGATCGAGGCGATGATCAACCAGGAACTGGGTGAGCCCTTCCGCCGTGACGCGATGAAGAGGCCTGTCGAGGTTGCCGGCGTCAGCGCGGGCGACATGACCCCTCAGGCCGGGGCCTAATCGGCGTGAAGCCTCTGCGCGCCATTCTCGGGACGGCAAGCGCCTCTGACAAGATCATCGCCCTGGCAGAGGGCGATGATCCCCGCGTTGTCGAAGGCGCGGTCATGGCCGTGAAAGAGAACGTCGCGCGGATCATCCTGATTGGCAACAAGGCCGAAGTTTCGGCCTTGTTGGAGGCCCACGAGGGCTACGATCCTGAACGGATCGAAATCCACGATCCTGCCAAATCTGAACTAACGCCCGATCTGACGCAGGCGCTGTACGAACGGCGCAAGCACAAGGGGATGACGCTGGAAGACGCGCGGCAGCAGATCACGGACCGGCTGACCTATGCCGCCATGCTGGTGCAGCAGGGCATTGCCGACGGCACTGTTGGCGGTGCGGTTGAAACCACATCCGACACCGTGCGCGCCGCGTTGCAGATCATCGGCACCGCGCCGGATGCGGCGATGGTCTCGAGCTTTTTCCTGATGCTGTTCTGCAAGGATCATCACGAGGTCAAAGGCGCCCGCATCTTTGCCGATTGCGGCCTGGTCGTTGACCCGGACGCACGGGAAATGGCCGAGATCGCCCGCGCGTCGGCCGCGTCTTACGAGACCCTGACCGGCGACACCGCGCGCGTTGCGATGTTGTCCTTTTCCACCTCTGGCAGCGCCGAACATGCCAAGGTTTCCAAGGTCGTCGAAGCCACGCATATCGCGCGCGAAAAGGACCCGGCGCTGCTGATCGACGGAGAGTTGCAGTTTGATGCAGCCTTTGTGCCCGAGATCGCGGCACAGAAGGCCACGGACTCGCCCCTGAAAGGTGAGGCGAATGTCTTTGTCTTTCCCAGCCTGAACGCCGGAAACCTGGGCTACAAGATCGCCCAGCGCATCGGCGGGGTCGAGGCGATCGGCCCGGTGTTGCAAGGGCTGGCCAAACCGGCAAACGACCTGTCGCGCGGCTGTTCCGCCGAAGACATTCTGCACATGATCGCCGTGACGACCGTGCAGGCTCAACACGCCAAATCCAAGCCGGAGACGCGTTGACCCTGCCACCGAACAACCCCGGCGGCCTGCCCGCCGTTACCGCAACTTTTTCCAGAAGGCCTGTCGGGTAGATGCTGGCAAAGACCGAATTTACGTCTCTTTTGGACGCAAACGCATCGCAGACGATCCGCACCCTGTTTCCCGGCGTGCTGGTGGCAATGACCGTTGCCGTGACCGCCAAGTTCCTGTCAGAACACTACGCTACGCCCGCGATGCTGATGGCGCTGTTGCTGGGCATCGCGCTCAGCTTTCTGGGGGAAGAGGGCAAAACCGTTCCCGGCATCGGTTTTGCCGCGAAATCGCTGTTGCGTCTGGGCGTGGCGCTTTTGGGCGTGCGCGTATCGATGACGCTGATGATGGGGCTGGGTTGGGACCTGATCGCATTGGTCGTTGGTGGCGTGCTGGCCACGATTGCTTTTGGCCTGCTGATCGCACGGTTCTTTAGCCATAAATGGCGCTTTGCCTTTCTGACCGCAGGGTCGGTTGCGATATGCGGGGCATCGGCGGCGATGGCGATCAGCGCCATCCTGCCCAAGGACGAACGGTCCGAGGAACGGCTGATCTTCACCGTTCTGGGCGTTACCGTGCTGTCGACCATCGCGATGATCGCCTACCCCATTCTGGTGCGCATGCTGGGCATGAGCGACGTGGCAGGCGGCGTATTCCTGGGCGGCACGATCCACGACGTGGCGCAGGTGGTGGGCGCTGGGTTCTCGATTTCGGAACAGACCGGCGACACCGCGACACTGGTAAAACTGTTCCGCGTGGCGATGCTGGCGCCGGTGGTTCTGGTCGCCTCGCTGATCATCCGTGGCGTCACCGACATGGACGAGGCGGGAAAGCGCCCCCCGATCCTGCCCAGCTTTGTGGTGGGCTTTCTGGTTCTGGCCGGGGCCAGCTCGTTCGGGCTGATCCCACCCTTCGTCTCGGACCTGCTCAGCCAAATCTCGCGCTGGTTGCTGCTGATCGCCATCGCCGCGGTCGGCATGAAGACCAACCTGAAACAGATCCTGTCGGTCGGCGGCGCTGCAATCGCCCTGATCGTCGTAGAAACTCTTTTCATTGCAGGAGTTATCCTCGCCGGAATAACATTCCTGACCTGATCCGCCGCCCCGACAGAAGGACGCCAGATGACCATCCAGCAACCGAAGATCGACACCAGCCCCAAAGTCTCGGACGAGGTCCGGCGCACCACCTGTTACATGTGCGCCTGTCGCTGCGGCATCAACGTTCACATGAAGGACGGCAAGGTCGCCTATATCGAGGGCAACCGCGATCACCCGGTGAACAAGGGGGTTCTGTGCGCCAAAGGCTCGGCGGGGATCATGCAGGTCAACGCACCATCCCGCCTGCGCAAACCTTTGCGCCGGGTTGGGCCGCGTGGCTCGGGTGAATTCCGCGAGATCGAATGGGATGAGGCGATCAGCACCGCCGTCGGCTGGCTGAACGAATTGCACGAGACCGCCCCGCAGAAACTGGCCTTCTTCACCGGCCGTGATCAAAGCCAGAGCTTCACCTCTTTCTGGGCTCAGAATTTTGGCACACCTAACTATGCAGCTCATGGCGGGTTCTGCTCGGTGAATATGGCGGCGGGCGGCATCTATACGATGGGTGGTGCGTTCTGGGAGTTTGGCCAGCCCGATTGGGACCATACCAAACTGTTCATGCTGTTCGGCGTGGCCGAGGACCATGACAGCAACCCGATCAAGATGGGGCTAGGCAAGATCAAAGCGCGCGGCGCGCGGGTGATCGGGGTGAATCCGATCCGCTCGGGCTATAACGCGGTGGCTGACGATTGGGTCGGGATCACGCCGGGCACCGATGGGCTGTTCATCCTGTCGCTGATCCATGTGCTGATGAAAGCGGGCAAGATCGACCTCGACTACCTTGCCCGCTACACCAACGCGCCGGTTCTGGTGAATGCTACTGAAGGCCCGGAGAAGGGCCTGTTCCTGCGCGATGCCGACGGCAAACCGTTGGTCATCGACCGTGCGACGGGCGAACCAACCGCCTTCGACAAACCCGGCGTGCGCCCGGACTTGTCCGCCACCTATGACAAGGATGGCGTGACTCACCGCCCGGTCTTCCACCTGATGGCCGAGAAATACCTGTCCGACGAACACGCCCCCGAAAACGTGGCCGAGCGCTGCGGCATCCCCGCCAAACGCATCCGCGCCATCGCCGCTGAAATCGCCCGCGTGGCCTTTGACGAAGCGATCGAGCTGGACCACGAATGGACCGACTTCCGGGGCGAGACACACAGCAAAATGACAGGCCGCCCGGTCAGCTTCCACGCCATGCGCGGGATTTCCGCCCATGCGAACGGCTTCCAGACCTGCCGGGCACTGCATGTGCTGCAAATCCTGCTGGGCACGGTCGAGGTCCCCGGCGGTTTCCGCTTCAAACCGCCCTACCCCAAACCCATTGAGGCGCACCCTACCCCGCACGGAGACCGCCGGCCGGGCCGCCCGCTGGAAGGCCCTCACCTTGGCTTCCCCCGCGGCCCCGAGGACCTGTTGCTGAACGAGGACGGCACCGCCCAGCGCATCGACAAGGCGTTCACTTGGGAAAACCCGATGTCCGCCCACGGGCTGATGCATATGGTGATCTCGAACGCCGCCGCAGGTGACCCGTACAAGATCGACACGCTGTTCATGTATATGGCGAATATGTCGTGGAACTCGTCGATGAACAGCAAAGGCGTGATGGAGATGCTGACCGCCCGAAATGAGGACGGCAAATATACCATCCCGCGCATCATCTATTCCGACGCTTATTCCTCGGAAATGGTGGCCTATGCCGATCTGATCCTGCCCGACACGACATATCTGGAGCGGCACGACTGCATCTCGCTATTGGACCGACCGATCTGCGAGGCCGACGCGGCCGCCGACGCCATCCGCTGGCCGGTGGTCGAGCCTGACCGCGATGTGCGCGGCTTCCAATCGGTGCTGATCGAACTTGCGAACCGCATGAGCCTGCCCGGCTTCACCAACGAGGACGGCACACCCAAGTGGACGGATTACGCCGATTACATCGTCAACCACCAGCGAAAACCGGGTATCGGTCCTCTGGCCGGATTCCGGGGTGAAAACGGCGACAAGGAAGGGCGTGGTGAGGTCAATCCGGACCAGTTGAACCGCTATATCGAAAACGGCGGTTTCTACGTCGCGCATATTCCTGAGGGTGCGGATTACTACAAACCATGGAACACGGCTTATCAGGACTGGGCCGTGGGCATGGGGATTTATGACAGCCCGCAACCCTATCTGTTCCAGCTTTATTCCGAGCCGATGCGCCGATTCCAACTTGCCGCCGAAGGGCATGGTGACCGCCAGCCGCCCGACCACCTGCGCCAGCGCATCAAGGACACGATGGACCCGCTGCCGATCTGGTACGAAACCGATCAGCAGGGCAACGAAGGCTTCACCGTCAATGCCCTGACCCAGCGCCCTATGGCGATGTATCACAGCTGGGGTACTCAGAACGCGTGGCTGCGCCAGTTGCACGGGCGCAACCCGCTTTACGTCCCGACCAAACTGATGCGCGAACACGGGCTGCAGGACGGCGACTGGGCCAAGGTCACATCTCCGCACGGGGAAATCACCGTGCCGGTGATGGAAATGGCCGCCCTGAACGACAACACCGTCTGGACCTGGAACGCCATCGGCAAGCGCAAAGGCGCCTGGGCGCTGCAAGAGGACGCGCCCGAGGCGACCAAGGGCTTCCTGCTCAACCACCTGATCCACGAATTGCTGCCGCCAAAAGGGGACGGGCAACGTTGGGCCAATTCCGACCCCATCACCGGGCAGGCCGCATGGTTCGATCTGAAAGTGAAAATCGAAAAAACCAACGCCCCGGGTGATGCAGAAAGCCAGCCCGAGTTTGGCCCGATCAAGTCACCCGTTGGCACCGGCCCGAAAGATCTTGCGTGGAAGGTAGGTAAATGACTCAACTCCCCCAATCTACTGAGCGCAAGATGGGTCTGGTCATCGATCTGGACACCTGTGTCGGCTGCCACGCCTGCGTGATTTCCTGCAAAGGCTGGAACACCGAAAACTACGGCGCGCCCTTGTCGGATCAGGACGCTTATGGCGGCAACCCCTCGGGCACTTTCCTGAACCGGGTGCATTCCTACGAGGTCACGCCTGCCGAAGGCCACGCCCAACTGATCCACTTCCCGAAATCCTGCCTGCATTGCGAAGACGCCCCCTGCGTCACCGTCTGCCCCACCGGAGCCAGCTACAAGCGGGTCGAGGATGGTATCGTGCTGGTCAATGAAAGCGACTGCATCGGCTGCGGCCTCTGCGCCTGGTCCTGCCCCTATGGCGCGCGGGAACTGGATGTGGCGGAAGGCGTGATGAAGAAATGCACCCTCTGTGTCGATCGCATATATAACGAGAACTTGCCCGAGGTGGACCGCGTGCCCTCATGCGTGCGCACCTGCCCGGCTGGAGCACGCCATTTTGGTGATCTTGGCGATCCGAACAGCGATGTCAGCAAATTGGTGGCCGAGCGCGAGGGCATGGACCTGATGCCAGAAATGGGCACCAAACCCGTCAACAAATACCTGCCGCCACGGCCCAAGGACCAGATCGAGGACCAGATCGACATTCTGGCCCCGCTGCTGGCCCCGGTCGCCGAAGAGCCCAAAGGCTTCCTTGGCTGGCTCGACAAAACTCTGGAGAAGCTCTGATGCACCCAGCCCCTTCTGTCATCATCTTCACCACCTGTTCCGGACTGGGTTTCGGGTTGCTGTTTTTCCTTGGCCTCGGCCAACCCGAGGTGACCGGTTTCGTCGCCTTTGTGTTTTACCTCATCGCCTATGCACTGGCCGTGGGCGGGCTGCTGGCCTCGACCTTCCACCTGGGTCACCCAGAACGTGCGTGGAAAGCGTTCAGCCAATGGAGGTCCAGCTGGTTGAGCCGTGAGGGGGTCTGCGCGGTTGCTGCGCTGCTTATCATGGGGCTGTATGCCCTAGGCGCCGTGTTTGCGGGCAGCCACTGGACGGTCATAGGTTGGATCGGAGCGCTGCTCAGCCTCGCCACCGTGTTTACCACCTCGATGATCTACACGCAGCTCAGGACCATCCCGCGCTGGAACATGAACCTGACACCGGCAATGTTCCTGTCCTTCAGTCTGGCCGGGGGTGCGCTGTTGGCTGGTGCCGAGGCCCTGGCCCCGTGGCTGCTGGTCCTCGCAGGGGTGGTGCAGCTCGCTTATTGGGCCAAGGGCGACGGCGCGTTTGCCAGCTCTGGCACCAATTTGGGTACCGCCACCGGGTTGGGTGACCGAGGTGCCGTCCGTGCCTTCGAACCACCGCATACGGGCACCAATTATCTGCTGCGTGAATTCGTCCATGTGGTGGGTCGCAAACATGCGCAGAAGCTGCGGGTGATTTCCTTTGGTCTGGCCTTTGTGCTGCCCTTGCTTCTGATCCTGATCCCGGTTTCGGGCGTCGCGATCAAGCATATCTTTGCCCTGCTGGCCGTGCTGTCGCATCTGACCGGCGTTGTAGTGTCGCGCTGGCTGTTCTTTGCGCAGGCGGAACATGTGGTCGGGCTGTATTACGGCAAGCGGTGAAGCTGAACGTTAAAACAAAAATGGGCGGCCATCTGTGATCAGAGGCCGCCCATTCATTTTGATTGTTATAAAGTCAGATCAGACCAGCATGGGCCATTGCCGCGTCGATGGCGGCTTTGGTGCTGTCGTCCAGCGGTGTCAGCGGCGAGCGCACCTCTTCACTGCACAGGCCCAGCTTGCTGAGCGCGTATTTTGCGCCGACCAGGCCCGGTTCGATAAAGATCGCCTCGTGCAGCGGCATCAAACGGTCCTGATACTCCAGCGCCTTGGCATAATCGCCCGCCAGTGTGGCCTGCTGGAATTCAGCGCATAGTTTCGGTGCCACGTTGGCCGTGACCGAGATGCAGCCCACACCGCCATGTGCGTTGAAGCCCAGCGCCGTCGCGTCCTCGCCCGACAGTTGGCAGAAGTCCGGCCCGCAGGACGCGCGCTGCTGGCTGACCCGCGCCAGATCACCTGTAGCGTCCTTTACGCCAACGATCCGCGGCAGCTTGGCCAGCTCTTCCATCGTTGCAGGGGTCATGTCGATGATCGACCGGCCGGGAATGTTGTAGATGACGATCGGAATATCGGCGCAGTCGTGCAGCGCGCGGAAATGCGCGATCAGGCCCTTTTGCGTGGGCTTGTTGTAGTAGGGCGTCACAACCAGCGCCGCATCCGCACCGATCCGCTCGGCGAATCGCACAAAGCGGATCGCTTCGACCGTGTTGTTCGAACCCGCACCCGCGATCACCGGCACACGACCGGCAGCGGCCTTGACGACCTCTTCCACCACGGTTTCATGCTCTTCATGGCTGAGCGTCGGGCTTTCACCG
This sequence comes from Ruegeria sp. AB10, assembly GCF_056542745.1. Classification (NCBI taxonomy): domain Bacteria; kingdom Pseudomonadati; phylum Pseudomonadota; class Alphaproteobacteria; order Rhodobacterales; family Roseobacteraceae; genus Ruegeria; species Ruegeria sp. AB10. Next base: position 123,605 of record NZ_JBQGAI010000007.1, on the reverse strand, counting down.
GTGGTGCCAACGGGAACCAGCCCGGTCGAGCCTTCCTGAATCTGCCATTCCACCAAGTGTTTGAGCGTCTTCAGGTCCAACTCGCCGTTTGTGAACGGGGTGACGAGGGCTGGCATCGAGCCTTTGAACATGGCACGCTCCTTGGTGTGCGGTTAGCAATTTTTGCGCTTGGGGCCATCACAATCGTCGCGATGTGAGTTGATCCCGGCGGCGCAAGGTTTATCCTGAGTGGCTGTATCCTTGGTTGGTTGGGAAATGCAAGGCATGACACGCGTTCTGGCGCTTTTGATAGCGGTGATTCTGGGCTCAATCGGGCAGGCGCAAGCCGACGCCGTCGGCGACCTGCGCGCCGGGATGAACGAAATGCGCAAGGGCGACTGGAATGCGGCCCTGCGCGTGTCGGGCAAGCGGGGGTCTGTCAGCCGCGATATCATTGTCTGGCACTGGCTGCGGCAGGGTTTTGGCAGCTCGGGCGATGTTTTGGTGTTTCTGGACCGGCGTCCGGACTGGCCCGGGTTGGCCTGGTTACGGCACAAAAGCGAGCCCGCCTTCACCGGTGCTGATCCCGACCGGGTTTTGAAGTTCTATGCCGGCAACCCGCCGCAAACTGCGGAAGGCGCGCTGAACTATGCCGTTGCGCTGAGGGCAAAAGGACGTCCGGGGGATGCCGAGGCCGATATCGTGACCGCCTGGCGCACCATGCCGATGGGGGCCGGGCTGCAAAAGGACTATCTTGAGAATTTTGGCAAGCTGCTGAAACCCCATCACGCCGCCCGGCTGGACCGGATGCTGTGGGATGCGCATCTTGTCAGCGCCGCGCAGATGCTGCCGCTGGTCAGCACCGATCAGCGAAAGCTGGCCGAGGCGCGGATTGCCCTGCAAAAGCGTCAGCCCGGTGTAGATGGAAAGGTTGCCGCAGTTCCAAAATCGCTGGCCGAGTCTCCGGGGCTGGCCTTTGACCGGTTTGTCTGGCGCGACCGGAAGGAACTGGACGACAGCGCGATTGATCTGATGCTGGCGCGCTCGACCGGGCCGGATGCGCTGGGTGAACCGGACAAATGGGCCGAGGGCCGTCGTCGTCTGGCCCGGCTTGAGATGCGCAATGGCGATGTCAGCCGCGCGTATAATATCGCTGCCAGCCACCATATGACGCCCGAGATGGGCTATGCCTATGCGGATCTGGAATGGCTCGCCGGGTTCCTTGCGCTGCGCAAGCTGAATGACCCCGCCACGGCGGTGCGGCATTTCCAGAACTTCTCGGGCGCGGTGGAATCGCCCATCTCGAAAGGGCGCGGCGGCTATTGGCTGGGCCGGGCCTATGCGGCGCAGGGAGATGCCGACAAAGCTTATGACGCCTATGCGGAAGGCGCGGACTATCAGACTTCGTTTTATGGGCTATTGGCGGCCGAGCGGATCGGGCGCCCCTTTGACAGCGAACTGGCCAATCCGCGCCGGGCACCACATTGGAGACAGGCCGATTTCGCCAACTCCAGCGTTTTGGAGGCCGGGCTGCTGTTGCTGCGCGCCGGGGAAAACAACCTGTCGGAACGGTTCCTGACCCATCTGGTCGAAGAGCTGGATCCAGTGCAGGCCACGCAGCTGGGCGATCTGGTGATCGAACTGAAGGAGCCGCATCTGGCGGTGATGATTGCCAAACGTGCGGCCAAGACCGGCGTCGTGCTGCCCGCCGCCTATTACCCGGTGCACCCGGTCGCCGATATGGGACTTCCCATGGCGAAAGAGATGACGCTGGCCATCGCCCGCCGCGAAAGCGAGTTCGACCCGGTGGTGATCAGCGGAGCAGGCGCGCGCGGGTTGATGCAGGTGATGCCCGCCACGGCCAAGCTTGTCGCCAAGGAGCTGGGTATCCTCAGTGGCCACAAGACGCTGAAGCTGACCTCGGACTGGCAGTACAACGCCAAGCTTGGGGCGAATTACCTGTCAGGACTGGCGGCGGATTTCAACGGCAACGTGGTGATGATGGCGGCGGGCTATAACGCCGGGCCGCGGCGCCCGATTTCATGGATGGGCCGATACGGCGACCCCCGCGCCGGTGAGATCGACGTGGTCGACTGGATCGAGACCATTCCCTTCAGCGAGACCCGCAATTACGTGATGCGGGTGGCGGAAAGCCTGCCGGTCTATCGCGCCCGCCTGGGTCAGCCCGCACTGCCGGTTCCGTTCTCGCAGGAATTGGTCGGCTCAACCCTGGCTTCGTTCGCGCCATAGGGTGAACAGGCCCGCAGCCACAACCAATGCGGCCCCGAGGATAACTGCGGGCCGCAACGCCTCACCAAAGACGGAAATGCCTATAATGGCCGTCCAGACCAGATGGAAATAGGCAAAGGGCTGCACCGCGCTGGCCTCGGCCATTTCATAGCATTTGATCAGAAGCCAGTGACCGAGAACACCGCTGACGCACAGCAAGGCCATCCACGCCCAATCCGCGCGCGCCATCGGCTCCCAGAACCACATCCCCACCAGCGTCATAGCCACGGCCCCGGCCACCCCGGTCCAGAAGAAACTGGTGGCCGCGGTATCCTTGCGGGCGGCATAGCGGGTCAGCAGACCATAGAGCGCGAACAAAAACGCCGAAATCAGCGGGATAATGGCCCATGGGTTGAACACTCCCACACCCGGTTGCAGAATGATCAGAACGCCGATGCAGCCCACGCCAATCGCCACCCAGCGCCGCCAACCGACCTGCTCGCCCAGAACCGGCCCGCTGAGTGCCGCGACCAGCAACGGGTAACAGATGAACACCGCCATGCTGTCGATCAGGCCCAGCACGGTAAAGGCATAGACGGCGACGCAAATCTCGGTCGCCAGAAGTACTCCTCGGAACACCTGTAAGCCCAGTTGGCTCGTCTGGGTCGCGGCGCTTAATCCGCCGGGCGCGCGCGCCGCCAGCGCGATGACAAAGGCGGCGAAGAACCAATAGCGGATCATCACGACCATGTAGGTGTTGTAGGTGCCCGCCAGATGGCGCGAGATGCCGTCCTGCAAGGCAAACACAACCGTTGCCGCGACCATCAGCGCGATACCGGCGCGGGTGTTGTTCTGTTGGGTCATTCCCGGATCGCCCGGGTCATATGGCGCTTGCGGCCATATCCGGGGGTGCGGGTGACGGCAAAACCCGCCTCCTCCAGCCCGCGCCGCACAAATCCGGCGGCGGTATAGGTCGCGACCGTGCCATCAGACGCCGTATGGGCGGCCACCTGCTGCATCAGGTCCACGCCCCAAAGTTCGGGATTCTTGGCCGGAGAGAACCCGTCCAGAAACCAGGCATCAGCCGCGCCTTGCCATGCGGGTAAAGTCTGACGCGCATCGCCCTCGATCACCTCAAGGTGCAGGGTGCCCAGCTCACAACGCCCGCCCTGCCACCGGGCCAGAAAACGGTCAGCCCAAGGCGCAAGCTCGGGAAAGGCCGCCAGTGCGCGGGCCATGTCCTCGGGCACCATCGGGAAGGCCTCGAAACTGGTGAAGATCAGCGGCGTGGTCTGGCCCGCCCTCTCCCACTCGGACCACACGGTCAGCATGTTCAGACCAGTGCCGAACCCCAGTTCAGCAATGCGGAACCCCGGCGCAAACCGTGCGGGCAGGTCATTGCCCGCCAGAAAAACGTGCCGCGTTTCCTCAAGCCCGTTTTGCAGCGAGAAATACGGATCGTCGAAACGGTCCGAGACCGGAATCTGATCCTCGGTCCATGTCAGTTCAGCACGCTGGTCTGCCATCGGGGAATCCTGTAGCTAAGCGGCGCGACACTGAACAAGGAAAAGGGGAATGGCAATGGTCGATGTAACGGTGCGCGGTGCGGGCATCTTTGGCCTCTCCATTGCGTGGACCTGTGCCCGGCGCGGCGCCAAGGTGCAGGTTGTCGACCCCTTCGGCCCCGGCTCAGGCTCCAGCAACGGGCTGGTCGGTGCGCTGGCCCCGCATGTGCCCGAGAACTGGAACCCCAAAAAGGCCTTTCAGTTCGACAGCCTGATCATGGCCGAGCCGTTCTGGAAGCAGGTCGAAGCCACAGGGGGCGTTTCCCCCGGATATGCGCGGCTGGGCCGGTTGCAGCCCATCGCGGACGCCCGCACGCTGGAGCTTGCCCATGCCCGCGCGGTCACCGCTGCCGAACTCTGGCAGGGCCGCGCCGAATGGCGGGTGGTCGAGGCCGGGGCACTCGGGTCATGGTGCCCGCCCAGCCCGACCGGATTCGTGATCCACGACACGCTGAGCGCCCGGATGCACCCCCGCCGCGCCTGTGCCGCGCTGGTTTCGGCGTTGGCGGTGATGGGAGTGGACGTGGCAGCCGAAGCACCGGACCAGGGTCAGGTCGTTCACGCCACCGGTCTGGCCGGGTTGCAGGAGCTGAGCCAGGCCTTTGGCAAAACTGTCGGCAATGGCGTCAAGGGGCAGGCCGCACTGCTGCGCTTTGATGCGGGTGAGGTTCCGCAACTGTTTGCCGATGCGATCCATATCGTGCCTCACGCAGATGGCACGCTGGCGATCGGCTCGACCTCGGAACGGGACTATGATGACCCATCCAGCACCGATGATGCGCTGGACGACGTGCTGGAGCGCGCCACGCGGGCGGTGCCGGTGCTGCATGGGGCCGAAGTGATCGAACGATGGGCCGGGGTCCGCCCCCGCAGCAAAAGCCGCGCCCCGATGCTGGGCGCGCATCCTTTGCACAAGGGGCAGTTCATCGCCAATGGTGGCTTCAAGATCGGTTTCGGCATGGCCCCGAAAGTGGCCGAGGTCATGGCTGATTTGGTGCTGGACGGGCGGGACGCAATTCCTGACGGCTTCCGACCCGAGGCCTCACTCTGACAACGGCGCGGCCTCTGCCACCATGCATTGCCGCCCATCCGGCCCGCGCACCCACAGGGTTTGCCCGTTCCGGCACAGGGTCGCGGTTTCAAAATGCATCAGCGGCGCGGTCGCCCGGAACGAGAATTGCGTCAGCGGACCCATTACCTGTTCCGCAAACAGCATCAGATGCTGCGCCAGCAGCGGGCCGTGCACGACCAGCCCTGCGTAACCCTCGACGTCGCGGGCGTAGTCCAGATCGTAATGGATACGGTGCCCGTTGAAAGTCAGCGCCGAATAGCGAAACAGCACGGTGCTGTCGAAAGGGACGCTGCGCCGATCAGTCTCGTCAGTGCGGGCCATGGGCGGAACAGGTTTGACCTCGTTAGGTGATGGGTCCTGACGATAGACAATATCCTGCCATTCGGTCAGGCAAAGGGTATCTCTCTGCCAGACCTCGTGGCGCAAGGTGACGAAACCCAGAGGCCCGGTGCGCCCAGATTTCGAAGTCGCGAGTTCACAGACCGAGCGCCGCTCGGCCCCTGCCCCCGCGATCAGAGGCGTGTGGAAGCGCAGGCGACCACCGGCCCACATGCGGCGGGGCAGGCCCATGTCAGGGATCAGGCCGCCCCCCACCTTAGGATGCCCGTCACGACCCAGCCGTTCCGGAGCCTGCGGCGACCAGAAATAAAGCTGGTGAAAGAACGGCGGCAACGCTGCCCCCGCCGTTACCGTCGCCTCCTGCCCCAACGCCGCTTGCAAAGCAGCCGCGCGGGCCGGGTCGATCACGTCGGTCTGAATTTCTTCTGCCATAGCCGCAGACTAGGCAGCAAGATCCATGTCAACAAGCCTTAGAACCCCGCCTCGGCCCGCAATTTCTCCATCAGCACCCGCAAGCTGCTTTCATAGCGGTCGCTGGACAGTTTCCCATGCTCATCGAACTCGTTCGAGCTGTCGGCCAGATGGATTTCCGGCCCCTGCAGGATGCGCGGTTGGAACGGCACCATATAGCTGCGCAACACCATCTGCGCCCGTTCCCCGCCCGCACGGCCGGCGGCGGCCGACATCACCGCGACCGGTTTGTCGGCCCAGGGGCGGCCCTCGGTCCGGCTGACCCAGTCCAGCGCGTTTTTCAAAACGCCCGACGGGCCCTTGTTGTATTCCGGGGTGGAGATGATCACCGCATGGGCCTGCGCGATCTGATCGGCCAGCGTCTGCACCGCCTGCGGAATGCCCTCGCCATTTTCCAGATCACCGTCATAGAGCGGCAAGTTCAGATCGGCCTCGATATGGGTGCCAGGGTTGAACAGCCGTGCCGCTTCGCGCAGCAGTTTGCGGTTGGTGGCGTTTTGACGCAATGAGCCGGAGAGGCTCAGCAGGATCGGTTCGGACATCGGGAAACTCCGTCATGGTGTTTCCCAATAGCTAGCCCAAAGCCCGCGCGCACCAAAGCCCAGTTGACGCGCAGTCAATGTGCGAAAAAGGGCACCCGAGGGTGCCCTATCGCATTAGACGCTTCCGTTGGGGATGATCTCGATATCGACCCGGCGGTTGCGGGCCTTGCCTTCGGGCGTCAGGTTCGAGGCGGCGGGGCGGTTCTCACCCAGGCCGATTGTACTGATCCGGGCACCGCTGACGCCATTGGCCTGCAGGATATCGGCCACGGACCGGGCACGGCGCTCGGACAGGACCTGATTATAGGACGCCTCGCCATCGCTGTCGGTATGACCGATGACCTGAACGCTCGAGTTGGGGTACCGCGTCAGGTTCTGCCCCACCCGCACCAGATCGGCGCGCAGCGCCGGGCGCACGGTCGCGCTGTCGGTGTCAAACGAGATATCGTTCGGCACGGTGACGATCAGCCGGTCGCCCGCATTGGTGACGGTGATGCCCTGATTGGCCAGTTGCTGGCGCAGTTCGGCCGCCTGACGGTCCAGCTGGTTGCCGATCAGACCGCCACCGGCGGCCCCCACCGCGGCCCCGGCCAATGCACCCAGACCCGGATTCGAGTTATTGGCAATCGCGCCAACACCGGCCCCGACCAGACCACCCAAAAGCGCGCCCTGTTTGGCGTTCTGATTGGGATCGGACGGCAGGTTCAGCGTGCCGGGATCCGTACAGGCCCCAAGAAACATGGCCGAGCCCAGCCCGGCGGACAAAACAAATTTGGAAATCGTCATGATATCACCTTCTGCTCCGGCGCCCGTTTACCGGGCGCGTTTTGTTTGGCGCAGTATATCGCGCCGCCCGCAGGTGTTCTCAAGCAACAATCCGGTGAAATCGGCGAATACCCGCCACTTAAGACGCCCGTGCCGAGGCATCCCATTGGTTCTGCTCCTGCCAGAGCGCCCGCAGAGATTCGCCCTGCCCGCAAAAATGATCCTCGGTCAGGTCGCAGGCCCAGATACGATCGGTACGGAAATGGCGGAACCCTTTGCGCAGCTCGCACCAGGCGGCCAACAGGGTGCATTCGATGTGATAGATCAGCGCCACGGGGCGAACGATCCGGTCGGTCCGGACACCTTCGGCATTCACATAGGTGATGCGGATCTTACGCTCATTCCGGATCGCCTCGCGATAGTTCACAACCGGCACACAGCCTTTTTCAGGATCGTCCATCGGGGCTCCCCAGGGGGCCACCTGCAGCCAGTCGGCGGGCTCGCGCAGCGCCTCGATCTTGCGGCACACCCGGTCGGCGGCCTGTTGCAACGTGCTGTCCCCGGTGCGCGCCAGCATCGACAGGCCGACCCACAGCGCCTCGACCTCTTCGGCGTCAAAATTCAAAGGCGGCAGGTCATAGCCGCGCCGCATCAGGTACCCGACGCCCGCCTCGCCCTCGATGGGCGTACGCTGCGCCTGCAGGGCGGCGACATCGCGATAGACCGTGCGCGCGGACACTTCCAGCTTTTCAGCCAGCGTTTCAGCCGTGACCGGCGCCTCGGCAGCACGCAGAATCTGGATGATTTCGAACAGGCGGGTGGATCGGCGCATACGTTTCTCCGGGTTCATCTGCTGACACCCTAGCACACCCCCCTGACAGGGTGGTGTCAGGAGTGATGGGCGAGACTTGGTACCAGACGAAAAGGAGATCACCGATGCCAAGCCTCGAAAATCACGTGATGATGACCCTGAAACTGGGCCCCTGGGCGCAGGATCACACCCTGCGCGGCTTTGAGATCGAACGTGAGATCATGGCCGCCCGTCAACCCTGCGCCCCGCGCAAACGCCGCAGACGGTTTTCGCTGGGCAACCTCAAGATGCTGTGGACCAGTACGGCGTAAGGTTCAGAAATCCGCCTTGGTGCGGAACTTCATCGACGCCCCACCGTCTGGGTTCTTCAGGCGCAGTTCCTCGGAGTGCAGCATAAGGCGCGGGAAATCCCGCGCCGCGCCTTCGGCATAGAACGGGTCACCAAGAATCGGGTGGCCCAGCGCCAGCATATGCACCCGCAACTGATGCGACCGGCCCGTCTTCGGGAACAGGCGCAGACGGGTCGTGCGACCCTCATACTTCATGACACGCCAGTCGGTAACGGCAGGCTTGCCGGTCTCGTGGCACACCATCTGGCGCGGCCTGTTGGGCCAATCCACGATCAGTGGGAGATCAACGGTTCCGGTCTTATCCTCAACCTGCCCCCAAACCCGCGCCACATAGGTCTTGCGGGTCTGGCGGTTCTCGAACTGCATACTCAGATGGCGCTGCGCATGGGGCGTCTGGGCAAAGACCATCACCCCCGAGGTATCCCGGTCCAGCCGATGCACCAGCAATGCCTGCGGAAACGCCGCCTGCACCCGGCTCAGCAGGCAATCGGCCAGATGGTCGCCCCGCCCCGGCACCGACAACAGCCCCGAAGGTTTGTTCACCACAATCAGCTGCGCGTCCTCATGCAGCACGTCCAGAGGGGTCTTGGGGGGATCATAGGTCTCGCTCATGCGCGCCTGCCTATCGCAGCGCGCGACCTCCCGCAACGTCGCGCTTGCCTGAACGGAACGGTTCAGCAACTCTGCCCCCAAAGCGGAGAGGAGAACCCATGCACCCCACGATCGAACGCATGCAAGAGGTGGTCGCCAAGGGCGATGAGAGCCTGATCCACGAATTGCTGGCCGAGGATGTGCGCTTTTCCCCACCCACCTATTACAGCACCTGGACCGGACGCGAACCCGTGGCGGCGGTGCTGGGTCATGTGGGACAGGTGTTCTCGGATTTCCGCTATCGCCGCGTGATGGGTGAGGGCAAGGACTGGGCGCTGGAATTCCAGTGCAAGGTCGGCGATCTGGACGCCGTTGGGGTCGATCTGATCACGCTGAACGATAACGGGCTGATTCAGGAGTTCGAAGTCGTCATGCGCCCCTACAAAACCATCGGCGCCCTGCGCGAGGCGATGATGGCCCGCGTCATGACCGACCCGCGATTCCTTGAATACAAGAACGCGCTCAGCTGACCATGCCTGTTGCCGCCGATCAGCTGCTGCGCGTGCCATTGCTGCCGGTTCTGGCGGCTCAGGGCCTGTCAGTGCGCCGCAACGCCCAGATGCTGCCGGAACCCACCGGGCCACGCGAAGGGCGCGCGGGGCGCGGACCGCGGCGGCGTCTTCTGATCGCGGGCGACAGCTCTGCTGCCGGGGTCGGTGCCGGGACACAAGCACAGGCGCTGTCAGGCTACCTCGTGGCCCGGCTTGCCAAGCACTATACGGTCGAATGGCGACTTGAGGCCACAACCGGGCATACAACACAGGACACGATTGACCGGCTGCACGGCCTGAGTTGCCAGTTCGATATGGCCGTCACCGCTCTTGGCGTGAATGACGTGACACGCGGCGTGACACGCCGACGGTTCGTCGACCACCAGACCCGATTGCTGGAGCTTTTGACCGGCCCTCTGGGCGTGCGGCGGCTGGTGGTTACGGCTGTGCCGCAGATGCACCTCTTCCCGGCCCTGCCGCAACCTCTGGCGTGGGTTCTGGGATGTCAGGCCGCACGGCTGGATCGCGGTTTGCAACAGGTCGCGGTCAGTTTCCCACAAGCAAGACATCTGCAACTGGATTTGCCCAACGACCCGGCCCTGGCCGCGCCTGACGGCTACCACCCGAGCCCTAAAACCTATGCGATCTGGGCCGACGAGGCCGCCCGCCTCTTGCGTCAGGTCTGAGCCCGCATCTGCCGGATCATCGGGATCGAGTACACCACCAGCGCCGTCCAGATCAGCGGAAACGCGATCATACGCCCCCGGTCGATCTGTTCACCGAACACGGTGATCGCAGTGATAAAGATCATGGTCGGCGCGATGTATTGCAGAATGCCCATCGTCGACAGCCGCACCAGTTTCGCCCCGTTGGCATAAACCAGCAGCGGCACCGCGGTGACAACGCCTGCGCAGGCCAGCAACATGGTGTCCGAGGCCCCAACGCCGAAATGTCCCGTGCCCTGCACCCCCAGCCACGTGACATACATCAGCGCCGGGATCAGCAGGATCAGAACCTCAAGGAGAAACCCCTGATTTGGCCCAATCGGCAGCGACCGCTTGAAAAACGCGTAGAACCCCCAGCTGACCATCAGCCCCAGCGCAGGCCACGGCAGGCTGCCTGCCTCGACAACCAGAACCAAAACGCCCAGCGCCGCAATGGCCACCGCTGCCAGTTGCGTCTTCGTCAACGGCTCGCGCAGCAGAACCGCACCCAGCGCAATGCTGAACAGCGGATTGATGTAATAGCCCAGCGCCGCGTCCAGCGCCCGGTCATTGGCAATGGCCCAGACATATATTGCCCAGTTCACCGAAATCAGAGCGGCCGTTATGCAAGCCATCCCCAGCATCTTCGGGTTCGCCAATGCCACCTTCAGATCTCGCGTACGTCCCAAGGCCACCAGCAGCAGCCCCGCCACCGGAACCGACCAGATGACGCGGTGAGAAACGAGTTCAATTGGTCCAACATGAGACATCGCCTTCATGTAAAGCGGCAGAAAACCCCACAGGACATAAGCTGTCACGGCCAACGCCAACCCTTTGGGCGTATCTTCTCTGCTCGGGGGTGCGGGGGTATCTGCCACGGGGGTCTCCGACTGATATCAAGCCTCTCTACGGCAAATCAGACCGGATTGGGAACCGCGAAAACTGTGAAGCAAGCGATCAGGAATTCTGATACGTCGCGGTTACCACCGGCACCCCCAATAAAAGAGCCGGGGCGCCGCAGCGCCCCGACAATTTGATTATACTTTAACGCGTTCCGATTTCGGGTCGTACATCGGCTTCAACGATGCCTCGGCCCTGACCTTTACGCCGCAGACGTCGATCTCATAGGTCGAGGCCAGTACATCCGCCGCCTTTTCGCCCTCGCACGGCACGTAACCCAGACCGATGGCAGCGCCCAGCGTGTGGCCATAGTTGCCCGAGCTCAGATAGCCCACATACTCACCATCCCGAATGATTGGCTCATTGTGGAACAGCAGCGGTTCGGCATCGGTCAGCTTGAATTGCACCAGACGGTTCTTGGGACCGCTTTCCTTGCGTGCAATCACCGCCTCACGGCCGATGAAATCGCTGCCCTTGTCGACCTTGACCGCAAAGCCCAACCCGGCATCCACCACGTGGTCCTCGCAGGTGATGTCATGACCAAAATGGCGGAAGCCCTTCTCGATCCGGCAGCTGTCCATCATGTGCATACCGCACAGCTTCAGCCCCATGCCCTGTCCCGCCTCGTGCAGCGTTTCGAACGCGTGGCCAGCCATGTCGGAGGAAACATAAATCTCCCACCCAAGCTCGCCCACGTAAGTCACGCGGTGGGCACGGGCAAGGCCCATGCCCAGCTCGATCTCTTGCGCGGTGCCGAACGGGTTGGCTGCGTTCGAGAAATCGTTGGGCGAGACCTTTTCAAGCAGCGCACGTGCATTCGGGCCCATGACGGCCAGAACCCCTTCGCCCGCGGTCACGTCGGTGATGACCACGTTGAAGTTGTCCGCGTGGCGCATCATCCAGGTCTGGTCGGCCGGGCGCGTCGCCGCCGGTGTGACGACCAGATAGGCGGTTTCGGTCAGGCGGGTGACGGTCACATCCGCCTCGATCCCGCCGGTGCGGTTCAGAAACTGGGTATAGACGATCTTGCCATTGGGCACTGAATAGTCGCCGCCGCCAATGTAGTTCATGAACTTCTCGGCATCCGGCCCTTCCACGCGGATCTTTCCGAAGGACGACATGTCATACATGCCGACGTTTTCGCGGATCGCGCGGTGTTCAGCCGCCGAATTCTCGAACCAGTTCTGGCGCTTCCAGCTATACTGGTATTCACGCTCCTGCCCTTCATTGGCGAACCAGTTGGCGCGCTCCCAACCGGCGATTTCGCCCATGACGGCGCCCTGCTCCAGCAGGTGATGATGGAACGGCGTGCGACGCACCCCGCGCGCGGTCGCCTTTTGCCGATAGGGGAAGTGATCGGCATAGAGCAGACCCAGCGTCTCTTTCGAGCGCTCGAACAGGTATTTCTTGTTGCCCTGAAACGGCTGCATCCGACCGATATCCACGTCACCCAGATCAAAGGGTTTCTCACCACTATCCATCCATTCGGCCAAGGCCATGCCCGCGCCACCGGCGGATTGGATACCGATCGAGTTGAACCCAGCCGCGACCCAGACATTGTCCGTCTCGGGCGCCAACCCCAGGTGATAGGCGTCGTCGGGGGTAAAGGATTCCGGGCCGTTGAAGAAGGTGTGAATACCCGCCTCAGCCAGCATCGGCATCCGGTTGCAGGCCGCTTCGAGGATCGGTTCGAAATGGTCGAAATCCTCGGGCAGTTGGTCGAACTCAAAACTGTCTGGAATCCCGTTCATGGCCCACGGCTTGGCATTGGGCTCAAATGCGCCCAGCATCATTTTGCCTGCATCTTCCTTGTAGTAGGCGCATTCATCCGGCACCCGCAGAACCGGCATCTGGCTCAAGCCTTCAATAGGTTCAGAAACGATGTAGAAATGTTCACAGGCGTGCAGCGGCACATTCACGCCGGCCATCTTGCCGACCTCGTGCCCCCACATTCCCGCACAGTTTACTACCATGTCGCAGGCGATATGCCCTTGGGATTGCCCGTCATCACTGGTCCAGTCGACACCTGTCACACGGCGTCCGTGCCGGGAAATCCCGGTCACCTTCACCCGTTCCTTGATCACCCCGCCGCGTTGACGCGCGCCCTTGGCCAGCGCCAAGGCAATGTTGGCTGGATCCGCCTGACCATCCGTTGGCAACCAAACGCCACCTGCCACGCCGTCGAGGTTGATATGCGCATATCGCTCTTTGACTTCCGTCGGTGAAAGCTCTTCGACCGGCACGCCAAACGCACGGGCCATTGCCGCATTTCGGTACAGCTCCTCCAACCGCTCACCGGTCAGGGCGACCGAAACAGAGCCGACCTGACGCAGGCCGGTGGCGACACCGGTTTCTTCCTCGAGGCCCAGATAAAGCTCTGCGGAATAGCGCGCCAGTTTGGTCATGTTGGAAGACGCGCGCAGCTGCCCGATCAGACCGGCCGCGTGCCATGTGGTGCCGCTGGTCAGTTGCTTGCGCTCCAAAAGCACTACGTCGCTCCAGCCCTTCTTGGTCAGGTGATACGCGACTGAGCATCCGATAACGCCGCCGCCGATGATGACCACTCGGGCCTTGCTGGGAAGATCAACCATCCTGAAATCTCCGCTGTGTCAGGTTTGGGGCAAAATGACACGGAAGATCGACAATAAATGCACCAAAAGCGTCACAGTATCGGCAATTTTCACCGATGTGCCGCCGCCCGCTTTTCCCGTCGGACAACAAAGGGGGTAACGCCGAAAAAGCTCTTGTAAACAGAGGAAAACCCGTTCGGGAACCCGCAGGCCAGACCGATTTCGCGGACGCTCATGGTGGTGTTCAGCAGCAGGTTATTGGCCTTGGCCAGCCGCATTTCGCGGTAAAACCCATTCGGCGTGGTTCCAAAGTAGTTTTTGAATTTCCGCTCCAACGAGCGGTTCGACAGGTGCAGCGATTCGACGATCTGATGGATCGGCAAAGGATCTTCGATATTGGCCTGCATCAGCTTGATGCACTGATCCAGCTTGGCATCGCCCGTAGCTGTCAGCTTGGCCCCGGAAAACGGCTGCATCGAGGAAAAGTCGCGGATGTTTTCATGCAGCATGATGTCGGCCACCGTCATCTTGGCCGGGCCCGAGATATGGCGCCCGATCACTGCCAACGCCACATCCGTCGTCGCCTCCATCCCCGCGCAGGTCACCACCGCGCCCTGTTCCGTTGCAATTGACAGCTTGGCCTCGAACCGCGCCCTGCGCTCTCGGAGGAACGAAGCGTTTTCCCAATGTGTTGCCATATCGTCGGTGCCTTGTTCATCGATATAGCGGCTGGCGGCTTCGGCCAGCAGGAACACCTTGGCCCCGCGGAATGTGTAATCCGACACCACGCGCCCCAGGGACAGATCCGGGTGATCGGGGTCGGAATTACCGATTACGAACAGGTAATCCGCCTTGGGTTGGGTTGGCACAGATTCGGTTTGCACTACCGCATCGCTTCTGCTGGCAATCGGGCCGCCTTTCAGCGACCGATAAGAATAGCTGAACGGAGGCGACGGACACACACGATTGGCCAGCCGCAGCACCTCGACCAGCGAAGCCAGTTCCAACAGCACATATCCGGGCGCAACCAGGATATCGAAATGCAGCTGGGCCGAATTGTCCGCCGGGTTCCGCATCCTGTGTACCTCAGATGATCTGGTGACCGGCGGCGCGCAACCGGTTGGCCAGGGTTTCGATGTGATCCGGACCAACCTCGCAGCAGCCGCCCAAAATGGTCGCGCCTTGCGCAACCCATGCCATCGCGTGATCGGCATAGGCCTCGGGTCCCAAATCCTGACGCTGTTCCAGCGCATCTACGGTGGGCGCGTCTTCCAGAAACTTCTGGGTGATGCCGGTGAACCCGTTCGCATAGGCCCCATAGGGCCGGCCGAATTCGGCTATGATGTCCAAGGCGTTGGGAATAGCCTCGGGGCGCGAGCAGTTGATCAGCACGGCCTCGGGCGCGAAACGATCTACCACAGGAGCGATTTCGGACAGCGGCTCGCCCGAGCGCAGGCGCGTGCCGTCGTCATCCATCACCGTCAGCGCCAGCCAGACGGGCTTGCCGCCTTCCGCTGTACCCCGCAGGGCGCCTTCGGCCTCCTGAACCGAAGACACGGTTTCGATCAGGAAAAAGTCCACACGCTCCGCCATCATCCGCGCCAATTCAGCGAATTTCTCGGCCGCTTCATCCACGTCGGGTTTCAGGTCGGGCCGGTACGAGGCCAAAAGCGGCCCCAACGCCCCGGCAATACGCCCTCCGTTTGAACCGCGCCCCCGTTGGGCCTGCGTAACCGCAGCGTTGATCAGGTCAGCAAGCTGCGCCTCGATCCCTTCCCGCACCAGCCGGGACCGATGCACGGCATAGGTATTCGTGGTGGCGACCGACGCGCCGCGGCGGAAGTATTCGGCATGGACGTCTCCGACCAATTCGGGGCGGTCGATCATCACCCGGGTCGACCACAAAGGCGTTGGCCGGTCACCGCTGCGCTTGACCAGTTCCTGCCCGATTGAGCCATCCAGAAGAGTGATGTTTGCCATTTCCCCAGCCCTTTCACGGAATCAGAACAAGTTTGCCCGGGAATGCCTTGGATTGAAAATCCATCTGCGCCGCCGCAATGTCCTTTAGCGGATAAGTCTTTGAGATCAAGGGCCTGATCCGACCGGCATTGATCATCTCGACCAATCGTCCGAACACGTCAAAGGCCTGATGGGTGCAGCCGTGGATGGTGATGTCACGCAGATAGATGTCGCGCAGGTCGGCCTGAACGAGCGGTCCTGCAATCGCGCCCGACACGGCATAGTGGCCACCCGGCTTCAAGGCCAGTATCAGGCCGGGCCATGCCGGGCCGCCCACCACATCAATCACAACATCGAACATATCCGCAGGCAGCGCCGCATCGCGAGCAAAGGTTTCGATCGCGCCTTGCCCTTTGACCACCTCTGCCTTTGCCGGGCTGGTCACGCCCCAAACATTCGCCCCCCGCAGCGCCGCCAGTTGCACGGTGGCCAGACCGACACCACCGGACGCTCCGGTGATCAACACCTTTTGCCCCGCTGTCACACCTGCACGGGTCAGCAGGTTCTCGGCGGTGCCAAAAGCGCAGGGGATGGCGGCGATTTCCACATCCGACAGCGGCGAGGCGGTCACGTCATAAAGGTCATCCGCATCGACCAGGCAATATTGCGCAAAGGCGCCGTCCATTTCGGACCCCAACGCAATGAACCCGGTCGGATGGCCCGGACGTGGACGCGGCAGGTTAATCGGGCAAGTGACGCGCTGACCGGGCTGGAAACCCGTCTCAGGCCCGGCCAGTTCAACAACGCCGCACAGATCACCGCCCTGAATGCGCGGGAAGTGCAGTGCACCGCCCCAGCCTCCGGCCTCGACATCCTGATCGACGGCGTCGGTCGCGCCTGTCACGTCAGAGGAATACCAGCCGACCCGCGTGTTGATATCGGTGTTGTTCACCCCAGCGGCCAGAACCCGAACCAGTACTTGCCCCGGCCCGGGTTGGGGAACCGGGATGTCCTCACGCCATTGCAACGCCTCTGGCCCGCCGTGTTGGGTCAGGTACACACCGGACATGGTTTGGGGGAGTGTCATCTGCTGCCGCCTTCAGGTCTGATCGTCCGGATGTGGCGGAACCGGCCCCATCGGAATGATGTCGTAACGGGCATTCAGCGCGGCCATCTTAGCCTCATCCGCAAAATCGGTCTCGTTCATTGTCGCAAGCTCGGCAAGGAAGCCATCGAACCCCGAAGGCTGAAAGATCATCAGCATCCGCGCCGGTTCACCTCCGGCCACGCGGCACGCATGTGGCACGCCCGCAGGGACATGCATCGTTGTACCCGCCGTGCACCGGTGCCAGTCGCCATCGACACAGAAATCCACCTCACCGTCCAGAAAGTAGAAAGTTTCAGCGTGGCTGTCGTGGCGATGAAGGCCAAGCGCGAAGCTGGCCTTCAGATTGTCTTCCATGAGCGTATAGGCACCACCTGAGTCCTGACCGGACACCTTGACGAAGGTATGGTCATTTTCCCAGTCATAGTTGGGGCCCTCACCGGGCCCCAGTTTGGAGTATCGCTTGCTCATGGCACCTCCGTCCGGGGTTACACGCGCAGCCGCTCGTTCGCCGGATCCCAGAGCGGTTGGTCCTCTTGTACCACAGCGCGGTATTTCTGACCGTAGATTTCCACCTCAAGCTCGGTGCCCGGGTTGGCAGCTTCGGCCTTGACCATGCCCAGCGCGATAGATTTGCCGACGCGATAGCCCCAGGCGCCCGAAGTGGTTTCACCCACAATCTCACCGTTCTGCGAGATGCAAGACATGTAGGGCGCGTCGCAATCACCAGCCTCAACGGTCAGCGTGACAAAGGATTTCTTCACCCCTTGCTGCTTTTCGTTCTGGATCGCGGCCTTGCCGGGGAAGTCCTGCGGCTTGTCCAGCTTGACGAAGCGTTCCAGACCCCCTTCCAGCAGCGAGTAGTCGCTGGACAGATCGCCCTTCCAGGTGCGGTAGCCCTTTTCGATCCGCAGCGCGTTCAACGCATACATCCCGAACGGCGTTGCACCGGCATCAAGGATCGCCTCGTAGATCGCGAGCATGTCCTCGTTCAGGGCGTGGACTTCCCAGCCCAGCTCACCGGCGAAGGAGACACGGATCAGGAAGGCCGATTTACCGGCAACGGTGGCCGCCTGATGGGTCAGCCACCCGGCGGTCAGGTCCGCATCGGTCAGACCCGACAGGATCTCACGCGATTTCGGGCCGGTCACGATCAGCGTGTCGCGGGTGGTGGTGACGTCCTCGACCGAGACGCTGGCAGGCATGACCTTTGTCAGGATGTCACGGTCATGCCACTGTGCGGTGGCGGCGGTGATCATCATGAACTCATCCTCGCCCAGACGGACGCAGGACATCTCGGTCAGGATGCGGCCCCGGTCGTCCGAGATATAGACGAGGTTGATGCGGCCAACCTTGGGCAGACCACCGGTGATCAGGCCGCGCAGCGCCTCGGCCGCGCCTTCACCCTTGACCATGAAACGCGAGAAACCCGGCAGGTCGAGCACGCCGCAATTGTCGCGGACGGCTTCGCACTCTTCCTTGATGCGCTGTTCCCACGGCCCGAACCGGCCCCAGGTGTGGGTGGCGCCCTCAGAGGTATCGTCGCCCGGCTTGGCAAACCAGTTGGCGCGCTCCCAACCGTTATAGGCCCCCATCACGCCGCCCAGTTCCTTAACCTTGGCATGGACCGGAGACAGCTTCTTGTCCCGCGCCGCAGGCCATTCGTGATGCGGGAAGTGCATGGCGTATTCGTTGCCGTAAACCTCCATGCCTTTCTGGTTGCAGTAGTCCTGATCGGTATAGTCGGTGTAGCGGCGCGGATCGACGGCCCACATATCCCATTCGGTGTGACCATCGACGATCCATTCGGCCAGCACCTTGCCTGCACCACCGCCCTGCGCGATGCCGAAGGTAAAGCTGTGGGCTTCGAACGCATTTGTCACTCCCGGCATCGGGCCAATCAGCGGCAGACCATCGGGCGCATAGGGGATCGGACCATTGATGACGCGGCCCACACCCGAGGTTGCCATCAGCGGAACCCGCTCCATCGCGTCGGTGACGATGTCTTCGATCCGATCCAGATCGTCATTCCACAGCTGGAACGAGAAATCCTCGGGCATCGGATCGTCTTCGGTCATCCATTCGCCCTTACAGTTGGGCTCATAGGGGCCGAGGTTGAATCCGTTCTTTTCCTGACGCAGGTAGTACGAGATATCCACGTCGCGCAGCAGCGGCAGCTTGCCGCCGTTTTCCTTCGACCACGCCTCGACCTCGGGCACTTCGTCGGTCAGCAGGTACTGGTGACTCATGACCATCGCGGGCACGGTGCGGCCGCCGTACGCCTTGAACATCTCACCCACACGCTGGGCATAGTAACCGGCGGCATTCACAACATAGTCACAGGCGATGTCGCCTTTTTCGGTGTGCACGGTCCAGGTGCCGTCATCGTGCTGGGTGACGTCGGTGGCCGGGCAGAACCGGATGATCTTCTGGCCCAGGTCGCGCGCGCCCTTGGCAAAGGCCTGAGTCAGCTGCGCCGGGTCGATGTCACCATCGGTCGGGTCGTACAGCACGCCTTCCAGGTCATGGGTTTCGAGGAACGGGTAACGCTCTTTCGCCTGTTCCGGGGTCCACATCTCCATCGGGATGCCCTGATACAGGCCCATCGACATGGCGCGCTCGAATTCCTGCATCCGTTCCTTGCTGTGCGCCAGACGGATCGACCCCGACACGTGGTAGTTCATCGGATAGTCAACTTCGTCGGCCAGACGCGCATACAGCTCGGTCGAATAGCGCTGCATGTTCATGATCGCCCACGAGGTCGAAAACGTCGGCACGTTGCCCGCCGCATGCCACGTCGAACCTGCGGTCAGTTCGTTCTTTTCCAGCAGCACGCAGTCGGTCCAGCCCTTCTTGGCCAGATGATACAGGGACGAACAGCCAACGACGCCACCGCCGATGATGACCACACGGGCCTTGGTTGGAAAATCGCTCATGTGCATTGATCCTCTTTTACTGTGCCCGCTGGGGCAGATCGTCTGTGATGTCGTAGTAATCGCCCTTGTCGGCCACAAAGATGTGCCGGGCGAGGTGCAGTCCGGTGGGTTCGCTCAGGGCGCCCATGGAAATGGAAATCGTGTCCTCGTCATTGTGCTGCCAGAACAGGAAAGACCCGCAGGCACTGCAAAAGCCGCGCCGCGCGATGTCCGAGGCCCGGAACCAGCGCAGCGCATCGCTGGCGGCAAAGCTGAGATTGTCCTGATGGGTCGTGGTCGAGGCCCAGACATGTCCCGACTGTTTGCGACACTGGCCGCAATGGCAGGCCGATGGCAGCGACAGGTCACCGTCGATGGCAAACGAAACAGCGCCGCAGAGGCAGGAACCGGTATGCATTTGATTATCTCCTTGCTGCTGGCGCATGGCTGAGCGCTTTGCCAACCCCGCAAATGTTGAATGCGGAATCCGTCATGTCAGTACACAGGTGGCGCGATGACCCAGACGGCCACCGCAGGCTCATCATACGGGTTGGACCATTGATAGGGTTCGTTTTTGATGCGGAAGCTGTCCCCCGGACCAACCGAAAACGCGCGCCCCCCGATCACCAGGTCCAAACGACCTGACACCATATAGCCGACCTCTTGCGTTGGGCGGTCTGCCGGCGTCTGCATCTTTGAATGCGGCTCGAACGTGGAATGCACCATTTCGAAGTCATCGGTCAGATCGGGCGAGAGCAGCTCTTCGATCAGCCCTTCCTCGCCCGAGCCCATCGGGCGGCGCGATCCGGCGCGCACGACGTAACCCTGCTCGGCCACCGGCACCGAGGAATGCGCGAACAGCATCGACATCGGCACACCCAGACATTCGGCAATCTGACGCAGGTCCGAAATCGACGGGTCCGACATGTCCCGCTCAACCTGGCTGAGCCACCCGACAGAGCGGTTCAGACGTTCGGCAATTTCGGTCAGCGTCAGACCGCGCGCCTTGCGCAGGGCGCGGATATCCGCGCCAAGCGTCGCGCTTTGGGGGGCCTGTGTGTTCACCGATCGCTCCTGATTGTCGTGAAATTTTCTCCCTATTTTTCACGATGACCCGAATCTGTGAAAATTCCAAGTCTTTTTTCATTTGATACTGCAGCCCGGCGTGGATATCCCCCAAATATGTGGATCGCTGTGCTTTACCTGTGGGCAATTAACATCCTGAGCCTGCTGGCTTTTGGCTGGGACAAACTGCGCGCACGACGTCGTAAAGGACGCATCCCCGAGCGTAGATTATTATGGCTGGCAGCCCTGGGCGGTAGCCCTGGCGCAGTGATGGGGCGGTGGATATTCAACCACAAGACCCGCAAACGCGGGTTTTCCACGTGGCTGTTCGCTATCGTCTGCCTGCAGGCAGCGACTTGCTTTGCGACATGGCAGCTTTGGCACGCGGCCTGATGTCCGCGCTGCCCGCTTAGGCGAAAACCTGCACGAGGATGCGGGCCAACCGCTCTGCATCTTCTTGGGTGAACGCATCCGGCTGATCGCTGTCGATATCAAACACCGCGATCACGTCACCCGCGGCATTCCGCACCGGCAGCACCAGTTCAGACCGGGTGGATGAGGCACAGGCGATGTGACCCGGAAACGCATCCACATCGGGCACCAGTTGCACCTCGCCGGTGCGGGCCGCAGCGCCACAAACACCGCGCTCGAACGGGATGACAAGACAGCCGTGCCCGCCCTGATAGGGGCCGATCTTCAGCAGGCCAGGCTCGGTCACCCGGTAAAACCCGGTCCAGTCGAAGCGGTCGTCGGCGTGGTGCACCTCGCAGGCCATTGTGGCCATCAGGGCGACCTGATCGGTTTCGCCTTCGGTCAGGGCGGAAACGGTCTTGGCAAGCGTGTCGTAGTCAACGGTCATGGTCAGTCTTTTTCCGTGCTGGGTGGGGGCGCTGCCCCCTCTTGAGCCGATGGCTCAATTCACCCCCGGAGTATTTGGAAAAAGATGAAGCGTCAAACCCGTTCGATGGCGATGGCCGTGCCTTCGCCGCCGCCGATGCAGATGGCCGCAATGCCGCGTTTGAGGTTTCGCTTTTCCAACGCATTCAACAAGGTGACCATGATGCGCGCGCCCGACGCGCCGATCGGGTGGCCCAAAGCGCAGGCGCCGCCATTCACGTTCACCTTGTCCCGCGGCAGGCCCATCTCATGCATGAAGGCCATGGGGACAACGGCAAATGCCTCGTTCACTTCCCACAGGTCCACGTCGTCTTTGGACCAGCCGATGGCCGAGAGCAGCTTTTGCGCCGCCGGGACCGGGGCGGTCGTGAACAGGCCGGGTGCCTGCGCATGGCTGGCGTGACCGACGATCCGGGCGCGTATCGTCAGGCCCTGAGCCTCAGCAGCGTCGGCCGAGGCCAGGACCAGCGCAGCGGCCCCGTCAGAAATCGATGAGGAGTTGGCCGCCGTCACCGTACCGTCCTTGCGGAATGCGGGTTTCAGAGTCGGAATTTTGTCGGGTCGCGCGGATTGCGGCTGTTCGTCTTCGGCAAAGGTGACCTCGCCCTTGCGGGTGCGGGTGGTCACTGGCGTGATCTCACCCTCGAACGCACCGTTTTCCTGGGCAGACAAGGCGTTGGACAACGATCTCAGCGCGTATTCGTCCTGTGCCTCGCGGGTGAACTGATAGGCTTCGGCGCAGTCCTCGGCGAAGGTGCCCATCAGGCGGCCTTTGTCGTAGGCGTCCTCGAGCCCGTCGAGAAACATGTGGTCGACCACCTGACCGTGTCCGATTCGCGCACCACCGCGCATCTTGGGCAGCAGATAAGGGGCGTTGGTCATACTCTCCATCCCGCCCGCGATCATCGTATCTGCATGACCCAGGGCGATCTGATCATACGCCATCATCGCCGCCTTCATCCCCGATCCGCACATCTTGTTCAGGGTCGTCGCGGGCACTTCTTCGCCAAGACCAGCCGCAAATCCGGCTTGCCGCGCCGGGGCCTGACCCTGACCTGCAGGTAAAACGCAGCCCATCAGCACCTCATCCACGGTATCAGCACCCGCGCCCTGCAGCGCGGCCCGGATGGCGGTTCCGCCCAGCTCGGCGGCGGCCACACCGTCGAACATTCCCTGAAACCCTCCCATGGGCGTGCGCGCGGCCCCGGCGATAACGACCTGTTTCATCGGCATGATCCTCCTCTTTTTCCATTGGATGGATACCGAATGGTAAGATTTGCCGTCTAGCGTATTTCTACCAGCGATTTTCAGATTAGAGGACCGTCGCGCATGGCCCTGACCAGCACAACGACCGACGAAACCCAGATTATCAAAGTACATTCAGACCGGATTGATGCAGCCATGGCTATCCAGTTCAAGGAAGACATGCGCAACGAGGCCGAAGGCGGCGCCAGACGTGTGGTGCTGGACCTGAGCAGCGTTGAATTCATCGATTCAAGCGGGCTGGGCGCCATCGTCGCCTCGATGAAGCAGCTTGGTAACGACCGCAGGCTGGACCTGGCCGGTCTGCATCCCTTTGTCGAAAAGGTGTTCCGGCTGACCCGCATGGACACGGTGTTCAAATTGTACCCGACGCTGGATGATGCCCTGTCGGCCACGGCCGGCTGACCCTCCTGACCACCTGAATAGGCCCAATGCCCATGTGTAACGGCAAATGTTTGGATCTGAGCTTTGCAGCGACCGAGTCTGAGGCCAGCGCCGGTATTGCGCGGCTCAGCAGATGCCTGGCGACACAGGGGCTGCCGCAGCACAAGGCGGGGGACGTGAAGATTGCTTTGGCCGAAGCGATCAACAATGTGGTGGAACACGCCTATGCCGATGTGACACCGGCCAAGGTCAAGGTGCGGTGCCGCCTGCACCGGAACTGGCTGGATATCCTGATCTCGGACACCGGCAACCCCTTGCCCGGGTTTCGGGTGCCGGACGGCGTACCCGCACCGTTGGGATCAACGATCGAAGACCTGCCCGAAGGCGGGTTTGGCTGGTTCCTGATCCACGAATTGACCAGCGACATCCGCTATGAACGCTCTGACGGCTGCAACCGGCTGTCGCTGCGGTTTGACTTTCCCGATCCTGCCTGACGGCCAGAAAACGTCACAATAAGGCCCAGATCGAACCATTGTGGCGCCGCAAACGACCGACAAAAAGATACCTGTAGCTCAGATAGCTTCCCTCGGCGCCAAGTGTCACAGCCCCCACCCAGTGAACGGCGCCGAGGACCTTCTCCTTCATGTGACTGGACAACTTCTGACCGCGCGATACCTTCGGCGCGTTCAAATCGGGAAAAGCATCATGCGGGATTTTCACACTCCGGGTCGGTCCGAAGTTCTGGTGACCGAAGGGATGTGCGCGACGTCGCACCCTCTGGCCGCGAAAGTGGCCGTGGACATTCTTGCGCGCGGCGGCAATGCGATGGATGCGGCCATTGCCGGTGCGGTCCTGCTGGGCATTTGCGAACCTCAGATGACCGGGTTGGGCGGCGATTGCTTTGTCCTTTACAACCGGGCCGGAGAGGACGAAATCCGCGCCCTGAACGGTTCGGGCCGCGCGCCTGCCGCCGCCAATGCCGAGAAACTGCGGGCACAAGGGTTGCCAGCCGTGCCGCTGGATACGGCGGACGCGGTAACTATCCCTGGCGCGGTCGATGCGTTCTGCCATCTGGCGGAAACCGAGGGCAGGCTGGGGCTGGACACCATCCTACAGCCCGCCATCCACTATGCCGAGGCCGGCGTACCGGTCGCGCCGCGGGTTGCGTTGGACTGGGCGACCGGGGCAGCCACCCTGCAAGGCGCGGCGCGGACGCATTACCTGATCAACGACAAGGCGCCTGAGGTCGGGCAGCTTTTCCGATCCCCCGGTCAGGCCGAGGTTCTGCGCCGGATTGCCCGGGACGGGCGGGACGCGTTTTACTCCGGCGACATCGCCGAGGACATGATCGCAACGCTGTTCCACCGGGGCGGCACCCACACGGCCGAGGATTTTCTGGCCACCGCCTGCACCAAAACGCGACCCGTCAGCGGCCCATATAACGGGCTGGAACTGGTCGAGCATCCGCCCAACGGTCAGGGCGCGACAGCCATTTTGCTGCTGAACATCCTCAAGAATTTCGACCTTGCCAGGATGGATCCGTTCGGGGCCGAACGTCTGCATATCGAGGCCGAGGCCTCAAAGCTGGCCTATGACGCCCGCAACCGGTTCATCGCTGATCCCGATCATACAACACATGCGGATCGGTTTCTGGATCAGGACGTGGCCGACAGGCTGGCGGCGTTGATCGACCCCAAGCGCGCGATGCCTGCTGCGGCCCCCCTGACCGAGGCCATTCACAGGGACACCGTCTATGTCACCGTGGTGGACCGGGACAGGATGGCGGTCTCGCTGATCTATTCCATCTTTCACAGCTTCGGCTCGGGGATCGCGTCAGAAAAATACGGCATTCTGCTACAGAACCGGGGGGCTGGCTTTACCCTCCAGGCAGGCCACCCCAATGAGTTGAGCGGTGGCAAACGTCCCATGCACACCATCATCCCCGGCATCCTGAAACAGAATGGCCGGGTTCTGATGCCGTTCGGCGTGATGGGCGGCGCCTATCAGCCCACCGGCCATGCCCGGTTCGTGTCAAACCTGACCGACCACGGGCTGGGCATGCAGGCCAGCATTGACGCTCCACGTGCTTTTGCAGACAACGGCATATTGAAGCTTGAACGCGGAATTTCGCCCAAGACGGCTCAACAATTGTGTGAAATTGGCCACACTGTTGAGATCCCAGAAACGCCCATGGGCGGAGCACAGGCCATCCGAATCTGTGAAAATGGCGTTCTGAAAGGCGCAAGTGATCCGCGAAAGGACGGTTGCGCCCTCGGGTATTGACCAGTGAACGCGCGGCTAGAGAAGCTCAGTTCAGGTGGAAATGCAGCGGGTAGGATCCGTTTTCGAACGGCCCGAACATGTCGGGGATATCCGGGTGCTCGACCGGCTCGCCCGACTGATCCGCAACCAGATTTTGTTCTGAAACATAAGCAACATAGAAGGACTGGTCGTTTTCCGCCAACAGGTGGTAAAACGGCTGATCCTTGATCGGGCGGCTGTCTTCGGGGATGGCCTGATACCACTCTTCGGTATTCGAAAACTCTGCATCCACGTCAAAAATCACCCCTCGGAAGGGATGTTTTTTATGACGAACCACCTGACCCAGGCGATACTTTGCATGTGTCTTCAGCATTGTTTCTGCCCCCAATGGTCTTACTACCTGTTTCCGGGCCGAAAAGCCAATCATTGATCCGAAATTTAGGGAAACAGTCTGTGAACCTCTGGCCGACAGTGCCGGGATTCGCAGCCCGTATCGTCACTTTGGCCAAAGTGATTCATGATCTCAATTCCCCTGTCCGCAGGCGCTTTACCTCCAATTCGAGCTATTGTTCCGCAACGAATGTGATTTCCTAAACGCTCAATCTGCGCTAGAATGAAAGAAAAAGGCACGAGGCACATGAGCAGAATTCTTTTCGTACTCTTCGGGGTGCTGCTTCTGGCATCCTGTGGGGGTGGTTCCAAGCAACCGCCCAGCAAACTGAATGACGCGTGCAGCATTGCGCGCGAACGGCCCGAATACATAAAGGCCTTCAAAAGCACCGAACGGAAATGGGGCGTCCCGGTCCACGTGCAAATGGCGACGATCTATCAGGAAAGCCGGTACAAGCACGATGCCCGCACGCCGCACCAATACGTTCTGGGTGTGATACCGATGGGCCGCCAAAGCAGCGCCTACGGCTTCAGCCAGGCGTTGGACGGAACTTGGGAGCAATACCAGAAAGAAACCGGCAAACGCCGCGCCAAGCGGGACCGCATCCGCGACGCGTCGGATTTCATCGGCTGGTACATGAACAAAAGCTACGAACGGAACGGCATTCACCCCAGCGACACGCGCAACCAGTACCTCGCCTATCACGAGGGGCACACCGGTTACGCCCGCGGCAGCCACTATGGCAAGACGTGGCTGCTGAACGTCGCCAATGACGTGGACGCGCGCGCCAAGCTGTATCAGGCGCAACTGTCCGGTTGCCGCTACTGACAGGTTGGCGGGTCAGCGATTGCTTGACCCGCTTCTGTTCGATTTCGTGAACAAATCCCGGCTCAGGTTGGCATCCGTGTCCAGCTGGCCCAGCAACACGGTTGTCTGGGTGCCCGCATTGTCGTGAATCACCCATTTGCGCAGTTCGACCGGGTTG
Source organism: Ruegeria sp. AB10 (assembly GCF_056542745.1). Classification (NCBI taxonomy): domain Bacteria; kingdom Pseudomonadati; phylum Pseudomonadota; class Alphaproteobacteria; order Rhodobacterales; family Roseobacteraceae; genus Ruegeria; species Ruegeria sp. AB10. Next base: position 96,940 of record NZ_JBQGAI010000007.1, on the reverse strand, counting down.
TCGGTGAACATCAGCTCGATCCGGCCGGACTCGGGGTTTTTGGGGTCCTGCGCGGTCACGACCGTCGCGGTGCCGTCGAAATCATGCGCCACAACCATATTCGCCTGCCCCAGATTCACATTGCGCGCCAACACCAGCGACAGCGGTGTGCGTTTCAACGGGTATTGCTCGGGCGGCTGGTTCGATTTCGGGTCAAAGATCTGCACCGCGCCCGCGTTGGCCAGCACTACGGCGCTGCTTGGCGGATCATATTCGAACCGCATCTTGCCCGGCCGCTGCATCCACAGTTTTCCGGTGCTCAGCGAGCCATCGTCGTTGACCTGAGTGAATGTTGTCTGAACGGCTTTCAGATCGTTCAGATAGTTGGAAATCTGCGACAGCGGCAGTTTATCGGCCGCCCAGGCGGCAGGTGCGGCCAGGGTCAGGGCAAGGGCAAAAGCAATCTGTTTCATGTGACACAGATATGCGCTCTGCCCTTGTTATTAAATATCCTACTGCTCGGGGACGAGGATTTCCCGCTTACCGACGTGATTTGCCGCCGAAACAACGCCTTCGTCCTCCATCTGCTCAACCAGCCGGGCGGCTTTGTTATAGCCGATGGCGAGTTTCCGCTGGATATAGGAGGTCGAGCATTTGCGATCCTTGATCACAATCGCCACCGCCTGATCGTACAGAGCATCTTCTCCGTTGGTGTTGCCACCGGTGTTCAGACCCAGAACGGCATCGATATTGTCGGCCTTTTCTTCAGCCGGGCCATCGACTACGCCGCTCATATAATCAGGCGGGCCAAACTGCTTCAGGTGGTTGACGATTTCCTCAACTTCTTCATCCGAGACAAACGGGCCGTGACAGCGGGTGATCTTGGCGCCACCTGCCATGTAGAGCATGTCGCCCTGCCCCAGCAATTGCTCGGCGCCCATCTCACCCAGAATGGTGCGGCTATCGACTTTCGACGTCACCTGGAACGAAATACGGGTCGGGAAGTTCGCCTTGATCGTACCGGTGATCACATCGACCGAGGGGCGCTGCGTGGCCATGATCAGGTGAATACCCGAGGCCCGCGCCATCTGCGCCAGACGCTGGATGCAGGCTTCGATTTCCTTGCCCGCGACCATCATCAGGTCGGCCATCTCGTCGACAATGACGACGATATAGGGCATCGCCTCTGGTGCGAATTCCTCGGTCTCGAACATCGGTTCGCCGGTTTCGTCGTCAAAGCCGGTCTGGACCGTGCGGCTGAACATCTCGCCCTTGGCCTGCGCGTCCTTCACTCGGCCATTGTAGCCGGCGATGTTGCGCACGCCCATCTTGGACATCTTGCGGTAGCGATCCTCCATCTCACCCACGACCCATTTCAGCGCCACGACCGCCTTTTTCGGGTCGGTCACAACGGGCGACAGCAGGTGCGGGATGCCGTCATAGACAGACAATTCCAGCATCTTGGGGTCGATCATGATCAGCCGGCATTCGTCCGGTGTCAGCTTATACAGCAGCGACAGGATCATCGTGTTGATCGCCACCGATTTACCGGACCCGGTTGTCCCCGCGATCAGCAGGTGGGGCATCTTCGCCAGATTCGCCACAACAGATTCACCGCCGATATCCTTGCCCAGCGCCAAAGGCAACGCGTGGTTGCCATCGCCAAAATCGCGGCTTGCAAGGATTTCACGCAGCACCACCATTTCGCGGTTTTCGTTCGGCAGTTCAATCCCGATCACCGATCGGCCCGGCAGGGTCGAAACCCGCGCCGACAAGGCGGACATCGAGCGTGCGATATCGTCCGCCAGACCGATCACACGGCTGGCCTTCAGGCCCGGAGCGGGCTCCAGTTCATACATGGTGACAACCGGGCCGGGGCGGACACTGACGATCTCGCCCTTGACTCCATAGTCATCCAGCACGTTTTCCAGCATCCGCGCGTTTTCCTCCAGCGCCTCATCGCTGAGGTGGTGGCGCTGGATGCTGGCCGGATTCGACAGCAGACCCAGCGGAGGCAACTCGAAATCCGCATGTTTGTCCTCAAAGGACAGCGCAGGCTGTGCCTCGGCCTGGGCCCGGCGCGAGGGCGGCGGGGTGCGGCGCACGGGTTGGGCGACCACCGGTTTGCGCGGCTCGGCCACCGGGATTTTCATCGCCGGACGCGGCTGCGGCTCGGGTTCGGGAGCGTCCTCGAACACGGCCTCATCTTCGAAATCCGGCTCGGGCGCGAAATCCTCATGCAGCGGGTCCTGCTGCCAGCCCGGCGCGGGCTCTGCCGTCAGCATTGGTTCCGGTGGTAGGCCAGCCGACGTCATCGGCGGTTCGGGCGGCAGGTCTTCCCCACCTCTGGCGTTCAGGATCAGCGGGTCCGGACCACGGCCCCGCCCCTTGGTCAGCGGCAGGTTCGGATCATGTTCAGGCGCCATCTCACCCGCAGCGACCTTGCGGTTGCGCACAGCGGCAGAGATTTTGGACCGGATGCGATCCTCGCCCGGCATTTCGTCAAAACCTGCAACGGGTTCGGGATCGACCAGTTCGGGTTCGGGCATCGGATCAGGACGACGGATCAGGCTGGGCATCCGTGCCAGCAGACCAGTTTTTACCGGCTCGGGCTCATCAAGCTCCGGTTCTTCGAAGACCGGGTCTTCAAAGGCGATTTCATCATCGAAAACGGCGTCGGCACGGGCGGTTTTGCGTTCCTCCCACTGCGTGCGACGGTCGCGCGCGGCCTGCGCGGTGGCAGCGGCACCACGGCCCAGCAGGTTCATCAGCATGTCGTAGGACATCACCAGACCCAACAGGAAGGCACGGAAACCCTTGCGCACATCGGCTTTGGTGAACCCCAAAACAAAGACACCCAGCGTCAGCATTCCGGCGGCCATCGCCAGTGACATCACTTTGACCATGAAATGCGAGGAGATCGGCAGCAGCGTCAGTAGCGCACCCATCACGGTGTCACCAAACAACCCACCCAAACCAAAGCTGTGGGTCGCGCGCCAAGCCTCACCCGGCACCAGCGTTGCCGCGTAGACTGAGACAATAGCAATCCAAATCGGGGCAAAGATCAGACGACCAACCGCGCGTTCTTCGCCGAAATGCCCGGCAAAACGCACGCCCCAGCCGATCAGCACCAATGCGATGCTCCAGCTGCCCCAACCGACAATCATAAACAGCGGCGCCGCGATCGAGGCACCGATCCGCCCCATCCAGTTCTGCACCGGCGCATCGGTCGACACCATCCAGTTCGGATCATCCGGCGTGTAGGACCAGATCATTGCTGCGGCGGCCAGCCCCAGCAGGATCAGGGCGATCCCGATCAACTCCTTGCTGCGCCGCTCGATGGCGGCTTGCGTCGTGCTGTCCAGCAATGGATCGCGGTTGCGCGCGTTATATGATGCCATTTTGCCCTCGTACCTCACGAATAGATGCAGTCGCGGAGCTTGATCAGCCCCGGCCGCAACTCTGTTTTTGGGGCCACCAGAGCGACCCGGATAAATTGCTCGCCCGGGTTTTGCCCCGGATCACCTTGAGAAAGATATGCGCCCGGCAGCACCCGAACACCGGTTTGCTTCCAGACTTTCAATGCAGTTTCTTCGCCGTTTTCGACCGGCAGCCACAGGAAAAACCCGGCCTCGGGCGGCATATAGCCCTGAATGCCAGCGAAGACCTCATCGGCAATCGCGTATTTTTCCTGATAGAGCGCGCGGTTCTCGGCCACATGTTCTTCGTCGGCCCAAACCCGGGCCGCAGCGGCCTGCAAAGGCAACGGCAGCGGTGCGCCTGCATAGCTGCGCAACTGTTTGACCCGCTTAATCGTCTCGGGGCCACCGGCAATCAGACCGGATCGCAGGCCAGCCAGATTGGACCGTTTCGACAGCGAGTTGAACAGAGTGACCCGCTCAGGATCAGCACCCAGTTCCTGCGCCACGGTCAGGGCGCCTATGGGGGCCTCATCGCGGTAGATCTCGGAATAGCATTCGTCGGCGAAAATACGAAAATCGTATTTCTCGGCCAGTTGGATCAGTTCGACCCAATAGTCGTGCGAGGCAACCGCCCCCTGCGGGTTGGCGGGCGAACAGATATAGGCCGCGACGGTGCGGTTCAGGATATCCTCGGGCAAGCCTGCATAGTCTGGCAGATGGCCGGTGGCGGCCGTGGCGGGTACAAATACCGGCTCAGCCCGGACCGAGATCGAAGCGACCATGTAGACCTGATAGAACGGGTTCGGGCACAGGATGACCGGTTTCTGACCGTGTTTTTCCTCGGGGCACAGCGCCATGGCGGCGTTATACAAACCCTCGCGCGTGCCGTTCAGGGCCATCACGTTGGTGTCCGGATCCATCTGCACACCATAGCGGCGCGCGATCCAATCGGTGATCGCGCCGCGCAGCTCGGGCGAACCTTCATTCGGCGGGTACCCCTGAAACCCGGCGGCATTTTCGGTGATCACATCGGTCACCCAAGCCGGAAAATCATGCATCGGCGCACCGATGGTCATGTGAATCACCTCTCCGCCCGGTTGGTGATGGTCCAACAGGGTGCGCAGACGCGGGAATGCGTATTCCGGTAGGTTCGAAAACCGCTCGGGGAAATTCATAACTGTTGCCTCAATACCGGGATCATTTTCGCCCCGTTTTTTTGGCAGATTACAGGCCGCGCCCCGCTTCGTCCAGACAAAGAGGCGCCGAATCAGGGGATTGTGGCATTCAGGCCAAAGCGGCCTCGGCGGCTGATCCCAGCCTCAGCAGGGCCTCTTCGGACCCCGGATAGCCCATCATCATCAGCCCGCAGCCCGGCGTTGACGTGGGCAATGTCAGCGCCGCCAGCCCCATCAGGTTGCCGATCCGCGTGTTGCGCAGGGCCAGCAGGTTCTCGGTGACATAATAGTCGTGGTCGGCCATCAGACGGTCCAGGTTCGGCGGCAGAATGGGGGCAGTTGGGGCCAGAACCGCGTCAAACCCGGAGGTAGCCGCGTCCCACGCGGCGCGGCTGGCCTTCAGCTTGGACCAGGCGGCGACATAGTCGGGACCAGAGGCGTTCTTGCCCGCGCGGAAGCGTTCCAGAATTTCCGGGTACATCGCGTCCGGGTTGGCCTCGATCACGTCACGCCACAACCCGTACGCCTCGGTTGTATAGAGGATACCGGACAGGCCCATCGCCTCGTTCAGTTCGGGTACTTCAAGGGGCACGATTTCAGCTCCCGCATCCCGCAGACGGTCCAGCGCATCGTCGAAGGCCTTGCGCGGAGCGTCCCGCAGATCGTCTTTTGCCACGTTCTGCAGATCGGCAAAGCGTCGGCCTTTCAGGCTGGCACCGCGCAGATCGGCCGGTGTGTTCCCTTCCAGCAAAGCCAGCAGATGCGCCGCGTCCTCGACCGAACGCGCCAGCGGACCAGCGGTGTCAAAGCGCAGGCACAAGGGCACGACCCCTTCCAGACTGACCCGACCGGCAGTGGTTTTCAGCCCGACCAGGTTGTTCCAGGCCGCCGGGATACGCACCGATCCACCGGTGTCCGAGCCAATTCCGCCGGCCGCCAGGCCCCAGGCCACCGATGCCGCAGCCCCCGAGGATGAGCCGCCGGAGACAGCCGCTTCGTCATCGATGCAGGGCGGGGTTCCGGTGATCGGGTTCAGGCCCAGCCCGGAAAAGGCCAGTTCGCTCATATGGGTTTTACCCAGGCAGACGGCCCCCAGCGCGGTGGCGTTGCGCAGCACAACTGCGTCGGCCTCAGGCACGCGGCCTTGCAACAGAGCCGATCCGGCCTCGGTCGCGGTTCCGGCGCTGTCAAACAAGTCTTTCCAACTGATCGGCACGCCATCCAACAGCGACAGGCGCAGGCCCAGCTTCGCACGTTCCTGCGCCGCCCTGGCCTCGGCGCGGGCGCGGTCGTGGGTCACGCGGGCGTAGATCCGGTCGCGGTGGGGGTGGGCATCGATAGCGGACAGATAGGTCTCGGTCAGTTCCACCGGATCAATCCGGCCCATGCCGATACCCCTGCCCAGATCACACGCCGTCATGGTCAGCCAGTCCTGCATCCCTGCCCCCTTTGGAAAATCGCGTTATCGGACGGTAGCGACAGGACCGCACATGGACAATCCCGAATGGCCGCGCATATTGCGGGGCATGGAACAGAAGACCGATATCCTGATCGTTGGCGGCGGGCTGAACGGCCCAGCCCTGGCCCTGGCTCTGGCGCAGACGGGGCATTCCGTCACCGTGATCGACGCCTTGGCCGAAACGGTGCGCAAGAACGCGGCCTTTGACGGGCGCGCCTATGCTCTGGCGCTGGCGTCACAACGCCTGCTGGACGCGATCGGGGTATGGGAGCGGGTCGCCGAACACGCCCAGCCGATGTTGGAGATCAAGGTCACCGACGGCCATGCGGGCGCGGGGCCGTCGCCGTTCTTCATGCATTTCGACCACGCCGAGATCGAAGAAGGTCCGATGGGCTATATGGTCGAGGACCGCCACCTGCGCCGCGCCTTTCTGGACGCGATGGCCAAGGAAAAGGGCGTCACCCAGATCAGCGGCCGGACGGTCATCGCGCAAGAGGCTGACGCAACCCGCGTGACCCTGACGCTGGACGATAACAGCACCGTCACCGGTGGCCTGCTGGTCGGCTGCGACGGGCGCCGCAGCGGCACCGCAGCGCGCGCGGGCATCAAGCGCACCGGCTGGGACTACGGCCAGACTGCGCTGGTCTGCGCCATCGAACACGACCTGCCGCATCACGGCGTCGCACATCAGTTCTTCATGCCGCCCGGCCCGCTGGCGATCCTGCCGCTGACCGGCAACCGCAGCTCCATCGTCTGGAGCGAACGCACCGAGGCCGCACAACGCATCAACGCCCTGCCCGAGGCCGAGTATCTGCAGGTTCTGCGCCCCCGGTTCGGTGATTTTCTGGGCGACATCCGCTTGGCCGGAGACCGGTTCACCTATCCGCTGAACCTGACCATCGCCAATTCCTTTATCGGCGACCGCATGGCCCTGGTCGGAGACGCCGCCCACGGCATGCACCCCATCGCCGGTCAAGGCCTGAACGCAGGCCTGCGTGACGTGGGCGCTCTGGCCGAGGTGCTGACGCTGGCCGGACGGCGTGGCGAAGACATCGGCTCGGTTCTGGTGCTGGAGCGCTATCAGGAATGGCGCCGCTTTGACACTGCCGCGCTGGCGATGGCGACGGATGTGTTCAACAAGCTGTTTTCCAACGACAATTCGCTGCTGCGCATGGGGCGTGATATCGGGATGGGGATCGTCGGCTCTCTGCCCGGACTACGCCGCGGCTTTGTGCGCGAGGCCGCCGGGCTGACCGGAGACCTGCCGAAACTGCTACAGGGCCGCCCGATTTGACGACACATTCATCGCATCAAGCAGGCCGCTTTGCTCGACAGCATTTTTCGGCGTCTCTGATGTCGGATACCAAATGGCGAAAGTTGTTTAAAGCGCTTGACGCTTCAGGAACTGCACCACCTCATATGACTGTCAAATTCATTGATGTGGAGGAAGTTAAGAACTTGCGGTTTCCTCCGAGCCTAGAATGCCCCAGGCCATACATGGACACCATCGAGTTTGGACCGGTCGAACTACGATCGATCGAGTGGGTGAGTTTTCGTGCAGATATTGAATCTATTGCGCGCGACCTTGGTCAGTTCCAGATCGAGAAGAAAGGCGGAATCTGCACCATAATCGGATATCGACGCTGAGCCGAAATCAGTCTAGCTCGCGCGCCTCATCCACCAGCATCACCGGGATGCCGTTGCGGATCGGGAAGGCCAGACCTGCCGCCTTGGACACCAGCTCCTGTTTCTCAGCGTCATAGTGCAGCGTGGTATGGGTTTGCGGGCAGATCAGCGCCTCAAGCATGTGCCGGTCAAAGGGATGTTCAGGGTCGGTCATTGCAGTTTTTCCTCGTTCGTTCCGCCGCGCATGGCGAATTCTATCAATGTCACCAAAGTCTCGCGCCGGGTACGCAGGCAAGGCGCCTCCAGCAATGCCTGCTTCTCTTCAGGGTCAAAATCCAGCAGCATCGACAGTGAATTGACCAGTAACTCATCATCGGCGTCTTTCAGCGTGTCCCAGTCCGTCGACAGCTGACGCGAGGCGAAGAAACGCTCCAGCAGATCCAGAAACCGGGACCGGTCGAACCCGCCGTCCAGCTCGGCCTTGCCCAGATCGCGGTCAAACCCACCCCATGACACGGCGCAGCGCCGATAGGGGGTGAAGGCGTCCAGCTCGGACGTGACGCGGAACCTCGAAATACCGGTCAGCGTGATCAGATAGCGGCCATCTTCGGTTTCGGAAAACTGCGTCACCCGCCCGGCGCAACCGATCTGGTGCAGTTTGTCCTCATCGCTCTGACAGGGGTTTGGCTGAACCATGCCAATCAAGCGTTCCTGCGTTTTCAGGGCATCGTCCAGCATTTGAAGATAGCGCGGCTCGAATATATGCAGCGGAAGGCGCGAACGAGGCAGCAGCAGCGCCCCCGGCAAAGGAAAAACGGATACCGTTTCCGGCAGATCAGCGGGATGCATCATGTACCCGAGTGTAGCTCTGATCCGGGATTAGGCAAATATCATCGAGCTGAGCTTGCGGCGGCCGTTCAGAACAATCGGATCGTTGGGCTTGAGCGCATCGAAGATGGTGAACAGCTGCGTCTTGGCGGCACCATCATTCCATTCGCGGTCGCGGCGGAACAGTTCCAGCAGCTGTGCGACGGCCTCTTCCACATCGCCATTGGCGTGCAACGCCTGCGCCAGATCAAACCGCGCCTGATGGTTGCCCGGCTCGGCCTCGACCGCTGCGGTCAGCTCGGCCACGGGGCCGGCATCGGCGGCCTGTTTGGCCAATTCCAGCTGCGCATGGGCGGCTTCCAATTCGGGCGACGAGGATATCTCAGCCGGTGCGCCGTTCAGAATAGCCTCGGCCTGTTCCAGATCACCGGCAGCGATGTGGGCGCGAACCAGCCCGCCATATGCACCGGCATGGTTGGGGTCTTCACCCAGAATGGCCGCGAAAGTCTGGGCTGCGTCACTGGCCGCGCCTTCGGCCAGCATCTCTTCGGCGGCCTGAACGGCGTCGTCCAGTTGCCCACCGGGGCTTTCGCCACCTGCGGCCTCGATCACGCGGTCAATAAAGGCCTTGATCTCGGAACCCGGCAACGCGCCCTGAAATCCGTCCACCGGCTGACCTTTGAAAAAGGCATAGACGGTCGGGATCGACTGGACGCGCAACTGACCGGCGATCATCTGCGCCTCGTCCACGTTGATCTTGACTATCTTCACCGCGCCCTTGGCGGCGGTCACGGCCTCTTCCAGCAGCGGGCCCAATGTCTTGCACGGGCCACACCAGGGCGCCCAGAAATCCACGATGACCGGGATCTCCTGCGAGGCTTCGACCACGTCGGCCATGAACGTGGCCTCGGTTCCGTCCTTGATCAGATCGGTGGTCTCGGGGGCACCTGCGGCGTTCAGAAGGTCCATGGCATTCACTCTCCGGTTCGAACTTGCGCCCTATATGCAACCGCTGGCTGCGGAAACCAAGGGCAGAGTTGCCGCTTTACAGATCGAAACTGGCAAAAACGGGTGCGTGGTCACTGGGTTTTTCCCATCCGCGCGCGTCGCGCAGGATGCGGCTGGAATGACCGGCGTTCGAGATATCGGGCGTGGCCCAGACATGATCCAGCCGCCGCCCCTTGTCGGCCGCATCCCAATCGCGCGCCCGGTAGGACCACCAGCTATAGAGCTGCCCTTCGGGGATATCCTGCCGGGTGATATCCACCCAACCGCCTGCATCCTGCGTTTCGGCCAGTTGCTCCACCTCGATCGGCGTATGTGAAACGACCTTGAGCAGTTGTTTGTGCGACCACACATCATCCTCGCGCGGGGCGATGTTCAGATCGCCTACCAGAATGGATTTTTCCGGCTTTTCCGCGTGGAACCAGTCGCGCATATCGGTGAGGTAATCCAGCTTTTGGCCGAACTTCTCATTCACCTCGCGATCCGGAACGTCACCGCCTGCAGGGACGTAAAAGTTGTGGATGGTGACGCCGTTTTCCAACCGGCCGGCGATGTGGCGTGCATGGCCGAGACCTGCGAAATCCTTATCGCCCACCTCCTCCATCGGCAGGCGCGACAGGATGGCGACGCCGTTATAGCCTTTCTGCCCGCGCGCAACCATGTGGGTATAGCCCAGCTCGGCGAACCCTTCGGTCGGGATCTTTTCGACAGGAGACTTACACTCCTGCAGACACAGAACATCCGGAGCCTCTTCCTGCAGCAATTTCAGCACGATGGGCTCGCGCAGGCGGACCGAGTTGATGTTCCAGGTGGCAAGGGTAAAGGGCATGGGGGATTCCTCTGTCGCGGTTGGCGCAGATTAGCGTGACGTTTCGCCCGGCACCATGGGAAATGACAGTGGCAATTGTGTTTTGAAGCCCACGCCGTGACCGCGATTTCCCCTATATGAAGCGTAGATGAATTCACCTTTATTTATCAACGCCCACATGGAAATCGCAGCTTCCACCCCCAACATCTGTGGAAAGAAAACGGAGGAGATCATGACCAGATTTAAGACACTTGGCGCAGCCGCTCTGGCCAGCACCTTTGCTTTTGCCACCCTTGCGGCCGCCGATAACGCACCCGACCTGCGCGGAGTCTGGAGCGGCATTCACACAATAGCCGCCCTGCCCAACGAACACAGCGACGGGGCACCGCGTTTCAACCAGTCCGAATGGGTTCTGGAGATCAAAGAACAACAGGACAATGCATTCTGGGGCACCAGCAAATGGAGCCGCATCGGCTCGGACCGTTGGAACGAAGGTCAGGTGACGGGAACAATCAGCCGCGATGGTTCGGGCACGATTGCCATGGTCGAAAGCCGCACTGGTGAAGACCGCAAAGTGAACGGACTGATTGATGCCACCTTTGAAGATGGCAAGATCTACGCTGATTTCCGCAGTCTCCGCAGTGGTATGACCTACGGCACTGTCCTGGAGAAAGATGGAACCAGTTAACCTATTCCCCGAGGCGGTAGATTTACCTTCGCTTCAACCAATTATAAAAAAAGGCCGGGCCAAAGGCCCGGCAGTCCAACAGGGAGGTGCATGTCATAACCCGGACATGCTCGGGTTGGGAGATATCTAATTACACATCCAGAGTATCACTTTGATCTACGTCAATCCACAACGAGTTAAGAAACCAGTCGATATCCACCCGATTCTGTGACCAAAAGGCGGGCATTGGACGGATCGGGCTCGATCTTCTGGCGCAGGCGGTAGATGTGCGTTTCCAGCGTGTGGGTGGTGACACCAGCGTTATAGCCCCAGACCTCGTGCAGCAGCACGTCGCGGGCAACGACGCCATCGGTCGAGCGGTACAGGAACTTGAGAATATTGGTTTCTTTCTCGGTCAGCCGGATTTTGCGATCCTCTTCGGTGATCAGCATCTTCATCGCAGGCTTGAACGTGTACGGCCCCAGAACGAACACTGCGTCCTCGGACTGTTCGTGCTGACGCAGCTGGGCACGAATGCGGGCCAGCAGAACCGGAAATTTGAACGGCTTTGAGACATAGTCATTAGCCCCCGCATCCAGACCCAGAATGGTATCCGCGTCGCTGTCATGACCTGTCAGCATTAGAATCGGGCTTTTGACACCCTGTTTGCGCATCAGGCGGCACAGCTCGCGACCGTCGGTATCCGGCAGGCCGACGTCCAGAATGACCAGATCGTAAATCGCCTCGCGCGCGCGCTCCATCGCGGATGCACCGTCATGGGCTTCGAACACGTCGAAATCCTCGGTCATCACAAGTTGCTCGCTGAGCGCCTCGCGCAGGTCTTCGTCGTCATCCACCAGCAGGATTTTCTTGAGCTGAGCCATGTCCGGTCCTCCTAAGCCTTTTCCACCACTTGCGCGCAGAAGATGCAATCAACAAGGTTTACTGCAATAGTCTCACGCCCTCGTGTCCGAGGCGGAGGAAATGTTTCACATTTCCGTTCTATCAGGCTACAGGAAGGCCAGAACGTTACAGGGTAACATAGATGAGTCTGATCCCGGATATTTCAGAATTGCTGGCGCGGGCCCGCGCGGACCTGCGCATGGGGGTTCCGGTTGCCCTGACCGATGACAGCGGCTTCAGCGTGCTGGCGATTGCCACCGAAACGCTGAGCGCCCAGCGGCTTGCGGATCTGCGCAGCCTTGGCGGCGAGCCGGTGGTCGCCGTCACCGTACGCCGAGCCGAAACGCTGAAGGCGCGGGCCTATGACGGTGATCTGGCCCGGGTGATCATTCCGGCCGACGCGGATATTGCCTGGGTTCAGGCCGTGGCCGACCCGTCTGACGATCTGAATGCGCCGATGAAAGGCCCCCTGATGACCGAGCGGCAGGGTCACGCCAACCTGCACCGCATCGCCATCGCCCTGACCAAATCGGCGCGGTTGCTGCCTGCAGCCGTGGTCATGCCAATCGAAGACGGGCGCGGTTTCGCGGCCCAACACGGCCTGACCTGCATTGACCACACCCGCGCCGCGCCGCATCTGGCCGACCGCAGCGAATTGCATGCCGTCGTTGCAGCCCGGCTGCCGATGGAGGTATCCGAGGCCGGACGGCTGCACGTGTTCCGTCCCGAGGATGGCGGCGAAGAGCATTACGCCGTCGAAATCGGCCGTCCTGATCGCGACAAGCCGGTTCTGGCGCGGCTGCATTCGGCCTGCTTCACCGGTGACCTGATGGGCAGTCTGAAATGCGACTGCGGCCCTCAGCTGCGGGGCGCGCTGGCGCAGATGGGCTCGGAAGGGGCCGGCGTGCTGCTGTACCTCAACCAAGAGGGGCGCGGGATCGGCCTGGCCAACAAGATGCGTGCCTATTTCCTGCAGGATCAGGGCTTTGACACGGTCGAGGCCAATCACCGGCTGGGCTTTGAGGATGATGAGCGTGATTTCCGGCTGGGATCGGACATTCTGAAATCGCTGGGGTTCAGCTCGGTTCGGTTGCTCACCAATAATCCGGCGAAAATAGCGATGATGGAGAAAACCGGTATCGCCGTGACCGAACGTGTACCCCTGAAGGTCGGCGAAACCGCCCATAACCGCGGATATCTGGCCACCAAGGCGGCTAAATCGGGGCACCTGCTGTGACACCTGCCGATCTGGTGCTGACCCCGCGTGGCGTGCGGTTTGGCGGGAGGATCTTTCCCTGCTCCATCGGCAAAGGCGGGCTGAGCAACACCAAGCGCGAAGGCGATGGCGCCACGCCGACAGGCATGCATCATATCGTCGGCATGTTTTATCGACCGGACCGGATTGCGAAACCGTGCGAATGGGCGATTCCCATCGGTCCGCGCGATCTGTGGTCGGATGACGTCCGGGACGACCACTACAACAATCTGGTCACTGCGCCCCACGCCTTCAGCCATGAAAAGCTGCGCCGCGCCGATCCCCTGTATGATCTGGTGCTTGTCATTGACTGGAACTGGCCCAACGCCGTGCCCGGCCACGGATCGGCGATCTTTATCCACCAGTGGCGGCGCCCCGGCTATCCGACCGAAGGCTGCGTCGCCTTTCGCCGCGACCACCTGCACTGGATTGCCAGTAAGGTGTCGCTGGGTACGCGGCTGATTATTCCTGAGGTCTGACCCGTTCGCCAAAAATGGCAGAGCCGACGCGTACATGGGTTGCCCCCAGCGCGATGGCCTTTTCGAAATCATTGCTCATACCCATCGACAGACCCCGAAGACCATTGCGCCCGGCAATCTTGGCCAGCAGGGCAAAATGCAGCGCAGGTTCCTCGTCAACCGGAGGGATGCACATCAACCCCCGAACCGGCAGGTCCAGTTCCCGGCATTCGGCGATGAAGGCGTCGGCATCGGCAGGCAGGATACCTGCCTTTTGCTTCTCTTCCCCGGTATTGACCTGAATGAACAGGTCCGGGCAGGAGCCGACCTCCTGCGCCAAACGGGCCAGTGTCTTGGCCAGCTTGGGCCGATCGACCGAGTGGATGGTGCTGAACAGCTCCATCGCCTGCCGGGCCTTGTTGGTTTGCAGCGGGCCGATCAGATGCAGATCGACATCCGGGAATTGCGCAGTAAAGTCCGGCCATTTGCCAGCGGCCTCTTGCACCCGGTTTTCACCGAAACACCGATGCCCCTGATCCAGAACGGCCTGCACACGCTCATCCGGCTGCACCTTGGACACCGCGATCAGTTTGACAGACCCCGCAGCCCGCCCTGCGGCGGTTTCAGCTTTGGCGATACGGGCAGTGATATCTTGCAGCGACATTGGGTTCCTCAATCTGCTTTGAGCGCAGAAAAACACCATGTCGGCACAAAAGAAAAGGGCAGGCCCGAAGACCTGCCCTAAAACCTTGCGGTTTCAGATCAACTTAGAAGTTGAACTGTGCACCGAAGTCAGCCTGGATGCGGCTGTCGCTGCAGATGTCGCAGTCGTTGACACCGATACCACCGCGCAGCGATGCACCGCCGCCCAGGTCGTAGATCGCACCAACAGCAACTTCTTGCGTGTCAGCGTCGGCGTTACCGTCACCGTAGGTGAACAGCAGGGTGGTTGCGGCGCCCAGGTTGTAGGCGGCCGACAGACCCCATGCGGTACCATCGGTGGCGTCGATTTCGGTGTTATCGTCTGCAAGGAACAGAGTACCCGAGAAGTCGCCGAATTCTGCGCCCAGGGTCAGAACTGCCAGGCTCGGATCTTCCAGACCGAAGTCACCCAGGTCGGTTTGACCGTAGGCAACAGCTGCGGTGATGTTGTTGAAGGTGTAGGTCGCGCTCACGTCCCAACGGTCGGCGTCAACGGCCGCACCGTTCAGAGCTGCGGTCTGCTGGTCATACGATGCGCCAAAGGCGAAGTCGCCAACAGCGTACTGGAAGAACACAGCGTTTGCGCCCGGGTTGTCGCCCGAAACATAGCTCAGGAAGCTGTAGTCAACGCCCGAGTACTGACCTGCGAACAGTTCCAGACCAACTTCGTTACCGTAGTAGTTTGCCAGGTTGTCGAACGAACCAGCAACGTTGCCGGCGTCAACACGCAGACCACCGAAGATAACCGAGAAGCGTGCGCCGTTCAGACGGGCGTTGTTTGCTTCGCCAGTTGCGGAGTTTTCGTCTGCCTGCAGACGAACACGAGCCGAGAACTGAACGCCACCGTCGGTTTCTGCGGAGCCGTCGATGTTCAGACGGAAGCGCGAGACCAGGATTGCGTCGTCGGTGTCAACGGTTGCAGTGGCTGCAGTACCGGTACCTGTGGTGATGCCGCCGCCGGTCGTGGTCACGAAGTTGGTGACGGAACCGGTACGGTCTTCCAGGTAGCCAATACCAAAGCGGCCATAACCGCTGAAGTTAATTTCGGCCGCTGCAACACCTGCGGTTGCGATCAGAGCGGTCGATGCGAAGAGAACTTTTTTCATCTTGTTTCCCTCGGTTTCAAAAAGTTTATCTACTCGACATATGCCTCAGCACATGTCTCAGCACGGGAACCGTTTCGCTCTTTTTGCCCCCGACGCGCAAGCTTGGCATAAATGAATGGAGCGCATTGACATAAAATTGGTGCAAGGATGCCACAGTCTGTTTTGCGGGCCGGACCAGCACGGAACCCGCGCTTATGCGACAATAATAGGGTTGTTGCAGAACGGGTCCTTGTCTAGGAGTAACATCTGACAATGTAGACCAAAGTGAACAGGACCAGTCGACAATGCGCCTGCAGACGATTTTCGGTTTGATCATAATGACTGCCGCCGTGTCGGCGTGCGGAGAGAATCGGGGGGCGGCGCCTAATCCGAATGTTGTCGCCACGGGCGGTAACTCTGATGAACAAGAGCTCAACGATCCGGAACGTTCGACAATCTGGGATTTGTTCGACAACAGAAACGCCGAGCAGGTCACAAATGTGAATCGCTATCTGTGGGCGGCCTCGCTGGATGTACTGAATTTCCTGCCTGTGCAGGAGGTCGATCCGTTTACCGGTGTGATCGTAACGGGTTACGGCACGCCTCCGGGTGGCGGGCGCCAATACCGCGCGACCGTACATATCAGCGACCCCGCCTTGGCGGCACGCTCTTTGTCAGTGTCGCTGCAAACCAGCGGCGGCGCACCGGTCAGCGCGGCAACGGCGCGCGCGATCGAAGATGCGATCCTGTCCCGCGCACGGCAGTTGCGCATTGCGGACAACAAGCTCTAGCCACCCGCAGAAAATCACAATATTACCACGCCGGGTTCATGCCCGGCGTTTTCATTCACGAAGGACCGCACGATGTCTCGCTATTCGGCCAACGAAATCGAAGCAAAATGGCAAGAGGCCTGGGACAAGGCCGGAATCTTCACCGCCGACCGCACGGCGGACAAGCCCAAGTATTACGTGCTTGAGATGTTCCCCTACCCCTCGGGCCGAATCCATATGGGGCATGTGCGCAACTATACGATGGGCGACGTGATCGCGCGCCACAAGCTGGCGACCGGGCACAACGTGCTGCATCCGATGGGCTGGGACGCGTTCGGGATGCCTGCGGAAAACGCCGCGATGGCCATTGGCGGCCATCCAAAAGACTGGACCTATGGCAATATCGCCGACATGCGCGGGCAGATGAAGCCCTTGGGCCTGTCCATCGACTGGTCGCGCGAATTCGCCACCTGCGACCCGGAATATTACGGCCAGCAGCAGGCTTTGTTCCTGGATATGCTCGAAGCCGGACTGGTCTACCGCAAGAACGCCGTGGTGAACTGGGACCCGGTCGACATGACCGTTCTGGCCAACGAACAGGTGGAAAACGGCCGCGGATGGCGTTCGGGCGCGCTGGTGGAACGCCGCGAACTGACACAATGGTTCTTCAAGATCTCGGACTATTCCGAAGAACTGCTCGAG
This sequence comes from Ruegeria sp. AB10, assembly GCF_056542745.1. Taxonomy (NCBI): domain Bacteria; kingdom Pseudomonadati; phylum Pseudomonadota; class Alphaproteobacteria; order Rhodobacterales; family Roseobacteraceae; genus Ruegeria; species Ruegeria sp. AB10. The sequence continues at coordinate 80,096 of NZ_JBQGAI010000007.1, read as the reverse complement.
GCGCTGGACACGCTGGAGAACTGGCCCGCCAAGGTGCGCCTGATGCAGGAAAACTGGATCGGCAAGTCGCGCGGCCTGCAATTCGGCTTTGAACGCACCGACGGTGGCGACCCGATCACCGTCTATACGACTCGCCCCGATACGCTGCTGGGTGCATCCTTCGTCGGTATCTCGCCGGATCATCCAATTGCCAAGGCGTTGGAGGCCGAGAACCCCGAAGTGGCTGAATTCGTGGCTGAATGCCGCAAGGGCGGCACGACGGAAGAGGCCATCGAAACCGCCGAAAAATTGGGCTATGACACCGGCATCCGCGTCAAACATCCACTAGACCCGAGCTGGGAATTGCCGGTCTGGATCGCCAACTTCATCCTGATGGATTACGGCACCGGCGCGATCTTTGCCTGCCCGGCCCATGATCAGCGCGACCTTGATTTCTGCCGCAAATACGGCCTGCCCGTGGTCGATACGTTCTTTGCGCTGGATAATGACACTCCGGTCGACAAGATCGCCTTTGTGCCGCCGAAAACCGAGAAAGTCCGCTGGGTGGACCATTTCGCGGGCCTGACCGAGGCGACGGGTGACGAGGCGATCAACGCCACCGTCGATTTCGCCGAGAAAGCCGGTTGGGGCGAAGGCGTCACCAAATACCGCCTGCGCGACTGGGGCCTGAGCCGTCAACGCTATTGGGGCTGCCCGATTCCCGTTGTGCATTGCGACGCCTGCGGCGTGGTGCCCGAGAAGAAAGAGAATCTGCCGGTCCGCCTGCCTGATGATGTGACCTTCGACAAACCGGGCAATCCGTTGGACCGCCACCCGACCTGGCGCGACTGCGCCTGCCCGTCCTGCGGTGCGCCCGCCAAGCGCGAAACCGACACGATGGACACATTCGTCGATTCGTCGTGGTATTTCGCCCGCTTCACCGCCCCGCGCGCCGAAACTCCGACCGATCTGGCCGAGGCCGAATACTGGATGAATGTCGACCAGTATATCGGCGGGATCGAGCACGCGATTCTCCACCTGCTTTATTCCCGCTTCTTCGCTCGGGCGATGCAGATCACCGGCCACCTGCCAAAAAAAGCGATCGAGCCGTTCGATGCACTGTTCACCCAAGGTATGGTGACACATGAGATCTACCAGACCCGCGACGCCAATGGCCGCCCGGTTTATCACCTGCCCGAGGATGTGACCGAAGGCAAACTGGCCGACGGTACCGAGGTCGAGATCATCCCCTCGGCCAAGATGTCGAAATCCAAGAAAAACGTGGTCGACCCGGTCAGCATCATCTCGGCCTTTGGTGCAGATACCGCGCGCTGGTTTGTTCTGTCCGATTCGCCGCCGGAAAGGGATGTGGAATGGACCGCAGCCGGAGCCGAGGCCGCGTATAAGCACCTGAACCGCGTCTGGAACCTCTGCGACAAGATTGGCGCCATGGAGCCCGACGCGAAAGGCGAAGGGGATCAAGAGCTGCTGCGCGAGATGCACAAAACCATCCACGACGTGACACTCGGCGTCGAGAGCTTTGGTTTCAACGCAGCGATTGCAAAGCTCTATGCCTTCACGAACACGCTGGCAAAATCCAAGGCTGGTGCAGCGGCTCAAAAGCAGGCGATCAAAACGCTGGCACAGCTGATGTCACCCATGACACCGCACTTGGCCGAGGATATCTGGGCACATCAGGGCGGCGAAGGTCTGGTCGCCACCGCCCCGTGGCCCGTCGCCGACGAGGCAATGCTGGTCGATGACACTGTCACCCTGCCGATCCAGATCAACGGCAAGCGCCGCGCGGAAATCAGCGTGGCCAAGGATTTGGCCAAGGACGAGGTTGAAAAAATCGCGCTCAGCACCGAAGCTGTGCAAAAGGCGCTGGATGGCAATGCGCCGAAGAAAGTAATCGTTGTCCCGGGCCGGATCGTGAATGTCGTTGTTTGATCGCAGAACCCTGTTGTTGATGCCGTTCGCCTTTGCCGCCTGCGGATTTGAACCGGTCTACGCGCCCGGCGGTTCGGGCGCGGCCTTGAATGGCAGGGTCGCCGTGTCGGCTCCGAATTCGGTCGACAGCTATATGCTGGTTCAGAATCTGGAACAGCGTCTGGGGCGCAGCGCAACGTCGGGCGGCGAATACAACCTGGATGTGAGGGTTTCGACCGCATTCCGGTCCGCTGCGATCACCACAACGAACGAGACCAACCGATACACTATCGAAGGCAGCGCGAATTACGCCCTGCGGTCGAATGCGACCGGTCAGGTCATTGCCTCCGGCACGGTCAGCAATTTCGTCGGCTATTCGGCGGCCGGTTCGACCGTATCCACACTGGCCGACGAACGCGACGCCAGAGAACGGCTGATGGTGATTCTTTCAGATCAGATCATAGCCGAGCTGTACGCCGCGCCGGGCCTTGGCACATGAAGCTCAGCCCGCGCGAGGCTGAAGGGTATTTCGCCCGGCCAGATGCCGGCAAGGCCGGGCTGCTGATTTATGGCGCGGATGCAATGCGCGTGGCGCTGAAGCGGCAGCAGGTTCTGGCCGCACTTCTGGGTCCCAGCGCCGAAGAGGAAATGCGCCTGACCCGCATGCCGGGCGCAGATTTGCGCGGTGACCCGGCCCTGTTGCTGGACGCGGTCAAGGCAGTTGGCTTCTTCCCCGGCCCGCGCGCCGTGTTCGTCGAAGACACCACCGATGTCGCCGCCCCCGCGATCCTCGCCGCGTTCGAGGATTGGGCTCCGGGCGATGCTCAGATCATCGTCACTGCCGGGCAGCTGAAACCCAGCTCGAAAATCCGCAAGGCGTTCGAGGCGCATCCGGCGGCCTATGCGGTCGGCATCTACGACGACCCGCCTTCGCGCGCTGAGATCGAGCGGATCCTGACCGAGGCCGGTTTGCAGACCATCCCCCGCGATTCGATGTCGGCCCTTGCAGAGCTGGCCACTGGAATCAGCCCCGGAGATTTTACGCAATCCATTGAAAAACTGTCGCTCTACAAACGTGGCGACAGTTCGGAACTGACCATTGAGGATATCGAGGCCTGCGCCCCCCGCTCGACCGAGGCGGCGCTGGACGATGTTCTGAACGTGGTTGCTGAGGGCCGCGCGGGCGAGATCGGCCCGCTGATCCGGCGTCTGCAATCGCAGGGCACCAACGCGGTCAGCCTGTGCATCGGCGCAACCCGGCACTTCCGCACTTTGTACGCTTGCGCGTCCGACCCGGGTGGCGCGGCGCAGGGCATCGGTAAGCTGCGCCCACCGGTGTATGGCAAACGTCGCGACCGGATATTGCGGCAGGCGCAGGGCTGGGGTGCGCCGAAACTGCAGACGGCGCTGACCGTCCTCACCGATACCGACCTGTCGTTGCGATCGGCGGGGCAAACCGCCCCTGCGATGGCTCTGGTCGAACGCGCCATGATCCGTCTGGCGATGCTGGCCCGGTCACGCTGAACGGTTCACCCACTCTGCCGCAGATTGCCCGGCCCATTTCCCCGTCGCCATGCAGGCGGTCAGCAGATACCCCCCGGTCGGGGCTTCCCAATCCAACATCTCACCGGCGCAGAACACACCAGGCAGCGCGGTCAGCATCAGCCCGTCATCCACTGCGGATTGTCTGACACCGCCAGCCGTTGAAATCGCTTCGTCCATCGAGCGAAGCCCTGCACCAACGATAGGAAGGTGTTTGATTGCTGTTGCCTCATGCGACTTGGGAAGCGCACAACGCTTTATCATCTCGTGGAATAGCGCGATCTTTTGCGGCGGCAGTTTCAATGACTTTTTCATCCATTGCGACAGCGTGGTCTTTGAACTCTTTGCGGCCAACCGCTGCTGCAGAGAAGCCGCGTCCAGATCAGGGACCAGATCAACAAAGAAATCGGCTCCCTCGCGCAGGGCCGGGGTCAGAGAGTACAGCCCGCCGCCCTCAAGCCCGGTCGCCGATATCGTGGCCTCGCCGCGACTGTCCAGTTCTCCGGCCCTCCAGCGCACCGATTTCAACGCCGCACCAAAATGCGGCTGCATATGAGGGCTCCAATTGACGGACAGGGCCGAGTTCGCAGGGGCGAACGGTGCAATCTCCCCACCTTTGTCCTGCAAGATTTGCGCCCACTGGCCATCCGATCCCAGCCGCGCCCAGCTGGCCCCGCCCAGTGCAAGCACGGTGACATCCGGTGTGGTGCTTTTCTGGCCGTCCACGGTTTCGAACAACAGCGCATCGCCGTCCCATCCCAACCAACGCCAGCGGGTTTTAATTTGAACGCCAGCTGATTCCAGCCGCCTCAGCCACGCGCGCAACAAAGGCGAGGCTTTAATCGCCGTGGGAAACACCCGCCCCGTCGAGCCGGTGAACACCTGCTGCCCCAGTTCGCGCGCCCAGTCCTGCACAGCGGCGGCATCGAACCCGGCAAGCATCGGGCGCAGCCAGTCCGAGGCGTCACCATAGGCGTGCATCAGAGTCTCGAGCGGTTCGTCCTTGGTCAGGTTCAGACCCGATTTTCCGGCCATCAGGAACTTGCGCGCAACAGAAGGCTTGGCCTCGGCCACCAGCACGTCATGACCCGCAGCAGCCAGTTCCTCTGCCGCCATCAGGCCTGCGGGTCCGGCCCCGATTACCACTGCCTGCGCCATTGCCGTCCTCTTGCCTTCTGCGCCATCCGGCGCAAATTAGTTCCTGCCATGTCGACCGACGAACCGATCTGCCCGCTTTGTGACCGCCCCATCCCGGATGGGGGCGGCAGCCTGCACCATCTGATCCCAAAACTCAAAGGGGGCAAGGGCGGTCCCACGGTTTTGCTGCACATCATCTGCCACAAAGAGGTGCACGCCGCCCTGTCCGAGGCCGAACTGGCGCGCAGCTTCAATACGGTTGAGGCGCTGCGCACCCATCCTAGGCTGGAGAAATTCCTGAACTGGATCCGCAAACGCCCGCCCGGTTTTCGCTCGAAAGTGCCGGGCAAGCGGCGGGGGCGGTGATCAGCCGGAGCGCACCGGGTCGCCAAAGGCATCGCGGAGGGATGCCGTCAGCCCCTGAACCTCCAACCCGCGATAATCCGGTGCCGGTGCGAATTGCGCGCCCGCAAGATGTTGGAATTCCAACGTGGTATAGGGGCGTTTCCACAGCCATTCGCGGTTTTCGACCGACCAGAGGTCCGGGTTCGGTGGCACCTCGTCTGTGAAGGCATAGAAATGCAGGTCGAACCCGTACTGATCCACTTCCTGCACTGACAAAAGACGCATTCCCTGCGCGCGGCAGAACGCATCCTCGGCCGCGATATCCCCGGTGCGCAAGGTGATCTGACCGATACAGGCCTTGGCGAACGGGTCGGCCGGGTCGGCCGCATTTTCGGGGCGGTTGCCCTGAAAGTCATGTTGCAGCAGCTCGATCACAAAACCTTCGGGGTCTTTCAGATGGCACATATAGCCGATGTCGAGGAACTGTTTCGGGTCCGAGACCTCAACCCCTTTGTGACGCAGATACGCGGCGGCAAGATCGACATCCGGCACGGTGATCCCGATCTTCCAATACCTCTGTCCACCGTCATGGGTGTAACCCCCGCCACCCGGCATCAGCAGCAGATCGGCGTCCTGACCACCATAACCAACACGGCGGTTCGATCCCTGGGCCCGCCCGGACATGCCCAGAACATCCGCGTAAAAGGCGGTCAGCCGGTCCGGGTCGGCGACACGTAGCAGCACAGCAGACAATCTCATTGACACATCCTTGCAATACCGGCGGCAATCCGGGGGTCGGCGGCCAGGCTGTCCGCCACCAGTTCATGCGCCGTCGGCATCAGCCTGTCGGGGTCAACCACGCGGTCGACCAACCCAAAGGTATAGGCCTCATCCGCTGTGATCTTCTGCCCCGCCATCAAAATCATCTTGGTCCGCGCCGGGCCGATCAGGGCAGCCATGCGCACCGGGTCCGATGGTTGCGGCAGAAAGCCCAGCTTCATGACCGGGTAGAAGAACTTGGCCTGCGGCACCGCGATGCGAAGGTCACAGGCCAGCACCATCCCGTTGGCCCCGCCCGCAAGCGTTCCATTCAGGGCGGCGACTGTCAGGCATGGCAGAGCGGCGATAGCGCCCGAAAGCCTTTCCCACACGTCCGAGGTCGCCAACCCGGCGCGCGCCTCGTCCAGATCGGCCCCGGCGCTGAACACCTTGCCTGCACCTGTCAGGATCAGGGCGCGCGCCTCGGTGGCGGCCTCGGCGATCTCGGCCAGTTCGGTCAGCATCGCTTCGGTCAAGGCATTGGCCTTTTGCGGATTGTTGAGCGTGACGGTCCACAACCCGTCATCCTTGGTCAGCTCGATCACGTCAGCCCAACCCTTTGCCGGATATCTTCACGCCGCAGCGAGATTTCTGTGCCCAGGAATTCGTCCGCATCCGCCGAGCACATCCACAGCAGCGCCCGCGCCGGCCAATCAGCGGGGATGTGATCGCTCCAGTCCAGCTGGCTGACCGCGTTGATGCCGCTGGCCTTGATGGCACGCTGCATATCCGTGGCCACGGTGCCCGGTGACAAGCCCATGGCGCGGATGCCGTGAATGGATTCCTCAAGATGCAGGCATTCCGTCAGCATCTTGGCCCCCGCTTTTGAGGCGCAATAATGGCTCCAGGCTTCAATCGGGTTGGTCGCTGCCCCCGAAGAAACGGTGATCACCGTGCCCCCGCCTGCGGCGCGCATGACGGGCAGGGCCGCGCGCATTCCGTAGAAAACACCTTTGAGGTTGATGTCGATGGCCGCGCCCCACGCCGCGACATCGGCACTGGACAGATGGAAGATCGGATCAATGACGCCTGCATTTCCGATCAGAACGTCCAGCCCGCCGAACCGGTCGACGCAATCGGCAACCGCCTGTTCGACTTGTGCGAAATCGCTGACATCGCATTGCAGCGCGATGGCGTTTTCGCCCAGCGCATCGGCCAGCGCCCCGATCTGATCACGATTGCGTGCGACCAAAGCGACATTGGCACCGGCTGCGGCAAATACGCGCCCTGCTTCGGCCCCGATGCCGCGGCTGGCCCCTGTTATCAGTACGGTTTTCCCCTGCATGTGACCTCTGTAGCTCCGTAGTTTTGAGATTGTGTGAATCTGTACCGCGCCAACGGGGAACGGGTCCAGCCCTTGCCCCTTGACGCCCGGCGCCACAGACACGACGATGCCCGCAAAATTGATCAAGAAGGGTTCTCAAATGTCCGTTTTCGTTCGCCGCAGCTGCGGCGCAGTCCTGGCTTATGCCGTTGTCACCCAAGGGGCGCTTGCCGATGTCACCGCACAGCAGGTCTGGGATGACTGGCAGGCCTATCTGACCCAGATGGGGTACGCGGTTTCGGCCGAACAGTCCGTATCGGGCAATGTGACCACCATCTCGGATATGAACGTGGCCATGACGGTGCCGGACAGCGACGGTGCATTCCAGGTCACCGTGCCGCAAATGACCCTGACCGAAAACGGCGACGGTACGGTCAGCATCGGCCTGCCCGAAAACTTCCCCATGACCGTAACGGGTGAAGAAGAGGGCGAGGCGTTTGCCGTCGACATCGAATATTATCACACCGGGCTGGAAATGCTTGTTTCGGGCGATCCGGACGACATGACCTATGACTATTCCGCACCCACCCTGGGCGTGAAACTGGGCGGCCTGACAGTTGACGGGGAATCCGCGCCCGAAGACCTTCTGGATATGGATTTCGAACTGAGCAACCTTGCAGGCAGTTCGCAGATGAAAATCGGCGAAAACCGCAAGGTCGATCAGAAATTCACCGCCGATGGCCTGACCTATGACCTGGTGTTCAATGACCCCGAAGGATCGGATGACGGCAAGATCGTCGGATCGATGGACACACTGACCTTTGAAGGCCTCAGCGTGATCCCGTCTGATTTCGATGGCTCGGACCCGGCAAGCTTTTTCCAGGGCGACACCTCGTTCTCGGGCCTGTTCACCTATGGCTCGGGCAACACCGCCATTGACGGGACCAGCGAAGGTCAGGCGTTCTCGATGGGCAGCGAATCCCAGGGCGGGCGGTTCGGCGCCAGTCTGGACGAACAGCGCCTGGCCTATGACATCGAACAGAACAACGCAAAACTGGCGGTGACCACGGCCGACCTGCCGTTCCCGATTGAAATCGCGATGGCCAAGACCGGTGTGAGCTTCGAGTTCCCACTGAAGCAATCCGAGGAAGAGCAGCCCTTTGGGTTCGCCTTGAACCTGACGGACTTCACCATGTCGGACGTGTTGTGGAGCATTTTCGACCCGGCCGGAGCGCTGCCGCGCGACCCCGCCACCATTGCACTAGACACCACCGGCACGGCCAAGATCCTGACCAACTTCTTCGATCCGGCCTCGATCGAGGCGATGGAGGAATCCGGTGACGCGCCGGGTGAGCTGAACTCGCTGAAGATCAACGAATTGCTGGTATCGCTGGTTGGTGCGAAACTGACCGGTGACGCGGACTTTACCTTCGACAATTCAAATACCGAAGAGTTTGACGGAATGCCTGCACCTTCGGGCGTGGCGAACCTGCAACTGGTGGGGGCCAATGCGCTGATCGACAAACTGATCGGCATGGGCCTGCTTCAGGAAAGCGACGCGATGGGTGCCCGGATGATGATGGGCCTGATGGCGGTTCCGGGGGATGAGCCCGACACGCTGAATTCGAAAATCGAATTCACCGAAGACGGCCAGATTCTGGCCAATGGTCAGCGCATCAAATAAAATCGATCGGGAAGGCGGTTTGACTGCCTTCCCGACAAACAGACCTATCGGCGGCCAATGCGGCGGAACAGAACAGACCCGCCCCTGCTGACACGTTGATCATAGGCAAATCCCAGCGCCGACAAATGATCGAAACAGGCTTTTATCCCGCGAAGGCCGATTTTGCGCGTGTGGACTTCAAGGTAGACTTTCTGAACCCGCGCCAGATTGGCCCCGTCGAACAGGTTTTTCTCGCCACCTTCGATATCGACGATCAGAACGTTGGCATCAAACTCGTCCAGTATTTCCGACAGGTACCGCTCGGGCACACTGACCTCTTTGACATAATCCGGCTTGGGATCCAGGGACGAAGACCAGAAGGGCTCTCGAACGTAGAAGGTAGAGGTGCCCGGGCTCTGGGAATCGCTCAGGGCAACCGCATTCAGCACGTCGACGTTTGAAATCCCGTTTGCTGCATGGGCCCGCGCTATGAACTCGCACAGGCTTGGGTTCGCCTCCACACACATCACGGATCGAACACCCAGCTGTGTGGCAAGAAAAGATGAGATAAAACCAATCCCGGCACCGAGTTCGACCACGCGATCGTCTTGTTCAATAAACTTGGGAAGGCCTTCGACTTCGTCCTTTTCATAGCGCCCCGCCAGAATGGCCCGTTTGACCTGTGGCGTGATGATACTCGGATCATCCGGAAGCTTGACGCCCCGCAGTTCGTGAAAGTCACTCATGAAGTATCCTGCCCGTGTGCCCCGTTAATCAGCTTTAACGTTATCGCCTTGCAGGACCTTTTAGATCAAGGCTGTCGCCACCGCAGCAGGATTGATTGGAAATCGGGAATTATTTTACCTCTGCAGCGTGTGTGCGACAAAGACAAAACAGTCGCAGGTCTTGCGGGTCGGACGGTCCAAGGCTAGGTCCAATGCATAAAGACCGGAGGCCGCATGACCCGAACACCTGAAGAGATCAGCCAATCCCTGCTGGATGCGGCCCGCACAGCCGGGGCGGATGCGGCGGATACCATCGTGATCGACGGCTCTTCGGTCTCGGTCGAGGTACGGGGCGGCGCGCTGGAACATGCCGAACGCTCGGAAGGCACCGATTTGGGCCTGCGGGTGTTCCTGGGCCAGCGGCAGGCCATCGTGTCCAGCTCGGACAGCCGGCCTGAGACCCTGACCGCGATGGCCGAACGCGCCGTGGCTATGGCGCGTGAAGCGCCCGAGGACCCGTTCACCGGTCTGGCCGATGCAGAGCAACTGGCAAGCAGCTGGGACTTGCCCGCGTTGGAACTGTTCGACCCGACCCCGGAACCGGCGGCCGAAAACTTGATGCGCGACGCGCTGGAGGCCGAAGCCGCAGCACTGGCGGTTCAGGGGGTGTCAAAGGTCTCTGACGCGGCGGCGGGTTATGGCACCCATCGCGTGCATCTGGCGGCGACCAACGGGTTTTCCGGCGGCTATGCCCGCAGCAGCCGCTCGACCTCTTGCGTGGCGATCTCGGGCGAAGGCACCGGGATGGAGCGTGACTATGACGGTGACAGCCGCACCTTCCAAAGCGACCTGCGCAACCCTGCCGAGATCGGCCTTACCGCAGGCGAACGCGCCGTGTCCCTGATAGGCGCGCAAAAGCCCGCGACCGGCACCTTTCCGGTCCTGTTTGACGAGCGCATTTCATCCTCGCTGATCGGTCACCTGCTGGCGGCCAGCAACGGCGCCGCCATTGCGCGGGGTGCCTCGTGGCTGAAGGATTCTCTGGGCGAACAGGTGCTGCCCGAGCATCTGTCGCTGATCGAAGACCCGCACCGCCCGCGTATCGCAGGCTCGCGTCCTTTCGATGCTGAAGGGCTGGCGACGCGGCGGCGTGCTATTGTCGAAAACGGCGTTCTGACCGGCTGGACCCTGGACCTGGCCAGCGCACGCAAGCTGGACATGACATCAACCGGCAACGCGGCGCGCGGCGTGTCCGGGCCGCCTTCGCCCAGCAACTGGAACCTGAGTCTGACGCAGGGCACCCAAAGCCGCGAGGACCTGCTGCGAGACATGGGTACAGGGCTGCTGGTGACGTCAATGATCGGGTCCACCATCAACCCCAACACGGGTGACTATTCGCGCGGCGCCTCGGGGTTCTGGGTGGAAAACGGAGAGATCACCCACCCGGTCAATGAATGCACCATCGCGGGCAATCTGCGCGACATGCTGAAACGGATCATCCCGGCAAACGATGCGCGGCCCTACCTGTCGCGGGTGGTGCCTTCGGTGCTGATCGAAGGAATGACACTTGCCGGCAACTGACCTGCCCCTTCTGATTGACGCGGCGTTAGAGGCCGGAAAAATCGCCACCCGATACTCGGGCACCACGGCGCAGCGCTGGGACAAACCCGATGGGGCAGGCCCGGTGACCGAGGCCGATCTGGCCGTCAACGCCATGCTGGAACAGCGCTTGCCCTCGGCCCGGCCCGGCTATGGCTGGCTGAGCGAAGAGACCGAGGATTCCACCGCCCGGCTGACCCGCGACCGCGTGTTCATCATCGATCCGATTGACGGCACCCGCAGCTTTGCCGAAGGCTCCCGTACATGGGCGCATTCGCTTGCCGTCGCCAAAGAGGGCGAAGTCACTGCCGCAGTGATTTACCTGCCGCAACGCGACCTGCTCTTTGCCGCCGCCAAAGGCGAAGGCGCGACGCTGAACGGTGCGGCGATCCGGGTGTCCGGGGCCTCGGACATGGAAACCGCCGAGATTTTGGCCGCCAGACCCAATCTGGACCCGCGCCATTGGTTGCATGGTCAGGTACCCGAATTCCAACGGGTCTACCGTCCCTCACTGGCCTATCGCATGGCCGTTGTTGGCCAGGGGCGGTTTGACGGGATGCTGACGCTCAGACCCAGCTGGGAATGGGATATCGCCGCCGGAGATCTGATCATCCGCGAGGCGGGCGGCACCTGTTCGGACCGTAATGGCCAGCCCTTGCGGTTCAACAACGCCCATCCGCGCCTGAACGGCGTGATCGCGGCGGGTCCGGCGCTGCACGATGCCCTGCGCGCACGGCTTGACCCGGACAGCACCGGTATCCACCCATGAGCAAGCCGCGCTCTCTCAGCCTTGCGGCGTATCGGGTGCTGTCCTGGGGCGTGCCCAACACGGTCGGTCAGCCCAACGTGCCCCGCCCCGAGGGCGAGCTGATCTGGGTGCATATCAGCACCCAGCACCGTCAACGCGTGGTGACCGATTTCTGCCGCCGGCTGCAACAGGCCCGCCCGTCCCTGAACGTGTTGCTGACGGCCCCGCCCGAGGCCGATCTGCGGCGCTGGGATCAGGGAGATTACCCGCTGGTGAACCTGCCCCTGGAACAGACCGGTGCGGCGCGGACGTTTCTGGATCACTGGCGCCCCGATATCGGCCTCTGGGTCGGGGGCGGGCTGATGCCCAACGTGATCACCCGCGCCGAGGAACGCGGCATTCCCCTGATCCTGATCGAGGCGCAGATCGACATCAAGATTGCACGCGGAGCGCGATGGCTACCCGATATCACCCGCTATACGCTGGACTGTTTCCAATCGATCCTGACCAAGACATCCGAGACCGCCCGCACGATCCGTCGCCTTGGCGTTGCATCGAGCAAGGTCCGTGAATCTCCGCCTCTGCATGTCAGCCCGAACCCGAAGCCCTGGCCCGAAGACGAGTTGATCGAAACCACTCATGCCCTGGCGGGTCGACTGGTCTGGCTGGCCGCCTGCGTGCTGGACAAAGAGTTCATCTCGGTCCTCAGCGCCCATCGTCAGGCGCTGCGAATCCTGCCCCGGCTGACGCTGGTGCTGCATGTCGCGGACACGGCCGAGGCCGAGCCCTTGCACCGGCGCCTTGAGTCGATGGACCTGCGTTGTGCCAACTGGGACACCGACGGGCAGGTCGAAGACACCACGCAGGTCATCCTGTCGGCCGAACCCGAGGACCTGGGCCTGTGGCACCGGATTTCACCCGTCACGTTCATGGGCAGTTCGCTGGAACGCGGCGCGGGTGGACACGATCCGCTTGTTGCCGCAGCGCTCGGTTCGTCTATCATCCACGGGCCGTTTGTGCATCGCCATCAGCAGATATACGATCAGCTGGATCGCGCCGACGCCGCGCGCAGGGTCAAAACCGCAACCGAACTGGGCGACGCCGTGGTCGAGATGCTGTCGCCGGATCGCGCTGCGGACATGGCGCTGGCGGGGTGGCAGATCGTATCCGAGGGCGCACCACAGACGGATCAGCTGATCGACATGGTGCAAGACTGTCTGGATCAACGGGGGACAGATGATGCGGGCACCTGATTTCTGGAACACCGCCCCTGATGGGCTGGACCTGCGCGCCAGATTGCTGGCACCGCTGGGGCGTATCTATGCGGCCGCAACCGCGCGCCGGGTGGCCTCGGGCCCCGGTGTCAAACCGGGCGTACCGGTGATCTGCATCGGCAACCTGAACGCGGGTGGAACCGGCAAGACCCCGACCGTGATCTGGGTGATCGAACAGCTGCGCGACGCCTGGCACACAACCCATGTGGTGACGCGCGGCCATGGCGGGTCACTGGAAGGCCCGGTGCGCGTTGATCCTGCCAAGCACAGCGCCGCGCAGGTCGGGGACGAGCCACTGCTGCTGGCCGCCTTTGCCGAGGTCTGGGTGGCCAAGGACCGTGCCGCCGGAGCCCGTGCCGCCGCCGAGGCCGGGGCCACGGTGATTGTACTGGATGACGGGTTTCAGAACCCCTCGGTCGTCAAGGATTTCTCGGTCATCGCGGTGGATGCGGCGCGCGGTTTTGGCAATGGCCTGTGCCTGCCCGCTGGCCCCTTGCGTGAACCCGTCGATGTTGGATTGCAACGCGCCGATCTGGTGCTGTCACTGGGGGATGCGGCGTCTCAGGCGCAGTTCGCAGATCGTTGGAGCGCGGCCCTGAAGGTGCCCCATGTCACCGGTGAGGTCGCACCCTTGCAGACCGGTATGGATTGGACTGACACGCCCGTTCTGGCCTTTGCAGGCATCGGGTACCCTGAAAAATTCTTTCGCACCCTCCGCCAGCAAGGCGCGAAACTGCTGCGGGCCGAGGCGTTGGACGATCATCAGCCGCTGACACCGGCGCTGATGACGCGACTGGAAAACGAAGCCCGGCTATTGGGCGCGCAGATGGTGACAACGGAAAAAGATGCCGTGCGCCTGCCCGCCGCGTTCCGCAGCAAAGTCGTGACGCTACCTGTTCGTCTGAACGTGGATGAGGCCGACAAGGTCCGGCAGATGCTGAAGCAAATTGCCCCGTCGCCGTGAAAGGCGACCGGCCCGGATTGAGCCGGTCGCATAAGCCAGTTAGCTACCCAGCTCTGCTTCGATCAGCGTCTTGAAATCGGCATAGGACATGTTGTCGACCTTCTTGCCGTTCACGATGAAGGATGGGGTTGCCTGAATGCCGTCACGCTCGGCGTTCTCCTGATACCAGGCCACCAGTGTCTGGGCGCGGGTACCGTCCTGCAAGCAGGCCTCAAGCTGATCGTTGTCGATACCGGCCAGACGGCCGATCTTGCGCAGCTCTTCCACGATCTCGGCCGGACCGCCGGCTTTGACCCATTCGGACTGGCCTTCAAAGATCAGGTCGGAAATGCCAAAGAACTTTTCGGGGCCGCCACAGCGCGCCACCATCGAGGCCCACAGGCCGTAGCGGTCGAAATACACCTCGCGGTAGATGAACTTGACCTTGCCGGTGTCGATGAAATCCTTCTTCATCTGCTTGTAGGCGCCCTGATGGAAGGTGGCGCAATGCGGGCAGGTGTAGGAGGCATATTCGATGATCTCGACCGGTGCATCCTCGGCGCCCTGCACCATCTCGACAATGGTCGAGGTGTCCAGATCAGCCTCTTGCGCCTCGGCACTACCGATCAGCGGATAAGACGGAGAGGAATTTGACAGCGACAGCCAATAGCCGCCTGCGGCGATGGCGACCGCCGCGCAGATTCCAGTTGCGATACGGCTCATTTCTCAGCCCTTTCTCAGCGTTTTTGCTTGGATAAAACATTGCGGCCCAGACGTTCAAGGGCCGCGCGCAGATCACCGTCGTGAACGTCGCGTGCGGTCCGGCCTGCCTCGGCCTCGATCTCTGGGTCAATCTTGGGTTTCGCCGGTTTCGGTTTGTGATCGAAACTGGCCTGCCCCTCGGCAAATCCTGTCGGAGCGGTCTGGGTGATGCGCACACGGCTGATGGCGTTATAGCCATAAACCGCGTTCACCTTGCCGCGCAGTTGTTCCTTTTGCATCTCAAGCATCGGGGCCTGCGGGCCGGTGGTCAGAACGGTCAGCGTCGCGCCGATCCCTTCCCTGCCATAGCCCACCTTTACGGGGCGCGCGATCGAAGCCAGGTCCTGGCCCACGATCTCGGCCCAGTGGGTCAGCAGGCGCGATACGGCAAAGCCCCGGCTTTCCCCGGCGCGCCGAATCTGTCCGTTCAGCAATGTCGCGGTGCGTTTGAACCCGCGGGTCGAAGAACGTCTGCGCTGCATCTGGTTTCCAACTCCTGCGCCGCTATTGTAAAGGGCGTGACACCGGGCGCCAGCGAAACCCGACAGGGAGATAGATAAAACTTGCGTGACTCTATTCAACAAGGCCTGAGCGGTGCTCTGCTGGACTGGTACGACCGCCACGCCCGTGAAATGCCCTGGCGTGTCGGGCCTGCGGATCGGGCCGCAGGGGTGGTGCCGGATCCCTATCGCGTCTGGCTGTCCGAGGTGATGCTGCAACAGACAACCGTGGCCGCTGTGCGCGACTATTTCATGCGGTTCACATCGCGCTGGCCGACGGTTCAGGCCCTGGCCGCCGCGCCCGATGATCAGGTCATGGGTGAATGGGCCGGGCTGGGCTACTACGCCCGCGCCCGCAACCTGCTGAAATGCGCGCGGGTTGTCGCTGATGACCATGGCGGTACTTTCCCCGACACTTACGAGGCCCTGCTAAAACTGCCCGGCATCGGCCCCTATACCGCCGCCGCCATATCAGCCATCGCCTTCGACCAACCCGAGACGGTGCTGGACGGTAACGTCGAACGGGTCATGGCCCGCCTTTACGACATTCACGACCCCCTGCCCGGTTCGAAACCCTTGCTCAAGGACAAGGCCGCCGCGCTGACGCCGGACACGCGGCCCGGAGATTATGCGCAGGCGGTGATGGATCTGGGCGCCACGATCTGCACACCGAAATCTCCGGCCTGCGGAATCTGCCCCCTGCGCGACCCCTGTCAGGCCCGCGCAGCCGGAACGCAGCCCGACCTGCCACGCAAGACACCAAAAAAGCCGAAACCCACGCGATACGGCCATGTTTATATCGCCCAAAGCGACAACGGTGCACTTCTGCTGGAGCGCCGCCCCGACAAGGGGCTACTGGGCGGAATGCTGGGCTGGCCGGGCTCGGACTGGTCGGACGCGCCGGATGAATCGCCGCCGTTCGAGGCGGGTTGGCAAATGCTGACCGGAGAGGTGCGACACACGTTCACACATTTCCACCTGATCCTGCGCATCTGGACGGCTCCGCTGCCTGCCGAAAGCGCGCCCGATGGCCTGATTGTACTGGAAAAACATGCCTTCCGCCCGGGCGACCTGCCCACGGTGATGCGCAAGGCGCACGATCTCTGGCGCGACCGATAGTCCGTTGTGCACGCCAATGGACTGTGACTAGTCTATGCGCAATCGTTCGGAGCCCTCCCATGACCGCATCCCAGTCCTTGTCCCGCTGGCAATCGGCACTGCCCTTCTGGATCTCGTTCCTGCTGATCCCGGTGATCTGGACCACGGCGACAGTTGGCAGCTGGTGGGTGCTGCTTGTCCCGATGTCGACATGGTGGGCCTTTGCCATTCTGGACCGTCTGACCGGGCTGGAGCTGAGCAACGCCGACCCTGACACGCCAGACACCGTGCTGCGCTGGTATATCCTGCTGACCAAGGCCTGGGTTCCGGTGCAATTCCTGACCCTCTACGGGCTGATCTGGTACGCCACCCATACCGACCATCTGTCGACACCAGCCACGATCGGATTGTTCTTCGGCATGGGCACCATTTCCGGCACCATCGGGATCAACTACAGCCACGAACTGATGCACCAAAGAGGCCGGTTCGAGCGTTGGCTCGGCGATATCCTTCTGGCGATGGTGCTGTATTCGCATTTCCGCTCGGAACACCTGCTGGTTCATCACCGCTATGTCGGCACCCCGCGCGATCCGGTCACCGCGCGCTATAACGAAGGCTTCCATCGCTTCTACCCGCGCGTCCTGAAACAATGCCTTGTTTCCGCCTTCCGGGCCGAGCGCGAAAAACTGGCCCGCAAGGACCGCCCCTGGACCGACCGCTCCAACCCCTTCTGGCGCTATTGGGCCCTGCAAACGGCGATGCTTGCCCTTGCCTTTGCAATCGGAGGCCTGGCCGGCCTCGCCCTGTTCCTGATCCAGGCGGGCACGGCCATCTGGCAGCTGGAACTGGTCAACTACGTCGAACATTATGGCCTGACCCGCAAACATCTGGGCGAGGGGAAATATGAACACGTCCTGCCGCGCCACTCGTGGAACGCCTCGCAAAAGGCCTCGAACTGGCTGCTGATCAACCTGCAGCGCCACTCGGACCACCATTACAAACCCAACCGGCGATTTCCGCTGCTGCAGCACCATTCCGAGGACGCCGCACCGCAACTGCCCTATGGGTATCCGGTGATGACGGTTGCCGCGATGATCCCGCCGCTCTGGCGCCGGGTCATGAACCCCCGCGTCCGCGCCTGGCGCCGCCAATACTACCCCGAAGTCACCGACTGGGCGCCCTACAACCGCGCAGAGAACCCCTCACCTCAGCCGTGACCGCAGCGCGCGCCAGCGCGCTGCCCGGCCCAACGATCCGCCTTGCATCTTTGATGCAGGGCAGATCGGCGGGAGCACCTACCCTTTCATCACCCACACGTCCATCGGGGCCTCTACCCCCCGGACCGTGTGGTGTTCGTGTTTCTCGAATCCCGTCATCGACTCCGGCGCGTTTGTGCCTTCCTCCAGCAATTGCCCCCGCACCGCATCGCTGATGACGACCCTCGCCTGAAACTCCCGGGTCAGCGCCTCCAGCTTGGCGGCCACGTTCACCGCATCCCCGATCACCGCAAATTCCAGCCGGTTGGCCCCGATATCACCCAAGACAACAGCGCCGTAGTGCACACCGATCCCGACACGGATTTCGGGCTCTCCAGCCCGGCGGCGCTCGATGTTCCACCGGTCGATCACCGCAACCATTGCCCGGGCACAGGCCACCGCATTGCTGGCATCCAAGGGCGTCGGCACCGGCGTTCCAAAGGTCGCCATCAGCCCGTCACCCAGATATTTGTCCAGCGTCCCATGATGCCGAAACACCTCTGCCTCCATCCGGGCATGGAAGCCGCGCAGAACCTCAATCACCTCGTAAGGATCGCGCCCGGCGGCATATTTGGTGAACCCGACGATATCGATGAACAGAACCGCAATGTTCTCTTTGCGCACCTGCTTGAGCGGCTCGTCATTCTGGCTCAGCTCGTCCACCACGTTCGGCGAAAAATACCGCGACAGGTTTGCCCTCTCGCGTTCCAGACCGGCATTCGTCATCAGCAACCGGTTGAGCCGCCGCATCGACACACCCAACGTGACCGCCACCATCATGAACACGACAATCTGCTGAACCCGCAACTGAGGCCGAAAGCTGTTGGGGTCCAACAGCTCGGCCACATCCGGATAGCCTGCCAACGCCTCAGCCACACGCTCGCTGAGACCGGGCATCGGCGTCGCAATCCACCAGGCGATGATCCAACCTACGGTCCACATCGCCGCCGTCCATGATCCCATCGCAATCACGGTGCGCCAGGAATAGGCAAGCGTTCCGGCCGCAAGAATGATGAAGAAATACTGAAAATTATCGAACCGGTATTGCATCGCCAGCGGCCGCACATCGTCGCTGAACGGGTTGGGAACAATCATTCCCAACGTCATGATCAGAAGATCCGCGAAAATCAGCAGCAATTCGGCCCGCGACTGCCCCACACGGCCCGCACGCCGGATCAACCAGCCATTAGCGCAGATCAGCAACAGGATGAAATGGTACCACATCACCTCCCATTGCGGGTTGAGGAAAATCAGCAGAACCGCAGTCAGTCCCATCGCGATCCAGCGGGCACGGACGGCAAGTTCCAACCCTTCGCGTTTGTGACGTTCAAGCGCGGCTTCGGTGTATTTGTTGTCAAGATCGTAGTGATCCGGGCGGGTCACAAAGAACCGGTCAAATCGGGATGGGCTGGCTGTGGTATCCGACATCGCTGGGGCTCCTTCACTGCGCCGAAGGATACAGGAGGCGTGTTTTGACACCAGACACCTGGAAAACAAAAGACCCCGCCGAGGTCGGCGGGGCAAGGCGTAGTGCCTTGTGTCAGGCCACAGGCACCGGCGGTATTTGTGAAATCAGTTCATCTCGGCCCGGATCTGCTGACGCAGAACGTCGATCGGCACCGTCTTGCCGTCGCGTTTGAAACACCAGTAGGTCCAGCCGTTGCAGGACGGCGCGTTTTCCAGATGCGCACCCACCTGATGGATCGAGCCTTTGACGTTTTGCCCGACCAGCGTGCCGTCGGCGCGAACCTTGGCCTTGTGGCGCTGGTTCATCGAATACAGCTCCTCGCCCGGGCGCAGCATCCCGCGTTCAACCAGCTGACCGAAGGGTACGCGCGGCTCGGCGCGTTTGCTGGCGCTGACCTCCAGCGCCTCGCGGTCGAATTTGCGCACCTTCGCGATGCGCTTTTCGGCCACCTTGCGATAGTTTTCCTCGCGCTCGATGCCGATGAATTCGCGGCCCAGCATCTTGGCGACAGCGCCTGTGGTTCCGGTGCCAAAGAACGGATCGAGGATCACATCGCCCGGATTGGTCGAGCCGATCAGGACACGGTGCAACAGCGATTCCGGTTTCTGTGTCGGATGCGCCTTGTCGCCGTTTTCGTCCTTGAGACGCTCATGCCCGGTGCAGATCGGCAGCACCCAGTCGCTGCGCATCTGCACGCCTTCGTTCAGCGCTTTCAAAGCCTCGTAATTGAACGTGTATTTCGCGCCTTCGCGTTTCGACGCCCAGATCATCGTCTCATGCGCGTTGGTGAAGCGTTTGCCGCGGAAATTCGGCATCGGGTTCGACTTGCGCCAGACAACGTCGTTCAAAATCCAGTACCCCGCATCCTGCAGGGCCGAACCCACGCGGAAGATGTTGTGGTACGAGCCGATCACCCAGATCGCGCCATTCGGCTTGAGCAAACGATGCGCCGCCTTCAGCCACTCGCGGGTGAACTGGTCATAGGCGCCAAAGCTGGAAAACTGATCCCAGTGATCGTCGACCGCGTCTACCTGGCTGTTGTCTGGGCGATGCAACTGGCCTTTCAGCTGCAGATTATAGGGCGGATCCGCAAAGATCAGGTCCACCGACGCCTCGGGCAGACTGTTCATCACTTCGATGCAGTCCCCGGATAGAATCGTGTTTAAAGGGAGCGCTTTTGCGCCCTTTTTGGTGGTTGTTGTCATTTTACTGCCTCAAGTATCCACGGCGCTTTTGCGCTCATTTGGTTGAGACAAGGATGAGTCAAAGACGATTCGCCGTCAATTTCTTTTTTGAATCAGCAGGTTACGATTTACTCTTGATACAAGATATTGTGTACCGGCTTGAACGAACGTCTATGGTGTGGGGTCACCCCAAGATTTTGCAGGGCTTCGCGATGTTGTTTCGACGGATAACCCGCGTTTGTCTCCCAGCCGTAGCCGGGATGCTGTTGCGCCAAATCCACCATCAGTTGATCGCGCCAGTTTTTGGCGATGATCGACGCCGCCGCAATCGACACCGAATGCGCATCACCTTTCACCACCGCCTGCGCCGGGATCGTCAACCCGCGCGGAATCATGTTTCCGTCGATCAGCAGGTAATCCGGCGGCGGGTCGAGTGCCGCCACCGCGCGTTCCATCGCCAGATGCGAGGCGCGCAAGATATTGTGTTCGTCGATCTCGGCCACCGAGGCCTCGGCCACCGCGACCTCGGCCCGGTCGCGCAGGGCGGCCTCCAGCGCGGCGCGGCGTTTGGCGGTCAGCTTCTTGGAATCATTCAACCCTTGGGGAATGTCTTTGGGGTTCAGAACCACCGCCGCCGCAACCACCGGCCCGGCCAGCGGCCCGCGGCCCACCTCATCCACGCCCGCGATGCGCAGATATCCTTGCGCTGCGGCGGCTTTCTCAATGTCATAATCCGGTTTCGTCATACCCCCGGAAAACCGCGTTTCACCGCCCACCGCAAGAAAAAAGAGAGGGCAGCTTGCGCCACCCTCTCCCTGCACGGCACTTCTGCGGCGCCGCTCCTGCTCGAAAACCGTTACTTGTAACTTACGCGGTATCCTTTCTGGCTCAGGCAGCCAAGGTGGTACGCCCGCTTGACCTTTTTGCCATTCCAGAACCTGACCTTGCACTGGTCCGGCAGGCTATTGCTGTATTTGTAATGCTTGCTCAGGCAGTTCCTGCCCAACAGCGGCTGATCGGGCGAGAACCCACGGAAGGTGCGCAAGCATCGTTGCGGCAGGCTATAGCGCGCAACCCGTTCCGGCAGTGGGCGTACGTGATGCGGCCTGTGCTTTGGCTTTGTGTACACGTGGTCCTGGGGCGCCTTATATATGTGATTGTAGTTTTGCGTAACGGTCTTCTTCTTGTTTTCGTCGTTCAAATGCTTCACCGCGACGCCCAGCAGTGCGATGGCTGCCAAGCCACCAAGGATATCTTCGACATCGGCCGCCCGCGCCTGCGACGCCGAAATTCCGGTGATGGCAACCGCAGAGGCCACGATCAGGGCGATGAATTTCTTATGCATGGTGCTTGTCCTTCAGAAGTCTCAGGGGGCCCGGAGGCGGGCCGTGTGTTCGATGCCCTGACACTGGGTGCTTGCTGTCCAGACAAGCAATAACGGCCCCGTGTTATCCGATATCAGCCCTGCCAAACCCCTTGGGTTATTGAATATCGTGGCAACCCATGCGCAGGATGCGGCCTATGAAACAGATCCTCTCTTCTCTGGCCCTGCTGGCCCTGATATCGCTTGGCTCTGCCGCTGCGGCGGCCGATTGCTATGCGGATTACAAGGCCAAACAGGACAATCCGCTGCGCCTGCACTATGGCGTGATGCAGGTATCGGCCTGCGACAAGGGGCAGGCAAAACGTGAAGTCGCCCAGCGCCTCAAGGGCGCGGGCTGGACCCTGCTGAACGTCATGTCCGTGTTCGGACCGGAAGGGTTGGATAAAAGGAAGGCCAATGCCGGACAATTCTATCTCCGTTACTGAGGCCCGCCGGTCCGGTGTCAGACTGGTCGGCGCGGGCATCGCGGCGATCGTGTTGATTCTGATTACGGCGGCGATCTTTCTGTTCTGGACCCTGCCCGACGCCAATGCCTTCAACGCGCGGGTCGAGCGGCTGTTCATTGAAAGCGACCTGACCTCGCAGACGGAAATCCGCCTGCTCGAGATTCTGGCGCAATCCGGCACGGCCTTTGCCGACACGCTGTCCAGCTATCGCATGGTGATTTTCGTGCTGCTGGTCTTTGCCAGCGCCATGCTGGTGACCGCGCTGGTCTTTCTGGTGATGCTAGTGATGCTGAACCGGCGGATGGCCCAGATCGAACGCACCGGGATTCAGGTGACCTCTCTGCTGATCAGCCGCGAGGAAAACACCGTCTACCTGAACAACATGGATTTCAAACTGACCCCGGCGGCGATGGAAACCCTGTCGGTGCTGGCCGAATCCCGTCTGGATGACGAGGTCCTCTCGGGCGTGCAGATCGAGGCGATGATTTCCGGCAAGGACGCCGCCGATTGTGACGAGGCCGCAGGCGCCACCCGGATCAAACGGCTGCGCGATGCCCTTGGCAACCAGATGGTCAGCGAACTGCTGGTCAAGAACATCGCCAAAAAGGGCTATATGCTGTCGATCGAAAAGGATGTGATTCAGATGGTCTGATCCGATCGCGCCGCACAGGACACGTGCGGTAAAATGCCGGTGACACCCCTTGGAATGCGACGGTCAAAGCCCCATCCTATAAAGACTCGCGTCAGGGAGTCTGATGATGAATGTGCACACCACCCCAAAGACCAAAGGTTACGGCATCTCGGTCGAAGAGCTGACCGGGCGGGTTGCGATCTACCGCGACGACACCCTGTTGGCCGCAAGCACCAACGCCAAGGTCATGTACGAAACGCGGCTGCCGGCCACGATCTATATCCCGCGGGATGATGTCTGCATCGATCTTGGCGACGAAACCGAATTGCAGACCTTCTGCCCCTTCAAAGGCACCGCGACCTATCACGATGTCATTCTGGATGGTCAGCGGCTGGCCAATTCCGTCTGGGCGTATGAAGACGCCTTGCCCGAAAGCACTGCCATTCAGGGCCACATTGGCTTTATGCCCGACGCCTATACGCGGATCGATCTGGGCAAGAACAGCCTGCGCGACCCCGAGGATGGCAATATCAGCGGCCCTCTGATCGACTGGCTGATGCGCGGCGCGTCCGAGAACCAGACCCCCGAAGCCTTTACCAAAGCCCTGGCTGAAAAGATGCTGGAACACGGCATCGCCATCCAGCGGCTCAGCATTCTGGCCTGGTCGCTGCATCCGCTGATCGCGGGCAAACACTATATCTGGGAAAAGGGCGAGGCCGAGATTTCGACCAATGTGCCCACCTATGAGATCCACGACCACCCGGCCTATATCAACAGCCCCCTGCGCCACGTGTCGAACGGGCTGGGCGGGGTGCGTCAGCGGCTGAACGACGAAAACCCGCAAAACAGCTTTCCGATTATGGAGGATTTGCGCGCCAAGGGGGCAACCGATTACGTCGCCATGCCGCTGCCGTTCTCGGATGGGCGGACCAACGTTCTGACCCTGACCTGCGACCACCCGGACGGGTTCACCACCGAAAATCTGGGGCTGGTGTTCGAATGCTCCTCGGTCATTGCCCGGTTTTACGAGGTCTTCATGCAGCGTGAAAACGCGCAGGTGTTGTTGGAAACCTATGTGGGCAAACGCTCCGGTGCGCGCGTTCTGGGCGGCGAAATCCGGCGCGGGGACGGCGATGAGATCGACGCCGCGATCATGTTCTGCGACCTGCGCAATTCCACCAGTTTGGAAGAACAACTCGGCCGCGCCGCCTATATCAACCTGCTGAACGAGTTTTTTGAGACCGTGTCCGGCATCGTGCATGACAATGGTGGCGAGGTTCTAAAGTTCATCGGCGACGCTGTACTGGCGGTGTTCCCGGCCAGCGACGACACGGATTCAGCGCGCTGGAATGCCCAGCGTTCCGCCATCGAGATCGTCGAAAAACTGGGCGAGCTGCGCCAGTCCGGGTCTGACATCCATTGTGATTGTTCGATCGGCGTCGCCTATGGGCGTGTCACCTATGGCAATGTCGGATCACGCGAACGGCTGGATTTCACCGTCATCGGACAAGCCGCAAACGTGGCAGCCCGATTGGGAGAATATGGCAAAAAGGTCGGCCACCGTATTGTCGTCTCGGCCGATATTCAGCCAGCCTGCGCCAACGCGGTGCCGCTGGGGGATGTCAAACTGCACAACGTGTCCCTGCCGGTCACTTCCTTCGCCCTCCGAACCTCAGCAGATGCGGTTTTGAGCGGCTGACGACCGGTGTAGCGATCAGGAGAGCGCCAACCCGTATTTTCCATCACGCCCCCAGCAGGATCAGCGCGGTCTGAGCAGGTGAAATCGTGCTCTGCAACTGTGCAATCTGGCTGCGGGCAAGATACCGATCCGTTAGCTGCGCCACCGCCGCCTCATCCGTAAACTGAGACAGATCATCTGACCCGGTCACACCGGACAGCCTGTCTTTGAACACCTCAAGTTGCCGGTCGATGTCCAACTGGGCGAAGCTGGACGGCAGGCCAAGTGCCGTTTCCATCATACTGCGCAGCGGCGGCAGGCTCATCAAATCGAACCACTTGGTGTCCGCACTGCCGCTTTGCCCGGCCAGATCAATCAGGGCATGTTGCGCATACAGCGCAATACGCATGGTTTCGTCGGACTCGCCCACCGCGATTTCGAACCGGGACACGTCATTGTCCCGCGCGATGTCTTCCATGAAAGTTACCAGCCCCGTCCGGCGTATTTCCCCCGGCCCCAGGCCAAACGCCTCGGAAAACTCCCGGTACCTGCCGTCAGACAACCTGTTCGACAGCGCATCATCGGCGCTGGTGCCATCAGACAGCACTTTCTGGATAAAGTAACGGTTGTTTATATCACCTTCCAAACCGAAAGCGCCCAGCGCGACCTGCAGCAAGCGGCGATCCGACACCAGATCCTCAGCCGTTTGCACCTTGCCGATGTTTTCCAGAAAATACTGCCGCTCCCTCTCGTTGACGGATGACGACGAAAAACTGTCGAGCTGCGCGTCATAGGTGCGTTGCAGAAACCGCCAGCCCACGAGGCCGCCCGTAGGGATGACAGGCTGGAACGTCATTGCTGATACGCCATCAACCGTTCTTCACGCGGCAACAACGCGCGCAGGGCCTTCAAACACTTGTAATACTGCTCGGCCAGCAAGGCCTCGGTGGCCTCGGACAGCACCCTTCGGCTGTCTGCGTCGGTGAAGACCTGGCTCAATTCCTCAACCCGGCGCAACAGTTGCTGACGAGCCCGTTCCGGCTCCATGTCGCCGGACAGCACAAGCTGGGCAGCATAGCAGACCCGCCGTACCGGGGTGTTCACCTCATCCGGGTGGATGGCGTCCCGCAAGCGCAGGACGTTGGCATCTGGCGTCATGATCGAAAACCGGCTGCGGCGATCCCCGTTTTCGACAACCACCCCGTTGATCAGCACCCTCTCTTTCGGTGCCAGTTTCAGAACCAGCCCGCTCATCAGGTCGCCCCCACTTGCCGCAGGCCACGCAGAACCGCCATGTTGATCTCAAGCAGAGGTTCTACGGTCGCCTTGTTGCCCAGAACCTGGCTGCTGTGCTGTTCGGTGAACTCGGCCAGATAGAAAATCCGTGCCCGCAACTCGTTGGGCAAGGCGTTGTCCGAATCCGTGACACCGCTGGCCAATACGGTCCAAAGACGGCGATTTTCGTGCAGTGCCTGAACGAACCCGCCAAAATCTGTTTTTTGCCGGGCGGCGGCAGCCTTGAGCCGGTGCGTGATCTTTGAAATCGCCTCGTATTCGGTGTCGCGCGGTGTGCGCGTAGGGGCGGCGGTCTGCGCATAGGCTCGCTGTGCAAGAGTGTGCGGTGTCACTTGAAATCCTTCCAATAATCCGTCTTTTGGCGGTCAGGGCCGGGGCGCGCTTCCACGCCCCGGCCAGGTTCCGGAGATTAACGGAACAGAGACAGGATCGACTGCGGCGCCTGGTTGGCGATCGACAGCGACTGGGTGGCCAGCTGCTGCTGCACCTGCAGGGCCTGCAGACGGGCCGAGGTCTCTTCCATGTCGGCATCAACCAGCGACCCGATACCGGATTTGAACGAGTCGGCCAGGTTCGAGATGAACTCTTGCTGGGTCTCGATCCGGCCTTGTGCCGAACCGAATGCAGCCGAGGCGTCGATTGCGGTATCGATCAGCGTTTCAACGGTTGCCAACGCCGCGTTTGCACCGGCGCCGGTGGAGACGTCAATCGAAGACAATGCACCCAGACCACCCGAGCCGGCATTGGCGAACTGACCGCTGACGGTCAGGTCATTGCCGCCGGCGTTGGTGAAGTTCAGCGTACCGGGCGTACCGCTGTCATAGTCGACGGTCAGACCTGCGACACCCAGCTCGTCAACCTTGGCCTTGAGCGCAACCGCGACGATATCAGCCGTGGTTGTTGCCGCTGCATCGTCTGCCGTCACCGTATAAGAGACGGTTTCGTCACCAACAGTCAGGCTGACGCTGTCACCGGCAGCAAACGCAGTGCCGTTCTCCGCGATCTCGATCTGTTCGTTGCCGCCACCGTTATCCAGCGCGATTGCAACGGTATCACCGTTCGCCGACGCACCTGCCGAGCTGCCCGAGAAAATGTCATTGGCGGTATAGCCACCAACCGACAGATCCTGACCGGCGACAGAGATGGACGATGCCGTTACATTGCCCGTGTTGTCCCGGTCGAGCGAGGACAGGATCGAGGCGGACCCGGTCGAGCCATTGACCAGGTTGAGGCCGTTGAACTGAGCTGCACCCACCACCGCAGCGATCTGATCCCGCAGAGCGGTCACATCGTCGTTGATCTTGCCACGATCCACGTTGTCTTCCTGCGCGGCGACGATCTTGCCCTTCATCTGGGTCAGCAGATCGGTCACGGTTTCCGAGGCGTTCCGGGCCACTGCGACGGTCGATTCGCCCAGCGCCAGGCTGTCCTTGATCGCGTTGAAGCCCTTTACGTCGGATTCCATGACTTTGGATATCGCCCAGACGGCCGAGTTGTCTTTGGCAGTTGCAACGTCCTTACCGGTCGAGATCGCGTTCTGGGTCTGTGCCAGGTTCTTGTTGACCGATTTCAGAGTTTGCAGCGCAACCATTGCGCCATTGTTGGTCAGAATGCTGGACATAGCTTTCTTCCTTTTCCGTTCGGGCCCTTTGCGCCCATGCTTACCCCGCATCACATGCGGGCTTTGACGTCTTTCTGATCAGTGCGATCCGCCGTCGGGCTGTTCGCGCCACCTGCTGTTTCCAGGTGCCCGACCACCTTTGCCCCTGATCCCCTAACGGAGTGCTAAAGCGTCCAAGCCAGAAAATTCGGATTTGAATCAAACCCGCCGCTATGCCCGTTTTTCAAGCTTTGCATGGTGGCGCACGGTGTATCCGTTGCGCTGACCGTCGGCGCCATAGGTGCTGAATTCCTGCCGCACGCGGCGCAGTTCGGCCATGCGGCTGGCCACGGCGCGAATTCCCTCGGCCGCGCTGTTCAGCAATACCTGATTGCGTTCGACCTTCTCCTGCAGGCGAATCAATTCGGCGCTGTCAAAGACCTGAAGGTCATTGATCGCCCCGATCAGCTTTTCCTTTTCCGGCGCCATGTGATTGAGCCGGTCCAGATCACCATCGACAAGCGCGGTACGCTCGAGGTCCAGCACTTCTTCTAAGGACTTGATCAGGTCGGTGTCAGCTTTGGTCGGCATTGGTTTTCTCCATCATGGACTGGAACAGAATTTCGGACAGACCGACGCCACCGGATTCGGCCAGGGCGCGCGCCTGATGCTGCACAAGGAATGAGGAAAACTGGTCCTCCCCCGTGCCTCCGCCAAAGGATTGGCGCGCCTTGCCCAACCCAGAGGCCTTGAGCATTTCAGCCAGAAACGCCGCCTCCAACTCGACAGCGGCGGCCTGTACTTTCTGAGGGACCGCCAGTGGTTGGGGCACGAGAGGGGTCGCAGAAACCTTCATTGCTTTCTCCGAAATTTGCATCGAACTTTCTCGATCAAAGGCGAAAGCGGTTAAAATAAACGTAACTTCCTGCGGGCAGATTTCCGGGTACACAAAAGGAGCCGGAGCAAAATGCCCAACCCTCTTTCAGCGGTGATATCCTCACCAACCGCCGCCACCGCGAAACCCGATGCGACCGCGCGAGAGGCACGCGAATCCAAGAGCGGCATGTCCTTTCAAACGGTCATGGACCGGGACACCGGGCCGCAATCCGATGATGCTGAAACGACTGACCTTATGATTCAGGACCCGGATGCGGCGTCAGAGCTGGAGGCCATCACGGAAGAGGTCGAGCCGACAGGCATCGTTGTTGCACCGGATGACCAGCCGCCTGCCGAAATCCGCCCTGTTGCTGCCGAGGCGATTCCAGACCCTGCATTGAAAACGACGCCCAAGGAGCCGTCCGTGACAGCTTCGATCGATCAGGCTGACGCCGAAACGATCGGGCACAAGCAACCGGGCCTTCCACAGGCTGAACTGCCGCAAACTGCTGAAAGCTCCGCGCAACGGTTGGTTCCGCCGGTCTTTCAAGCGTTGATTTCAGGGGGTGACCAGCCGAGGCGACCATCTGAAAACGCCCTTAAGCCAAAGAGCCTGCCGATGGGGTCAATCATAGCGGACCCGCGCCCGAAAGAGATGCCGGTTTTGTCGGCCTTTACCGACCCGGATCGGGGCGCGACGCATGCCGCGTCCGCGGCTGAACCGAAGCCGAACCATCCCGGAATAGCTGATCGCGCACCGACACTTGTGCAGGCGCAGTTTCTGGCATCCGATAAAGCGCAAGTTCAGGCCGAAACACAGCCAATTCCCGAAGTCGAGGACATGCAGGCCGCCAGAGAAGCTCCGACGCCGTCAGCCACGCGCGAATCGGGACCTGCGGCTCAGGCCATGACAGCCACCGCCCGCGCAGAAACGGCGCGCGCCATCGCATCGCAGATGGCGACCGCCATCAATGTGCGGCCGCATTCCGGTGCCATCGAGGTTGCGCTGAATCCCGAAGAACTGGGGCGCGTTTCGATCGTTCTGAATGGTCGGGACGATGGCCTGCATCTGACAATCAGCGCAGAACGCCCCGAGACGCTGGACATGATGCGGCGACACCTCTCGGTTCTTGAGGCTGAGTTCCAGAACTTCGGCCTTGGCGACCTGTCTTTTGATCTGGGCACATCTGCCGATGCGCAACATGAGGACTCTGATGGGGGTGAGGGTACCGAGTTCTCCTCTCCTCAACTCGAGCACGTCGCCGAGGTTGGCCCGGCACGTCCAAACATTGCCCCTGATGGGCGAATCGACATGAGGCTTTGACCATGATCACCCCAACGCAATCGACGACTCAGGCCAACACGCCGGCGCAGGCGGCCTCCGGTTCACAGGCCGCATCCGTGGCATCCGATTTCGACACGTTCCTGTTGCTGATGACCACCCAGGCACAGAACCAGGACCCGCTGGAGCCGATGGATTCCAGTGAATACGCCTCACAACTGGCGCAGTTTTCGATGGTCGAACAGCAGGTGCAAACCAACGAGGCGCTGTCCGAACTGGTGCTGTCCCTGGGTGGCGTCAAACTGGAAGAGCTGGCCAATTGGATCGGCATGGATGTCCGCACCACCGCAGCGTTTCACTTTGACGGTGAGCCTGTGACCCTGTCTGCGCAGGCTGCGACGGCGGCCGACGGTGCGGTGATGGTCATCCGTGACAGCAGCGGCACCGAGATTGAGAGGATTTCCGTCCCTGTGGCACAAACCGACTTTGTCTGGGCCGGAACAGCAAGTGACGGCAGCCCGTTACCGGCCGGCAGCTATACGGCAACGCTGGAAAGCTATGACGGGGATGACCTGCTGTCGACCCAGCCCGTCGCAGCCTACAATCAGGTGGTTGAAGCACAGGTCGGGGAAGACTCGGTCTTGCTGACGCTGGAAAGCGGTCAGGTTGTACCGGTAGGAATGGTCACAGCGGTTCGCGCCGGAGCTTGATCTGCCGGGCGCGACGGGCCAAACCTGTGCAACCTGCGACTCGCATTTTACCGGTGGCCCCTCTGTCTGACCCGATTACCCCTCCGTTGGATCTTGTCGATGACCTGCGCGATCAGGGTCTGATTGCAGGGGGCGCGCGGTTTCAGACCCTGTATGGCGGGCGCACCAATCAGGTCTGGAAGGTGTTGGAGGAAAGCGGCGGCAAGGTGCTGAAACTATATCGTGACGGGCTGCGCAATCCGCTGTTTCGCAACGATGCCGAGTTGGAGGCGCAGTGCCTGACCGCCCTGGAACCCACCGGATTTGCCCCGCGCCTGCGCGCAGCCGGTCAGCATGAGTATGGCCGATGGGTGTTTTATGATCATGCGCCGGGCTCACCCTGGCGCAAGGGGTCGGCTGAGGTGGGCAGGCTGCTGCGCAAGCTGCATATGCTCAACCCGCCTGTACAGGCGCCCAAAGGATGCAATGGCAGCGCGGACCTGGCGCGGCATGGGCAGTACATTCTTGATGGATGCCTTTCGCCAACACGGCTTCGGCTGGACCAATTACAGCCCGACGGGCAAGTGCCACCGACCACCAACACCTGCCTGATCCACGGCGACCCGGTTGCCGGGAACATTCTGACATCACCGTCCGGCCTGACCCTTATCGACTGGCAATGCCCGGCGCAGGGTGATCCCTGTGAGGACCTGGCTTTGTTCCTGTCCCCGGCGATGCAACACCTTTACCGGGGCGCGGCTCTGACGCGGGAAGAAGAGCGTGAGTTCTTGTCCGCCTATGGCCACACGGATACGCTGGAACGGTATCAGACACTGCGCCGATGGTACGCATGGCGAATGGCGGCCTATTGCCTGTGGCGTATCGAAAATGGCGCGGCCGACTATGCCGAAGGGTTGGAGTTGGAGCTGGCAACGCTCTGACCGTCACCGATCCGCAAGCGCCATCACAGCATAAGCGGGTGGCATCAAAGCACGACGCCAGCGTCCAAGCGGAAACCGCCGCGGCTCATGTCCAACGGGGACCGGCAACCCAGCATCCCGCCCCAGAACCATCCGGGCCAGCGCGCGCCCGCAATAGGTGCCCATTGCCACCCCGTTTCCGTGATAGGCAAACCCGGCGAACATCCCCGGCTGGTCCGCCACAGGACCGGCATATGGCGTAAGACCCCACGACAGGCAGACCATGCCCGACCACATATGGGTCACTTCAACGCCCGACCATTCCGGAAACATCCGCCTGAAATCCCTTATGACCTTGCGCCGAATGGCAGCCTCGGCCCCTGGAGAGGACAGCAGCCCTCCGCGCATTCCAAACAGAAACCGTCGGTCGGGCATCAAACGAAAATAGTGCAGCAGATGGCGGGAATCATAAGACATCTGATCGGTGGTCCAGCCCTGCGCCTGCACCTCAGCCTCGGACAGGGGGCGGGTCACCAGTACCGTGGACTGCGCAGGCATGTAGCGGCCCGCCATCCAGGGCGGGATGTCCTCGCTGGAATAGCCGTTGGTGCAGACCAGCACGTTTTGCGCCCTGATCCGACCCGAGTCGGTCTGAACTTCGAAACCGGATTGCGTTTTAAGGATAGATTGCGCGGCGCTTTGCTGGAACAGATTCGCGCCGCGGGACCGGGCCGCCTGCGCCAGTTCGAACAGGTATTTTCTGGGATTCAGGGCAAATCCGACCGGGTTGGTATAGCCGCCGTGGAACCCCTCACCAAAGCCAAGCCCCGGCAGATCACCCGGTTCATGAAGCGTGCCCGATGCCTCGGCCTGCCGCCGCAATTTCTCCATCGCGCGCGCAGTGTGGGCCAACTGGGTCTCACCCTGCGAATGAACGTCGGCATCAATACGATGGGTCTTGAGCAGATCGGCGACAAGGTGAACGGCGTCTTCTTCGGCCTGGGCATAGCTCTTTGCAGCAGCTTCTCCGAACTGGCGGGTCATCGCGTCATGGCTCAGCTTTGACCCGCCCAGACAACAAAACCCTCCATTGCGCCCGGACGCGCCCCAACCCGGTGTCTCGGCTTCGAGCGCAGCGACCGACACGCCGGCCGCAGCCAGATGCAGCGCCGCCGAGAGGCCTGTGAAACCGCCGCCGATGATGGCGACGTCGGTGCTCAGACCGCCGTGCAACACCGGCCAATCCGGGCTGGCAATCGTTTCATCCCACCAACAATTGGCCCGGGGACCGGATCCATAGGCATAGTCGGAAAACAGCCGTTTCATTCGGCGCGTGCGGCGGCCATTTCATCCTGCTTTTGCCGCATCATCGCGCGTTTCGTGATCAGCGAGGCGGTGATGACCCCCACCGTCACAATCCCGATCATGATCGTGGACAGCGCGTTGATCTCGGGGCTGACCCCAAGACGCACGGCCGAGAATATCTTGATCGGCAGGGTCGTAGCCGACGGCCCCGAGGTAAAGGACGCGATCACCAGATCATCCAGCGACAGGGTAAAGGCCAGCAGCCAGCCCGAAATCACCGCGGGCGCGATGATCGGCAAGGTCACCAGCCGGAACGCCTGCGCCGGAGAACAGCCCAGGTCCAGCGCGGCCTCTTCCAGCGACTGATCGAAGGTCACGAGGCGCGAGGAGACGACCACGGAAACGAAACACATCGAAAAGGTCGTATGGGCCAGAACAATGGTCAGGATGCCCCGGTCCAACCCGATGCCGATGAACAGCAGCAACAAGGACAGGCCGGTGATCACCTCGGGCATCACCAGCGGCGCATAGATCATGCCGGAAAACAGCGTGCGGCCAAAGAACCGCCCGCCGCGCACCAGCACATAAGCCGCAGCGGTACCCAGAATGGTCGCCAGCGTTGATGAGAACACTGCAACGCGCACTGTTACCCATGCCGCGTCCAGAAACGCCTGATTCTGGACAACTTCGCCATACCACTTGGTCGAAAACCCGGCCCAGACGGTGACCAGCTTGCCTTCGTTAAAGCTGAAGATGATCAGGATGATCATCGGGATATAGAGGAAAGCGAACCCCAGCGTCAGGGACACGGCGTTGAACCAGCTCATCCTGTTCATTGCTCTGCCTCCGCCTGTTTCTGTTGGTTGCGCTGGAACAGCACGATCGGGATCACGAGGATCAGCAACAGCACCACGGCTACGGCGCTGGCCACCGGCCAGTCGCGGTTCGAGAAGAACTCCTCCCACAGAACCTTGCCGATCATCAATGTGCCCGAACCACCCAGCAACGAGGGGATCACGAACTCACCGATCACTGGGATCATCACAAGGAAGCAACCCGCGATGATGCCGGGGCGCGACAGCGGGATGGTCACCAGCCAGAAGGCTTCAAGGCGCGAGCAGCCAAGATCCTCTGCCGCCTCGATCAGCGATCCGTCCATCCGCTCCAGCGATGAATAGATCGGCAGGATCATGAAGGGCAGATAGGTGTAAACGATGCCGATATAGACCGCCCATTGCGTGTTCAGGATGGTCAACGGGGTCGAGATGATGCCCGTCCACAGCAAAAACTGGTTCAGGTAGCCTTCGTTCGACAGGATGCCCATCCACGCATAAACCCGGATCAGGAACGAGGTCCAGAACGGCAGGATTACCAGCATCATCAGCGTCGGCCGCCATTCCGCAGGCGCGCGGGCCATGCCATAAGCGATGGGATACCCCACCAGCAACGTCAAAAAGGTCGAAATCACCGCGATCTTGACGCTGGAAAGGTAGGCTTTCCAGTACAGATCATCCTCGGTCAGCCAGACGAAGTTCTCGAAATCCAGCTGGCTGAAGAAATCCTTGATCCCGGCCCAGCCCTGCGACAGGTCCAGTGTCGGGGTGTAAGGCGGGATCGCCAGTTCACTGTCCGACAAAGAGATTTTCAAGACAATGAAAAACGGCACCAGAAACAGCGCCAACAGCCAGACATAGGGAACGGCAATCAGAAACGCGCGGCGCATCAGTTGGCCAGCAGAACCGCAGCCGTTGCTGTCCAGGACAGCCAGACCGGGTCTTCCCATGTGAACGATCGGCGCGAAATGCGGCGGGTGTTGGCCGTCTGCGCCTTGATGATCGTGCCGTTCGGTAATTCGACGTGATAGGTGGAGAGATTGCCCAGATAGGCGATGTCATGCACCTTGCCCTGCACCGCGTTGATCGCGTCTGCCGGACGATCTGCCGAGATCGTCACCTTCTCGGGCCGGATCGCAATATGGCAGGCTTGTCCGTTGGAAAAATCGTTGGCCGAGGTCGCGGTCAAGGGCGACTGCCCTTCGGCCCATTCGATCTGATAGGTATCCTCACCACCGGACGAGGCACGGCCCTCGATGATGTTCACGTCACCGATGAAATCCGCGACATAGACCGAATTCGGGTTCTCATAGATACGATCCGGCGTTGCCACCTGCATCAGCCTGCCCTGATCCATCACCGCCACGCGGCTGGCAACGGTCATCGCCTCTTCCTGGTCGTGGGTGACAATGACGAAAGTTGTGCCGGTCTTTTCCTGAATATCCATCAGTTCAAATTGCGTGTCCTGCCGCAATTTCTTGTCCAGCGCACCCAGCGGTTCGTCCAGCAGCAGCAGCTTCGGCGCCTTGGCCAGAGACCGCGCCAGCGCCACCCGCTGACGTTGCCCGCCGGAAATCTGGTGCGGTTTGCGGCGGGCGAATTGCTCCAGCCGGGTCAGGCGCAGCATTTCCTCGACACGGTCCTCAAGGTCATGTTTGGGCATGTTGTCCCTGCGCAAGCCAAAGGCGATGTTGTCCCAGATGCTGAGATGCGGAAACAGCGCATAGGACTGGAACATCATGTTCACCGCCCGTTTGTTCGGCGGGATCGGGTCGATGTCCTGACCACCCAGTATGATATGCCCTTCGGTCGGCTTTTCGAACCCGGCCAGCATCCGCATCATGGTGGTCTTGCCGCAGCCCGACGGCCCCAGCAGGGCAAAGAATTCGCGCTCGAAAATACCCAGAGACAGGTTGTCGATGGCCGTGAAGTCGCCAAACCGCTTGGTGACATTTTGGAACTGGATCAAAGGTTTCGCCTGTGGGTCTTCCCACGGCGCAAAGACGTCAGAGTTCAAAGCGGCCCCCGTTTCGAAAAGCTGGAAAAAGGCGCAAGGCGGTCTCGACCGCCCTGCGCGAAATCGGATCAGGTGCCCGATTTGATCTTGGTCCACATGCGCGTCACGACGCGCTGCGTTTTCTGCGGGTACGGCCCCTTGATATAGGTGTTCGCCATAGCCTCTGCCGACGGGTAGACGGCGGGGTCACCGATCACATCCTCCGCAAGAAACTCTTGCGACGCCTTGTTGCCGTTGGCGTAGTAAACATAGTTCGATGCGGCGGCCATGTTCTGAGCGTCCAGCATGAAGTTGATGAACTTATGCGCCCCGTCCGGGTTCGGCGCATCAACCGGCACCGCCAACTGGTCGAACCACATCTGCGATCCTTCCTTGAACGCGTTGTAGGCGATCTCGACCCCGTTATCGGCCTCGGCCGCACGGTCCCGCGCCTGCAGCACGTCGCCCGAGAACCCGACGGCCACGCAGATATCCCCATTGGCCAGCGCGTTGATATATTCCGAGCTGTGGAATTTGTTCACGTAAGGCCGGACGGCGGCAAAAACCTCTTCGGCCTTGGCGATATCGTCTTTTTCATGCGAATTCGGGTCGAGGCCCGCATAGACCAGCGCCGCCGGTACCATCTCATCCGGGGCGTCCAGGAAATAGACGCCGCACGCGGCCAGTTTCTCCATGTTCTCGGGGTTGAAGATCAACTCCATCGAGTCCAGCGGCGCGTCTTCGCCCAGAACTTCCTTGACCTTGCCGACATTCACGCCCAGCCCGGTGGTGCCCCACATGTAGTTGACCGAATGCTTATTGCCGGGATCGAATTGCGCGACGCGTTCGGCAATGACATCCCACGCATTACCGATATTTGACAGCTTGGCCGCGTCCAGTTCCTGGAACGCACCTGCCTGGATCTGGCGGCTCATGAAGCTGCCGGTCGGAACCACGACGTCATAACCCGACCCCCCGGCCAGCATCTTGGTTTCCAGAACCTCGTTGCTGTCGAACACGTCGTAGATCAGCGTCAGGCCGGTCTCTTCCTCGAATTTCTTCAGAAGGTCCTCGTCGATATAGTCGGACCAGTTGTAGACACGCACCTCTTCGGCGAAGGCCGCCGAAGTCCCCAATGCGATGACCGCGGTCATCGTCAGCGTTTTGATTGACATTTTTTTCTCCCTGCAAGTGTACGGGTATTTTCCCGTTTTTTTGGATTTGATCAAGTTTTGCGTTTTCCCCCGATCCAGCGTATGGTTTCAAAAGGTCAGGCACCTGGCAAGTTAACATCATCGGAAACAGGGCAAACCAATTGGATTTGATCAAAAATAAGGCATCAGGAACGAAGGCAGAGGGTGAAAAACGACCCGCGCATGAGCAGGTGTACCAAACCCTGAAAGCACAGATCATGTTCGGCGAATTGGTGCCGGGGCAGCCGGTCACCATACAGGGTCTGACCGAATCTCTGGGGGTCGGAATGACCCCGGTGCGCGAGGCGATTCGACGCTTGATCTCGGATGGCGCGCTGGTGTTCCAGGGCAATCGCAGGGTCAGCGTTCCATTGCTCTCAGCGGGCGATGTCGAGCAGATGATTTTTGCCAGATTGTCAATGGAATCAGAACTTTCCAGACGCGCAGTAACGAATATGAGCACTGCGGATATCGACCGTCTTGAACGCCTCGACCAGCAGCTGGACCGCACCATCGCCGATGGTGACGTCAGCGGCTATCTGCGTCTGAACCACAGCTTTCACGAGACGCTCTATTCCCATGCGAATGCCCCGATCCTCAGTGATCTGACCGAGCGTCTCTGGCTCAGATTCGGGCCGTCTCTGCGGGTGGTTTGTGGCCGGTTTGGCACGCAGAGCCTGCCGGATTGGCACAAGGATATCCTTGCCGCTTTGCGCGCCCAGGATGCCGAAGGGGTGGCAAAAGCCACCGCGAAGGACATCGAACAGGGTATGGAACTGATGGTCGACGCCCTGAGCCAGGGCTAGATTCATGCGATTCGATTGACAGAAAAAAATTTGATCATATTGTGAGTGCCGACCGCTCTTTCAGGAGGTTTCCGGATGTCCACCATCACCAATCACATGCCCACCGCCGAATTGCAGGCACTGGATGCCGCCCACCACATGCACCCGTTTTCCACCAATGCCGAGCTTGAGCAAGATGGCGTGCGGGTCATCACTCGTGCCAAAGGCGTCTACCTGACCGACAGCGAGGGCGAAGAGATTCTGGACGCCATGGCCGGCTTGTGGTGCGTCAATATCGGCTACGGCCGCGACGAACTGGCCGAGGCCGCCGCCCGCCAGATGCGGGAACTGCCCTACTACAACACCTTTTTCAAAACCACGCATGTACCCGCCATCGCGCTGGCCCAAAAGCTGGCCGAATTGGCGCCGGGCGATCTGAATCACGTGTTCTTCGCCGGCAGCGGGTCCGAGGCGAACGACACCAATATCCGCCTGGTGCGCACCTATTGGGCTGAAAAAGGCCAACCCGACAAGAACATCATCATTAGCCGCCACAATGCCTATCACGGCTCATCCGTGGGGTCGGCCTCGCTGGGGGGGATGGCCGGAATGCACGCGCAGGGCGGCATTCCGATCCCGAATGTCCACCACATCAACCAGCCGAACTGGTGGGCCGAAGGCGGCGACATGACACCCGAGGACTTCGGCCTGGCCCGCGCGCGCGAGCTGGAAGAGGCCATTCTGGAGCTGGGCGAAGACCGCGTCGCGGCCTTCATCGCCGAACCCGTGCAGGGCGCAGGCGGCGTGATCGTGGCCCCCGACAGCTACTGGCCCGAAGTTCAGCGCATCTGCGACAAGTACGATATCCTGCTGATCGCGGATGAGGTGATCTGCGGCTTTGGCCGTACCGGCAATTGGTTCGGATCAGAAACCGTTGGGATCAAGCCGCATATCATGACCATCGCCAAGGGCCTCAGCTCGGGCTATGCGCCCATTGGCGGGTCCATCGTCAATGACGAGATCGCTGGGGTTATCGGCGGCACCGAGTTCAACCACGGCTACACCTATTCCGGCCACCCGGTCGCCGCCGCCGTGGCACTGGAAAACCTGCGCATCCTCGAAGAAGAAAAGATCGTCGATCACGTCCGCAACGTGGCTGCGCCCTACCTGAAACAGAAATGGGAGGCGCTGGCCGATCACCCGCTGGTGGGTGAGGCCAAGATCGTCGGCATGATGGCATCCATCGCGCTGACCCCGGACAAGGCCAGCCGCGCCAAATTCGCCTCCGAGCCCGGCACGGTCGGCTATATCTGCCGTGAGCGCTGTTTTGCCAACAACCTGATCATGCGTCATGTGGGCGACCGGATGATCATCTCTCCGCCGCTGGTCCTGACCCCTGCGGATATCGACGAGATGTTCGTGCGGATTTACAAATCGCTGGATGAGGCGCAGGCCGAGATCATCGCGCAGGGGCTGATGAAAGCGGCGTCCTGAGCAAAATAGAATCGCATTGACTGGAAGGCGGCTCTAACCAAGCCGCCTTTTTGATAGGCCTATAGCAGACCCCTACCTCATTTCCCTCAAAAACAAGGAGCTCTCTCAGCAAAACACCTTAAAGTTTAGTCCACTCCGGGCTATGTCTGCGTAAAATTAATTTGGACAAAACATCTGATGGCAAAGATCGAAAACCCCAATTCTGGCAGAGCGAAAATCTATGAAAACCCTGACCAATTTCAGGTCCGAGTAAAAAGTAAGTCCAATTTCTTTGTCACGGCCTTCCTGATGTTTTGGCTATGCGGCTGGGCATTCGGAGAACTTATGGTTTTGGGAACACTACTATCCGGAAAAGCAGGTGCCGGATCGCTGTTTCTGCTGGCATGGCTTGGAGGGTGGACCATCGGCGGATTGTTCGCGTTGTCCCAAGTGCTGTGGAACATTGCAGGATACGAATTGCTAACAATTTCCGATAGCGTCCTAACAATTCAGCGACATATCCCATTTTTCCGCCGTTCGTGGTCCTATGACACCGGCCACATCGCCAACATCCAAGCCAATGAAAATCCGCCCAACGGAACGCTGTTTGGCGGGCAACAGAACATGCATGGCCTCTTCAGCAACCGCAGCTTTGGCGGACTAAAGTTTGACTACGGTCTTCGGACGACAGGGTTTGGTATGGGCTTAGAGCCAGCCGAAGCTCGCATGGTTGCCGACAAGGTATCCAATCGTCTTGGTATTCATCAATAGCGCTTGCGGTCACAAAGCCTCCAAAGAAGCGTCAGTCACAACAGGCGCATCAATACTTCACCGCAACCGCTCCAACAGTCCAAGACTCGCATATCCATCCGGTAGCAGACCCTGTGCGATTTGATAGGCCCGCACCGCGTCGGTCGTGTTTGGCCCGGTGCGCCCGTCGATACCTTGCGTATCAAAACCGGCTTCGGTCAGGCGGGTTTGCAATTCCTTTTTCTCGGTGAAACTCAGCACCCTATCCCCCCGAGGCCAATCGGCGTGAAACGGGGTGCGTCCGGCCAGACGGTCGGACAGGTGGCCGATGCCGATCACATAGGCGTCGGCGCCGTTATATGCCTCGATCACGCGGAAATTGTCGAAGATCATCAGCGCCACGCCCTGCCCGCCCGCAGGCAGCAGGATGGCGGCGCGCCCGTAATCCGGAACCGGTTTGCCGTCACGCCCGACCACGCCGCGTTTGGCCCAGTCCGACGGCAGCAATGTATGGTCTCGTTTGGCGGTGGCATACTCGAACCCCTCGGGCAGGCGTATTTCAACGCCCCAGGGCTGGCCTTTGGTCCAGCCGTGCCGCGCCAGATACGCAGCGGCCGAGGCCAGCGCATCGGTCGGATCGTCCGACCAGATATCCCGCCGCCCGTCACCGTCAAAATCCACCGCATGATCCAGGTATGAGGTTGGCATGAATTGCGTGTGACCCATCGCACCCGCCCAGCTGCCGACCATGTGACCGGGGCTGACATCCCCCGCCTGAATGATTTGCAACGCAGCGACCAGCTGGGTTTCAAAGAACGGCGCCCGCCGCGCATCAAAGGCCAGCGTCGCCAGCGAGCGGATGGTGTGATAACTGCCCCGGAACGTACCGAACGCGGTCTCAAGGCCCCAGATCGCGGTGACGACTTCTTTTTCCACGCCATACCGCGCCTCGATCCGGGTCAGGGTCGCGTTGTAGCGCTCCAGCCCGGCGCGGCCATTGGCGACGCGCGTGTCCGAGACGGCAGAATCCAGATACTCCCAGATCGGTTTCGAAAACTCGGCCTGATTGCGGTCACGTTCGATGATCTTCTTGTCATAGGTCAGACCGGCCAGGGCCCGATCCAGCGTATCGGTGGAAATACCCTGCTCAAGCGCCCGGTCCCGAAACGCCCCCAGCCACGCCTGAAACCGCGCGTTTCCTTCGGTCGACACCCGATACTCCATCGCTGAGGGCCGCAGAACCGGTCGCAACGACACGGTCAGATCGGCCGAGGCCAGCTGAAAGGTCTGAAACCCATCCGCTGTATTGAGGGATTCCGCCTGCACAATGGATGCCCATAATGCAGCGGCAATGACGCCACTTGTGCATTTACGCATTCCGAAATTCCTGATTACTGCTCGGGGCCAGAATAGCGCAAAATGCGGGATTCACAAAGTACTCAGGCCGAAACTTCTGACCTGCCGGGTCAAACCGGATAAGCTGCTGACATGACACCTTTTACCGATCCCAAAGTGGCTGCCGCCTATGATAGCTTGCCCGAGAACGCCCGTGCCGGCGCTCTGATCCTGCGCGAGTTGATCTTTGACACCGCCGCATCCCTGCCCGCTGCGCAACCACTGCAAGAGGCGCTGCGCTGGGGTCAGCCCGCCTATCTGGCACCAAAGGGTTCGACGATCCGGGTCGGCGCGCATAAATCCGCGTGTTTTGCACTGTTCGTGCATTGCCAAAGCCGGTTGATGGGCGATTTCACCTCGGCCTTTCCGGGTGACGATCAGCTGGATGGCAACCGGGCCGTGCTATTCAACGAGCCCGCGCAGATCGACCCGACGCGCCACGGCTGGCTGATTGCGCGAGCGCTGACCTATCACCTCTGACGGCGTTTGCGCTCGACCTTGCGTTTGATCTTGTCTTTCTTGCGCTTGGTGCTGACCGCCTTGCGCCGCGTTGGCCGCCCTTTCGGTGCACGCCCACGGGGCAGCGCCTGATCGTCGATGGACAGCAATTCCAGTTCCAGCCCGCCGGTGACGGGCGTGGCCTCGGTCAGGCGCACGGTGACGCGCTGGCCGATGCCGATGATCAGCCCGGAATCCGAGCCCATCAGCGTCCCCGCCTCTCGGTCGAAGTGGAAGAACTCGCGCCCCAATGATCGCACAGGCACCAGCCCGTCCGCGCCGGTTTCATCCATTTTCACGAAGGCGCCGAACCGGGCGATACCGCTGATCCGGCCCGAAAACTCATTGCCCACACGTTCGCTCAGATAGGCCGCCAGGTAGCGGTCGGTCGTGTCGCGTTCGGCCATCATCGAGCGGCGCTCGGTGTCCGAGATATGGGTGGCTGTTTCGTCCAGCCGCCCGACTTCGTCTTCGGTCAACCCGTCCTTGCCCCAGCCATGGGTCGAGATCAGCGCGCGGTGCACGATCAGGTCGGCATAGCGGCGGATGGGTGAGGTGAAATGGGCATAATTCCGTAGCGCCAGCCCGAAATGGCCGAAATTTTCGGGGTTGTAATAGGCCTGTGCCATCGACCGCAGGGTGGTCAGGTTGATCAACTCGGCGTCTTCGGTCCCGGCGGCGGCGTTGAGCAGCGCGTTCAGGTGGCGGGTTTGCAGCACCTGCCCTTTGGCGAGGTTCAGCCCCGCGGCCTGTGCGGTTTCCCGCAGGCTTTCCAGTTTCTCGGGCGCGGGTTCTTCGTGGACGCGGAACAGCAACGGGCGGCGTTTGGCGATCAGAGTTTCGGCGGCGGCCACGTTGGCGAGGATCATGAACTCCTCGATCAGTTTGTGCGCGTCCAGACGTTCGCGGAAGGCCACGCTTTCGACCTCACCCTTGTCGCTAAGGATGATCTTGCGCTCGGGCAAGTCCAGCTCCAGCGGCTGCCGCACGGCCCGTGCTTTTTTCAGCGCAGCATAGGCGGCATAAAGGGGTTTCAGGACCGGCTCCAGCAGCGGCCCGGTGCGGTCGTTGGGGGTGCCGTCGATGGCCTCCTGCACCTCGGCGTAATGCAGCGAGGCAGCCGAGCGCATCAGGCCACGCACAAACCGGTGGCCGATCTTGTTGCCATCCGCGTTGATCTGCATCCGAACAGCGATACAGGCGCGCGGAACGCCTTCGTGCAGCGAACACAAATCGCCTGACAGACGATCCGGCAGCATCGGTACCACGCGGTCCGGGAAATAGCTGGAATTGCCGCGCTTGCGCGCCTCGCGATCCAACGCGGTGCCCGGCTGCACGTAAGCGGCCACATCAGCGATGGCGACCCAGATCACATGGCCGCCGGGGTTCTTGGGATCGTCATCCGCGTGCGCGTAACAGGCATCGTCATGATCCCGCGCATCCGAAGGGTCGATGGTCAGCAGCGGCATGTCCCGTAGGTCTTCGCGCCCCTTCAGGCCAGCGGGTTTGGCCTTGTCGGCCTCGGCAATCACCTTGTCGGGGAAATCGTCCGGGATGCCATGTTGGTGGATGGCGATCAGGGACAC
Source organism: Ruegeria sp. AB10 (assembly GCF_056542745.1). NCBI lineage: Bacteria > Pseudomonadati > Pseudomonadota > Alphaproteobacteria > Rhodobacterales > Roseobacteraceae > Ruegeria > Ruegeria sp. AB10. The sequence continues at coordinate 37,245 of NZ_JBQGAI010000007.1, read as the reverse complement.
GGCCTTGGGCGCCGACGGGTCGCCCAGACGTTCCACGATCCGCGCGCGCGGCAAGCCCATGCGGTTCTTGGGCCCGGCCTGTTCGGCCTCAACCAACTCGCCATCCTTGGCCCCCAGAACCGCGCCATCATGGACCAGCCATTCGGTCTGGCCGGTCTTGTCGATGGGCACGATCCGTCCGCCCTCGGCCCCTTTGCGAAAGATACCGACGATCTTGCGCGGGTTGGTCCCGATGCGGCGGATCAGGCGGGCTTCGTAATTGTGATCCTCTTCATGCACCACGGTCAGGCGGGCCAGAATGCGGTCGCCTTCGCCCAGAGCCGGATCACTGGCGCGGGCGATGATCAGGACAATGGGCTCGACCCCCTCGCCATGCCACTCCAGCGGGCGCGCAAACAGGTCGCCATCCGCATTCGGCGCCTTCACCTGCAACACGCTGACCGGCGGCAGGCGATCCGGGTCGCCATAGCTGCGCTTGCGCTTTTCCAGATGCCCGTCGGCCTCAAGCTCCTTGAGGATGCGCTTCAGGTCGATCCGGTCCGCGCCCTTGATTCCAAAGGCCTTGGCAATATCGCGTTTCGAGGTCAGGGTGGGGTTCGCCGAGATCCAGTCGAGGACCTCTTGCTTGGTGGGGATGCGAGTCATAATTCCGGCCTAGCACGGGGATGCGACCGCGTCATGACTAAAAAGGATCAGGGTTTCAGATCGGCCAGCGTGTCGACATCGCGCAACTGATCCAGCAGGGCCACGCGCGTGCCGGGGACAGAGGCCAACGTGTCGGCCAGGGCGTGTTCGGTCGACCAGCGCACATTGCGGAACAGGCCCTGCGGCAGGGCGCTGTATCTTTGCGCCCCGACCAGCCAATAGCCCCCATCCGGCGCGGGACCGAACACCATCTGATCCCGCCCCAAGGCCTTGAACGCCCGTGCGATATGCCCGCGCGTGATACCCGGAATATCCGCACCGATCAGACAGACCGGCCCTTTCGGCATACCGCGCAGCATCCGTGCCATCCGGTCACCCAGATCACCGCGCCCTTGCGCCGCGCGCGGCAGGTCAGCAGGCCAGATGCGGGTGGTCAGCCCCTCGCGGTCGGGCGCGACCGCCAACACGATCTGCCAGCGCGGGTCACGAAGCCGCCGGATCAGCGACCGGGTCTGATGCCGGAACCACCACGCCGCACCGACCATGCCGATATCGCGGCCCAGCCGGGTTTTCACCCGCCCCGGGCGGGGCTCCTTGACCATGATGACCAGAGTGCGCTGCATCACTCAGGCGAAATAGTCCCGCAGGATGCGCGTGTAGATCGCCTTGAGTTGCTCGATATGCGCCACCTCGACGCATTCATCCACCTGATGCATCGTGCGGCCGACCAGGCCGAATTCAACCACCGGGCAGTGGTTTTTCACGAACCGCGCATCCGAAGTGCCTCCCGTCGTGGACATCACGGGCCGGATACCGGTTTCCGCCTCGACCGCCTGCGCCACCAGATCGGACAGCGGGCCGGGCGGGGTCAGGAAACTTTCGCCCGAGATTTTGATCTTGACCCCGACCTCGACACCATAGGCTTCAGCTACGTTCTGCGCTTCGGTCCGCAGCCATTCGCTGAGGCCTGCGCCCGAGTGCAGATCGTTGAACCGGATATTCACCGCCCCGCTGCATTGCGCCGGGATCACGTTGGTCGCTTCGTTGCCCGTGTCGATATTCACGACCGCCAGCGTCGAGGCGTCGAAATGGTCCGTGCCGCGATCCAACTCGTGACTGGCCAGCTGGTCCATCAGCCGCGCCATCGCGGGCAGCGGGTTCTTCGCCCGGTGCGGATAGGCGGAATGCCCCTGCACGCCGGTCACGGTGAACCACGCGGTCATCGAGCCGCGGCGGCCGATCTTCATCATCTCACCCATGGTGTTCGGGCAGGTCGGTTCACCCACCAGACAGGCCGACATCTTCTCATCGGCTTCGGCCATGTAATCCAGCAGCGCCGTGGTGCCGTCCAGCGCGTCGGCCTCTTCATCGCCGGTGATGGTCAAGATCACGGCGCCGTTGGGCGGCGTATCACGCACGAAATCCACGGCTGCCGCCGCAAATGCCGCGACGCCGGATTTCATGTCGGTGGTCCCGCGCCCGTACATCACGCCATCGCGGATTTCAGCGCCGAAGGGCGGCATGGTCCAGGCGGCCTCGTCCCCAACCGGCACAACGTCAGTATGGCCGTTGAACCCAAAGCTGCGCGCGTGGCCCTTTTCGCCCCAGCGTGCAAACAGGTTGCTGATGCCGCCGCGGTCGACGCGGGTACAGTCGAACCCCGCATCGGACAGCAGTTGTTCCAAAAGAACCAGGGCGCCGCCCTCCTCGGGTGTGACCGATGGGCAACGGGTCAGGGCCGCTGTCAATTCTACCGGATCTGTCATGGCAAGGCCCCTTTGGTTCGTTTGCGCGCACAGATTCAACGAATTGAGCCAATTGCCAACCCCTGCCCGCCCAAATCTGAGGGCTTTTTTCCCCGCATATCACCCTGACACCTGAACAAAACACAGGTCTTTACCCTGCGACCACCTTGCTGCACCGTTCAAATCTGCGTTAGAGCCCCGCGAAACAGGTGATTTGAAGATGATACGCGCGCTTTTCGCATTGGTCTGGCTGACCTTCGCCGTTCTTGGACAGCAAAGCCGGGCCCAGACGCTGGATGTCACCACGGTGACCCGCCCTCCGTTTTCCTATGTCGAAGACGGGGCCCAGACCGGATTTTCCATGGATCTGCTCGAGGCGCTGGCCGAGGCACTGAACTGGGAGTATTCGGTCGACCGGGTCGGGACATTCAACGACATGCTGGGCGCGGTGCAGGACGGGTCCGCCGATCTGGCCATCGCCAACATCTCGATCACCGCTGCGCGTGAAACGCAGATGGACTTCAGCCAGCCGATTTTCGAGGCCGGGTTGCAGATCATGGTTCCGTCCGAGGCCACGCGCCAGCCGTCGCTGCTGCATGCGCTGCTGTCGCGCGAATTGTTCATCGCCATCGGCCTGGCCTTTGCCCTTTTGCTGGGCGGCGGCATGTTGATGTGGACGTTCGAACGCCGCTCGCAGCCCTATTTCGACCGCAAGCTGAACGAGGCATGGTTCCCATCCTTCTGGTGGGCGCTGAACCTGGTGGTGAATGGCGGGTTCGAGGAACGGATGCCCCGCACCCCGTTCGGCCGCCTGCTGGGGGTCATTCTGGTGGTCTCATCCCTGTTCATCGTATCGGTGTTCACGGCGCGCATCACTTCGGTCATGACGGTGGATGCGATCAGCGGCAGCGTGAACTCGGTCAACGATCTATACGGCAAGCAGGTCGGCACGATCACGGATTCCACCGCCGCCAGTTTCCTGAACCGGCGCGAGATCGAATTCGTCGGGTATTCCGGCCTTGATGAGATGCTGGCCGCCTTCGAGGACAAGGAACTGGACGCCGCGGTCTTTGACGCGCCGATCCTGTCTTACTATGCCTCGCACGAAGGGCGCCGGATCGCCACAATGACCGGCGGTGTCTTCCTGCGCGAAAGCTATGGAATTGCTTTCCCGACCGGGTCGCCTCGGGTTGAAGAGGTCAATCAGGCGCTGTTGTCGCTGCGCGAAAACGGCACCTATGATGAGATCTACCGCAAGTGGTTCGGGGTGCGGAACTAGGCGTTTAGCGGTTTCGCTGACACAATCTCATTGAAATGCGCGTTCGACCGAAGGGAGAGGCAGCGTATTTCGATGCTTTGCAAACGCAAAACGCCTTAGACCTGTTCTTCATCCCCGAAAAACGGCGTCATCTGCGCAACGATTACCGCGTTTTCATCCAAGGCCCGCTGCATCAGCGCCCGTTCATCGGGGTCGATATCATGGCCCTGCGCCTCGCGCTCGGCCAGGGTGCCATAGCCGGTGACATCCAGCGGCGCGGTATCGGCCTGTTTCAGGATGGCCACGGTTTCGCGCACCGCCTCGGCCTCGTCCACACCGCTGGCGAAACACATCAGCGCCGCCCCGGTCGCGCCTTCGGGCAGGCCATCGCCATCCTTGCGGCCGATCTGCACAAGCAGGGTGTAAACCTGCTGACGAGAGGGTTTCTTTTGCTTTTCCATGTTGGGGGCCATAGCCGCGCGCCCGCCCACGGTCAAGCGGTCGGCAATTGCAGGACGTCGCCTGCGCGTTCATAGTACCCGGATATAAACCGCAAAGGACCTTTCCATGGCGTACCCAGATTTCATCACCGACTTTCCCAGCCTTGACGTGCCCTTCCCCGAGGACGTGGCGCAATCAGCGGTGATCCGGTCGGATGCGGGGCTGGTGGCGTTCTTCACCTTCCTCAAGGATTTCGAACTGCCCGCGCATTCGCACAAGGCGCAATGGGGCACGGTGATCGAGGGTGAGGTGGAACTGACCATTGGGGATGAGACCAGAACCTATCGCCCCGGCGACAGCTACTCGATCCCGTCCGGCGTCGAACATGGCGGCAAGATCAAGGCCGGAACGCGGGTGATCGACGTGTTCGAGGAGCCTGACCGCTACCCGGTCAAAGGGTAAACAAAAAAGGCCGCAGCGCCATGCCGCGGCCTCTGTCTGATCTGCGCTCGGATCAGTCGCGCAGCAGCTCGTTGATCCCGGTTTTCGAGCGGGTCTTCTCGTCCACCCGCTTCACGATCACGGCGCAGTACAGGCTGACATTGTTCTTGGACGGCATCGAACCTGCAACAACCACCGAATAGGGCGGCACTTCGCCATACATGACTTCGCCGGTTTCACGGTCGACGATCTTGGTCGATTTGCCGATGAACACACCCATGCCCAAAACCGAACCTTCGCGGACGATACAGCCCTCGACCACTTCGGAGCGTGCACCGATAAAGCAGTTGTCTTCAATGATGGTCGGGCCGGCCTGCATCGGCTCCAGCACGCCGCCGATACCGACGCCACCCGACAGGTGAACGTTCTTGCCGATTTGAGCGCAGGAGCCGACGGTGGCCCATGTATCAACCATGGTGCCTTCGTCAACATAGGCGCCCAGGTTCACGAAAGACGGCATCAGCACCACGCCCGGCGCGATGTAAGCCGATTTGCGGACCACGCAGCTCGGAACGGCGCGGAAGCCAGCGGCCTGCCACTGGTTCTCACCCCAACCGGCGAACTTGCTGTCCACCTTGTCCCACCAGCCACCAGCCTGAGGACCGCCGTGCTGGATTTCCATATCCTTGATGCGAAAGCCCAGCAGAACCGCTTTCTTGGCCCACTGGTTCACGTGCCAGTCACCGCTTTCCAGCTTTTCGGCCACACGCAGCGAGCCGCTGTCCAGCGCGTTCAGCGTATCTTCGATCGCTTCACGGGTCTCGCCGGTGGTGGCGGGGGTGATGGTGTCGCGCGCCTCCCAGGCGGCTTCGATGGCGGCTTCCAGTTGCGCGTTGGACATTTGCGGCTCCCTGCAGAATCTGTTTGCGTTGGTGTTGCCTATACGCAAGCGAAGAACTGGCTGCAATGCGACGCAGAACGCGCGCTTTGCGGCTGTTTGCGGCGATTTTAAGCGCCCAGCGGGTCCGGAGAGATGTTGCCGCCGCAGATCAGCACCGCCACCCGCTCATCCGGTTCCGGCTGGTAGGCCCCCGAAAGCAGCGCCGCCAGCGCCGTCGCACCTGCCGGTTCCACCAGAATCCGATGCGCTTGCCACAGGGCTTGCTGCGCCCCGGCGATGGCTTCATCCCTCACCAGAACCGAAGTCATTCCCTGCGCCAGACCGAAACAGATCGACCCGATCCGCCGCGCGCCCAGCGCATTGGCCGCAATGCCCGAAACTGTAACGTCCACCGGCGCACCCGCCTGCAAGGCCGCGTTCAGTGCGCAGGAGGTTTCGGGTTCGACGGCCACAACCTTGCGCGCGCCTTGAAACCAGCCCAGCGCCCCGGCGATCAATCCGCCGCCACCAACAGCGATCAGAACGGTGTCGGCCCGCAGGCCCTGCGCCTCCCACTCGGCGAAACAGGTGCCCTGCCCGGTCACGGTGGCGGGCGCGTCATAGGCGTGGATCTGCATTGCGCCCGTCGCCTCTTCGTGCTGCTGCGCCCCGGTCAGTGCGTTGGCATATTCACCCGGCACCACGCTCAGATCCGCACCGGTCTGTTCGATCAGGGCAATCTTGGACGGCCCCGCAATTTCCGGCACGAAGATTTTCGCCGGATAGCCCAAGGACCGCGCCGCAAAGGCCGCCGCCGCACCATGATTGCCGCCGGATGCGGCCACGACACCGGCCTCGGGCACGCCCATGCTGAGCAACGTGTTGAACGCCCCACGCGCTTTGAAACTGCCGGTATGCTGCAGGTGTTCCAGCTTCATTTCGATCGGGTAATCCAGCCCCAAAGCCGTGCTTTCCATCACCGGCGTCACCTGCGCATACCCGGTGATCCGGTTGGCGGCTGCTGAAATTTCGCTCTTCCAATTCATTGTTGTTCTTCCGTGACTGGCGCTCTGGCCGCGAACCCTATAGCTGTTTTAGGAACACGCAAGCAGGGAACCATCACCCATGAGAGAAGACCGCCTCAGCCCCTTCCGCGACGCACAGACCGACCGCTCGACCGCAAGCGAGGTGCCGGACACGCCGCAGACACGCTCACCCGCGTATCGCCTTGCCTTTGCCGATGACGATTTCCTGTGCCGGGACGAGCTGCGCCCGGTGCGCCTGCAACTGGAATTGCTGAAGCCCGAGATGATCATGACTGAGCGCGAGATCACCTCGACCATCGTCATGTTCGGCGGGGCGCGTATTCCGGAACCGTCGCAGAAGCACACCGCGCGGACTGAGACGCTGGCCGGTCTGTCGCAATATTATGACGAGGCCCGCGAATTCGCCCGGCTGATGACCGAGAAATCAAACCAGACCGGCTGCCGCGAAAACGTGATCGTCACCGGCGGTGGCCCTGGCGTGATGGAGGCCGGAAACCGCGGCGCACAAGATGCGGGCGGCTGTTCGATCGGTCTGAACATCGTGCTTCCGCACGAGCAGGCACCGAACGAGTTTGTGACCCCGGACCTCAGCTTCAACTTCCACTATTTCGCCATCCGCAAGATGCACTTTCTGATGCGCGCTCGCGCCATCACCATCTTCCCCGGCGGGTTCGGCACGATGGACGAGCTGTTCGAATCCCTCACCCTGATCCAGACCGGCCGGATGGAACGTGTCCCCTTCCTGCTGTTCGGTCGTGAATTCTGGGAAAAGGTCATCAACTGGGAGGCGCTGGCCGATGCGGGCACCATCTCGGACGAGGACCTCGACCTGTTCCGCTTTGTCGACACCGCGCAAGAGGCGGTCGATATCATTGAGAACTGGGAACCCGCCCCGCCCCGCGACGAAATTCCGGGGCGCTGAGGGATGCCCAAGACCGGAGAGATGTTGCATCTGCGCGGCAATACATTGCACGCGGGCGACCCGGTGGCACTGCCGCTGACCCAAAGCAGCATGTTCCACCTGCCCGGTGCGCCGGATGGCCTGCCCACCTATGGCCGGGTCGACAACCCTACGTGGCAGCATCTGGAACACGTTCTGGCCCATCTGGAGGACGCGCCTTGCCTGATCTTCCCGTCGGGCATGGGGGCAATCTCAGCAGCTTTGTTTGCGACCCTGAAAGCCGGATCGCACCTGCTGATCCCCTCGGATGGATATTACGTCACTCGCGTGTTGGCTGACCGGTTTCTGTCCGGGCTGGGTGTATCGGTTACAGAACGCCCGACAACCACGTTTACCGAAGGCGGGTTTGACGGCTTCGATGTGGTCTTTGTCGAAAGCCCCTCGAACCCCGGGCTGGACATGTTGGACCTGCCGGTCATCGCCTCGGCCGTGCGTGACGCGGGGGGTATCACGATTGCCGACAACACGACCCTAACGCCACTGGGCCAGCGTCCGCTGGATATGGGTATCGACGTGGTGGTGGCCTCAGACACCAAAGCCATGGGCGGGCATTCCGACCTGCTGATGGGCCATGTCGCCAGTCGCGACACGCAGATCATGGAGCGGGTCGAGGAATGGCGGAGGGTTTCCGGCGCAATCCCTGGCCCGCATGAGGCCTGGCTGCTGCATCGCGGGCTGGAAACGCTGGACGTGCGCTTTGACCGGATGTGCAGCTCGGCGCAGGTGCTGGCAGAACGACTGGCGGAGCACCCTGCTGTGAATCACATCCGCTATCCCGGCCTGCCCGGCGACCTTTCGCATGATCTCGCCAAGGCGCAGACTTCGCGGTTCGGCTTCCTGTTGTCGATCACGCTGGAGTCGGAAGACAAGGCTGAAACCTTCATCAATGCCTGTCCGATGCTGCGGCCCGCAACCTCATTCGGCGGTGTCCACAGCTCGGCCGAGCGTCGCGCGCGGTGGGGCGACGATGTCGACCCCGCCTTCATCCGCCTGTCGGTCGGGTGCGAGCCGGTGGAAGAGCTATGGCAGGCGATTGAGGCCAGCCTCAACGCGCTGTAATCACTTCTTGGGTTCGCGCAGTTCCGGGAACACAAAGATCGGCAACACGATGCTGCCGATCAGCGCGCCCAGCCAGACCAGCAGCGTTGCGGCCAGCAGGTTGGCAATCCCTCCGATGGTCAAGCCGTTGGTGATCCAGTCCGTCACCAGCAAACCCACGAACGTCACGATCAGCGCGATGCCACCCTTGATCGAGGGTGCTTTCTTTTCCCCCAGCTTCAGGATCAAAGGTTCGGCAATCACCTGAACCAGCGTAAAGACGATCACCACCACGATGAACGAGATCGGCCGGATCGCAAATTCCGACAACAGTAGCGCCGCCAGCAGCAACCCGATGGCATTCCCGGCCAGCAGGGCCAGAACAGACTTGAGTCTGCGCGTCATGGGGGTCTCCGTTAAAAATGCGAAACATGCATATGTTAACAGACCTGCGCGGATTTGCGAACGGTTTCAAAAGCCTCTTCCTTTTGGCCCCTTGAAAACGCATGATAAAACCATCCTGTTCAGCCCGACCCGCGAGAGGTGAGATGAGCGACGATCCCTATTCCGCCCTTGGTGTCGCCAAGGACGCCAGCGAGGCGCAGATCAAAAAGGCCTATCGGCGCATCGCCAAGGAATGCCACCCCGATCTGAAACCCGGCGACGCCGAGGCCGAAGCCAAGTTCAAGGCCGCAGCCGCCGCCTATGACCTGCTGAAAGACCCGGAAAAGCGAGGGCAATACGACCGGGGCGAGATCGACGCCTCGGGTCAGGAACGCCCGCAGCAGCAGTATTATCGCGACTATGCCGAAGCCGCCGGAAACCCCTATCGCGGGCGTCAGGCAGACCCGGACGACATGTCGGATATTTTCGCCGAGTTCATGCGGGGCCGTGGCGGGTACGGCCAACAACGCACCCATGAATTCCACGCGCCGGGGCACAACCGTGCCTACAGCCTGCAGATCAGTTTCTTGGACGCAGTATTCGGCGCCAGCCAGAAACTGACTCTTCCCGATGGCGACCGGATCGAGGTGAAAATCCCCGCAGGCATCACCGACGGCCAGACGATCCGCCTGCGCGGCAAGGGTGATCCTGGCTTTGGTGAGGGGCCTCCGGGCGACGCGCTGGTCACGGTCTCGGTCGCGAAACACCCGATCTTCGACCGTCAGGGCGACGATATCCACATCACCCTGCCGATCACCATTGATGAGGCCATTCTGGGCGGCAAGGTGCCCGCCCCGACCATCGACGGCGGCGTCAATGTCAGCGTCCCCGCGGGGACCAGCAGCGGCAAGACCCTGCGCCTGCGTGGCAAGGGGGTCAAGAAACGCGGCTCAACCGAACGAGGCGATCAGCTGATCGAACTGACCATCACGATGCCCGACCAGATCGACGACGCGTTGAAGCAGTTTATGGAGACATGGCGTGAATCCCACCGCTATGACCCGCGCAAAGGAATGCCATCATGAGCCTGACCGAAGAGCAACTGATCGCAACCGTCACCCGCCTGACCTCGGCCCGGCTGACCGAGTATCTGGCCGCCGAGATCGTGATCCCGGAGCAAACCGATGAGGGGCTGATCTATCACAGCCTCGATGTCGCCCGTCTAGAACTGGCCTGCGAACTGCATGATCAGTACGAGATGGAGCCGGATGCGCTGTCGATGATGATCTCTCTGATCGACCAGATGCACGGGCTGCGCGCCGAACTGCGCGAAGTTTTGAACGCGGTCGAGGCGCAGCCCGACCCCGTGCGCCAGCAACTGATCGAGGTCATCGGCACAGCGCGGTTCCGTCGCAGATAACGGGCTTTTGGACTCAGGGTCTTTGCCGTAAAAGGCCCCCTTGATCCAAAACCCGGTATGTCCATGACCCAGTCCAGATCCGAATTGCTTATGCCCGCGGGCAATCTGCGCAAGTTGAAACTCGCCATCCTATACGGAGCGGACGCGGTGTATCTGGGTACGCCGGATATGTCGCTGCGCACGAAATCCGAGTTCTCGCTGGAAGAGGTGATCGAAGGGGTCGAGTTCTGCCACCAGCACGGGCGGCGCGTCTATCTGACGCTGAACCTGTTTTCGCACAACAAGGACATCCCGAAGCTGGACGAATATATCGACACGGTGCGCAAGGTGAAACCTGACGGGTTGATCATCGCCGACCCCGGTGTGTTCCAATACGTCCGTGAGCGCGCGCCCGAGCTGCCGCTGCACATCTCGACCCAGGCCAATATCTGTTCCTGGCTGTCGGTGAAGTTCTGGCAGGACCAAGGGGCCGAGTTGGTGGTTCTGGCCCGCGAGGTGTCCTATCCCGAACTGGTCGAAATCCGCGAGAAATGCCCCGACATCAAGCTTGAGGCCTTCGTCCACGGCGCCATGTGCATGACCTATTCGGGCCGCTGCCTGCTGTCGAATTTCATGGCCGAGCGTGGTGCCAATCAGGGCAACTGCGCCAATTCCTGCCGCTGGAACTACGGGCTCAAGCTGCGCCTCAAGGACGGTACCCATCAGGAACTGCGCATCACCGAGGAAAACGCCGACCTGTTCGAGTTTCTGCTGGAGGAAGGTTGCCGCCCCGGTGACCTGATGCCCATTGAAGAGGATGATCGCGGCTCGTACATCCTGAACTCGCGCGATCTGTGCATCATGCCGAAACTGGATGAGTACCTGAAGATCGGCGTCGACAGCCTCAAGGTCGAAGGGCGCGGCAAGTCGGAATACTACGCCGCCATCGTCGCCCGCGCCTATCGCATGGCCATCGACGATTATCACGCGGACCCCGAGAACTGGGACCCGAAGCCCTATATGCGCGAACTCGAAACTGTCGGAAACCGCGGCTATACGCTGGCCTTCCACGAAGGGCGCCTGACCAACTATTCCCACGACTACGAGCACACGGCATCCATCGCCCAATGGGAATATGCCGGGATCGTCACCGAGGTCACCGAGGACGCGTTTCTGGTCGAGGTGAAGAACAAGCTGGAACCGGGTGACGTGCTGGATTTCGTCTCACCCATCTCGCGCGACACGGTTCTGCTGCGGGTCTATGATTTCGAGCGCGCCCATGACGGCGCGAGGCTGGACGTGGTGCATGGCAGCACGAAAACCGTCATCCGCCTGCCCTTCACCCTGTTCGATCACGAAGATATCGACGACCTGCGTGCCCGCTTCCCGGTCTATTCCGTCCTGCGCAAGGAACGCGCCCTGACCGACGAGCACTGGAGCCGCATCCGCTTTGACAAGCTGGTACAGGGGCTGGAAACCTCGGGCCGTGACAATCCAAAGGCCTATGAACGCCGTCGTGACGCGTTGGTGGAAAAGATCGGTGAGGACGGCAACGAACGCCGCTTCAAGACCAACCGGATCGGCACCGAGGGCTGTTGCGGCAAAGGCTGCAACGGCTGTCTGATCTTCTGGCAGGACGAGAAATACGCGCTGGCCCGCGAGGTGCTGTCGAAACGCAAGCAGGGCGAACAGCTCAGCCGCCGCGAAGCCACGGCGCTGAAACTGCCCGGCGAAGCTGTCTGACCGTCAGTTCCCGACGATGTAGTCTTCGGGAACAAAGAAGGTGTAGTCCCGGTCCGCCACCGCCTCGTGGCAATCATGGCAATAGCCGACCGCTGACGCGCGGAACCCCATCGTGTCACCGAACAAAGACCCGTCCGGCAGCACCATGATATAGCGCCAGTCGGCCGTGTCGGGGCTGGCGCCCTCGGCCAGTTTCTCCATCACGAACAGGGCGCCGGGATGGATATTGCCTTCATCCGTGACAGTCACGCTGTCCTTGGCCAGAACTGAACCCTTGGGCAGCTTTTCGCCCTCCTGCAATGTGCCGTAGTTATGCGCCATGCGATTGGCATAGCTGTTCACGAAACGCTGGCCATGGGTGGCCGAGATATAGGGCGCATCGTTGAACAGCGGCCAGCTCTGGTAGTTCAGCAACAGATCCAGCTGCGCGGCACCATAACCGCGCGCCATGCGCCGTTGCAGCGACTTGTAGATCTGCAACGCTTCATCCTTGGACAGATTCGCCGGATTTTCGATGGCAATATGCGCATCCTCACCGGTCGATTGCGCAGCCGCAGGGGGGGCGGAAACGCCCGAGATCACCAACGCTGCAAGGAAGATCGAATACATTCGTTTTAATCGTAATAACATATGGATGGCCCACCTGGTTAATAAGGTTCGCCTGAACGCCGCTCGTCATGCCAGAAATAAGATAGCGGCCCTGAACAAACACGCCACGACCGGAGAGCGGCTTTCACCGCTTTGTGCGCAAGAGTGAAATGCGCCCATCCCGCCTTGACGGTCGAAATATATCAAATTTTGCATTCAAAAAACAGCGGGGCAAACATTAAATTATTGTCGCCCGCTGAAAGACAATCGATCGGGTCAGTTTTGCAGTCCGGCCTCGGCCTCGATCTGCTTGCGCGATTTGCGGGCGCGCTCGGTGGCTGATTTCAACTGCCCACAGGCCGCCATGATATCCTCGCCGCGGGTTTTGCGGATGGGAGAGGCATAGCCCGCCTGATAGATAATGTTCGCAAAAGCCCGAATACGGTTGTTCGAGCTGCGTTTATAGGGCGCGCCCGGCCATTCGTTGAAAGGGATCAGGTTGATCTTGGCCGGGATGTTGTGGCGCTTGATGTGGTCGATCAGGCGATACGCATCCTCGTCACTGTCATTGACGCCGTCCAGCATCACATATTCAAAGGTGATCCGCTCGGAATTCGAGGCTTTGGGATAGCTCGCCAGCGCCTGCAACAACTCCTCGATGTTCCAGCGCTTGTTGATCGGCACCAGCACGTCGCGGGTTTCGTCCGTGGTGGCGTGGAACGAGATCGCCAGCAGACAACCGATTTCCTCGGCCGTGCGTGCAATCTCGGGCACCACGCCCGAGGTCGACAGCGTGATCCGGCGGCGCGACAGGGAAATCCCTTCGGGGTCCATTGCGATCTTCATCGCGTCACGCACGTTTTCGAAGTTATAGAGCGGCTCTCCCATGCCCATCAGAACGATGTTCGACAGCAGGCGGGTTTCATCCTTGGGTGCACCGGGGACGGGCCATTCCTCAAGATCATCGCGCGCCATCATCACCTGACCGACAATTTCCGCAGCGGTCAGGTTGCGTACCAGTTTCTGCGTTCCGGTATGACAGAAGGAACAGGTCAGCGTGCACCCCACCTGGGACGAGATGCACAGCGTGCCGCGATCCTCTTCGGGGATATAGACCACCTCAACCTCATGCCCGCCAGCGATGCGGCACAAATATTTGCGGGTGCCGTCCTCAGAGACCTGACGGGTCACAACCTCGGGGATTTCGATCACGAAACTCTCGGCCAGTTGCGCGCGATAGGCTTTGGCCAGATTGGTCATCTCAGCAAAGTCGCGCACGCCCCATTGGTAGATCCACTGCCAGATCTGGCCGGTGCGCATCTTGGCCTGCTTTTCCGGCGTGCCGTGTTCGATCAGGACCTCGCGCAGCTGGTCGCGGGTCAGGCCGACAAGGTTAATCTTCCCCTCGGGCAATTTGCGGGGGATGGTCATGACGTCTTGAGTGATCGGCGCATTGGGCGACATGTGGCTATCTCAACGGATTCTGGCTTGGGATGCGCCTCTATATAGGAACATCCGCAAAGATCAAAAGGAATCGTATCGATCAATCGGCAAAGCGCAGCAATTCATCCACACGCGCACGCCCCAGATCAACCCGGCACGACGTGATCGCGATACCGGTTCCGGACCCTCCGCCGTATGAGGCACCAATGGCCTCGCATTGCGCGTCCCTATAGCTTTCCCAAGCCGTTTGCGCGGCCTCAAGCGCTGGCTGCGCCACCACACGCCCGGTGACCTCGTCCAGCTCGGCGGCTGCCTGCATTGCAAAGCCGTAGCTTTCCTCCAGCGCCTGAGCGACCCGGCCCTCCATTGCGCTGACGCAAGACCCGATTTCGACCTGCGATCCTGCGTCTGAGCACTCCAATGTCGGGTCCGCCAGAGCAGCGGTTGGCAACAACAATAAAAGCAAGGCGTGGCGCATTTTTCCGGTCCCGATTTAGGCGTTGCCGGGCCACGATACCACGCAATACGCCAAGGCCCCAAATACAGATCGACCGCACCGACCAAGCCGGTGCGACCGAGTTCGTGTCCATCGGATCAGATTAAATACCCGCAGGCAGGATATCGCAATCTGCAGCGTCCAGCGTTTTCACCGGATCTTCGGGGCCGCACTGCTCACCCGAGACCGGGTAGGTGTCGGCGTCTTTTTCACAGGCGCTCAGGAACATGGCGGCGGTCATCATGAAGGCGACAATGGTTTTGTTCAGCATGGCAAGCTCCTTCCTTGTCTCTGAACTGATTAGTTCAGAAAGGCCGGTAACTCTCTTTGATACGGATCAATTTTCCAGGCAGACGTGGCGTCAAGCGGGCGTGTTTTGCCCAAAAGAAAACCCCGCCGGATGACGGGGTTTTGCGTGTCTGCGGATCGCAATCAATTCGCGCAGCGTTTCTGGGCATCCTCAAGTGCCGCAGTGAACCCCAGCAACGAGAACGTATCCTTGGTCTGCGTGCCGCGTTCGGATCGCGCAGTCACCACCGCCTCGGTGCCTTTTTTCATGGCCGCGATCACATTGGGCTCCTGACCTTGGGTCGCGGGCCAAGCCCATTCGCCGTCGGTGATGAACTCAAACTCCTGATCGTCGATCCGGACATTGACCGAAGACCCGGCTGCAAACGGGTATCCGCCGGTAAAGGACACCTGACCGGCGACGTTTTCGCTGGGGCGGAACACAACGAACAGCAGGATGTCGCTGCGCCGCACCGAAACCACGCGCCCGCCGCGGGTGTTGACGGTTTCGTCGGGTGTCGCAACGCTCCAACACTCGGTGGGATCCTTTTCGACGAACACGCTCCAATCCGTCTTGGCGGCCACGCGATTGGTGCTGGACGCCTGTTGAGCGGTTGCAGTTGTGGCCATCCCTGCCACGCACAGGCCCGCGATCACGCGGACGAGTTTCGATCCCATTTGTCCAGCCTCCTAGCTCGACCTAAACCTCATACCCATCGGAAACACCTGCGCCCCTTGCCGGTTCGTCTGTAAGTTGCGTATTCCGATGATTGTCGACATACACACACTAACGCAGGTTTCGCCACAGGCGAAAGGGCGATTGGCAGAATTTTGCGCATATTAAGGAGGGTCCCGATGACGCAGCCCGTATCAATGACAGAACTGTGGCGTGGCCCTTTGCTGGAAAGTCTGCATCTGGGCCACGCGGTGATCTGCGACGACAGCGGCCAGATCGTGCAAAGCTGGGGGGATCCGGACGTGACGATCTATCCCCGGTCTTCGGCCAAGATGATTCAAGGGCTTCCGTTGATCACCTCCGGCGCGGCGGCAAAATACGGGCTGAACTCCGAGCATCTGGCGCTGGCCTGTGCCTCGCATAGCGGCGCGCATATCCATACCGACCGCGTGACGGCCTGGCTGGACCATCTGGGCCTGACGGAACAAGATCTGCGCTGCGGCCCGCAGGAACCAGAGGACATGGCGGCGCGCGACGGGCTGATTCTGGCCGACGACACGCCTTGCCAGATTCACAACAATTGCTCGGGCAAACATTGCGGGTTCCTGACCGTGGCGCAGCATATGGGCGCAGGGCCGGAATATCTGGAGATCGACCATCCCGTGCAGCAGGCCTGCCTGTCCGCGCTTGAAGAAACCACCGGCGAGACCAGCCCGGCCTATGGCATCGACGGCTGTTCAGCGCCGAATTTCGCCACTTCGCTGGTGGGGCTGGCGCGGTCGATGGCGTGGTTTGCCTCGGCCGCCGACCGCTCGGACCGGGCCAGCGATGCGGCGCAGCAGTTGACGGCCGCGATGATCAAGCACCCGGAACTGGTAGCCGGTGAAAACCGCGCCTGCACCGAGCTGATGCGCGCCATGGAGGGCCGCGCCGCGATCAAGACCGGGGCCGAGGCCGTATTCGTTGCCATCATTCCGGAAAAACGCATGGGTGTGGCGCTGAAGATCAAGGACGGCACCACCCGCGCCAGCGAATGCGCCATCGCGGCCATTCTGGTGCATCTGGGCGTGCTGGAGGCCGAGCACCCGGCCACCCGCAAATTCATGAATGCCATCCAATACAGCCGTCGCGGGATAGAATGCGGCGTGATCCGCCCTGCGCCGGGGTTCCCCGGCTAAGGGTCACATCTCGATCGGATGCACCTCGGCCACCTCGACTGACCCCGAGCCGTTCACAACCATGGGGCACCCCTTGGCCATCTCGGTCGCGGCGTCGATGCTGTCGGCCTTGATGACGGTAAAGCCCGAGGCCGGGTTGGCGCCGCCATTGTCGACGACCCCACTGGAACTGACCGTATAGGACTGGCCCACCGGGTTACCGGGGATGTCCAGCGCGTCGCCCATGTTCTGGAACCACGCGCCCCAGGCGGCCATGGTCGCTTCGATTTCGGCGGGGTCGGTTGGGGTGTGACCGCCGTGATAGACAAACAGAAACTGAGGCATTTCTCTTCCTCCCTGATGAAATCCTTAAAACTGAGCTTCCAATTTGCGTAGCGACGAGGTCCAGCCGGTATTGTGGTTGGCCGCAATCTCATCATCGCCCAGATCGCGGTGATCCAGGATCAGGCGCGCGCCCTCGCCAGCCGCCTCGACGGTCAGCGTTACATGGCTTTCGGCACCGCGCTGATCCTGATCGTCATGCCAGCCCCATGTGAACCCCACCGAGTTGGGCGGATCGACATGGGTGACCTGCCCCGAGACCTTGTATTGCTGGCCCTCGGCGTTCTGCATGACCGAATACCACGGCCCAAGGCGCGAGAAATCCAGATCATGTTCGGGCACATGCATTCCTTCCGGCCCCCACCACTGCAACAGCTTCGCGCCATCACTGATCCATGCAAACAGGTTATCCGGGCTGGTGGGGAACTCACGTTCCAGTTTCAGGTCGGCCATGAGTTTTCCCTTTCAATCAAATCGTTCAAACGGTCGAGGCTGGATTCCCAGAATTGCCGTTTCGAGATGGCCCATTCGGCAATCGCCCGCAGCCCTTCGGGCTGGATGGAGTACATCCGCTGGCTGCCCTGCACCCGTTGCTGCACCAGACCGGCCTGACGCAGCACCTTCAGATGGCGCGAGATCGCGGCACCGGACATGCCGCGCCCGTCGATCAGGTCACCGGCGGGCAGCTCGCCATCCTGCATCAATTGCTCGACGATCGAGAATCGGGTGGCGTCGGACAGGGCCGAGAATGCGGTCAGAAGCGTGGTCATGACCGCTGTTTAACATTTTTGTTAAATAATGGAAAGACCCCATCGCCTTTGCCCACACAGTTTTCAGACCTCACGAAAACCCGGCACAGGTGAATTGCCGTTTCACGGATGCCCGATGATCCACCTTTACCGGTTGCTTTCCCACAATCAGACCGCCAGATTTGCCGCAGTAGTGAACATAGGATCCAAGATGGCAAACGTCCGTTTTCTTCTCTCCACCGGCCGCACCTCGACGCAGAATATCGCGTCCATCCTTCAGGCGTCACTACCAGAAACAGTTGTTGAGCATGAACCCCTCGGTCCCGACTATTTCTCCCGCCACGTTTACCGCCGCCCTAAAAGTTTTTTCGGCGCATTGGGAAAGCACGTCCCCATTCAACGCAAGCTGATTGAAATCGAAGACATGCTGGCCAGTGGCACATCCTATATCGACGTCGGCTGGACCTGCTACGCGTGGCTGCCCTATTTCGCAATGCGGTTCAAAAACGAACTCGGCTTTGCGCATTTGCTACGAAATCCATTTGAAACCGCTACTTCACATGCCACGCACGGTATCTTTGTTCCCGGAGTGCCGCGTGGGCGAAGGACAGAGAAAATCGCGGTGATACACCCGGATGACCCGACCGTGCATTTCAAGAAAGTCGCGCAAAACGCGGCAAAGTTCTCGCCTTTTGAGAAAAACCTTTTCAATTGGCTGGAAGTCAATCAATTCGCCCTGGAACAGCATGAACGTGACGGATTCATCGGTCTGTACCGGTTCGAGGATCTCTATAATCCTGACGACCCAAAACTATCCGCATTTTTGACCGATTTTGCCGGGATGGCGGATTATGATGTGAAGTCAACGCCGGTCGACAAGGTGCAGAAGATTCTCCCGACAACCATTGATTCAGTGGATCAGCAATTGCTGGATGCGGTCTTCGATCTGGCAATCAGGCTTGGCTATAGTGAAGAAGAGCTTGAGCGGTATTGGGATGCGGGCGCATTGCAGGAAAAGTACTCGGCCAGACGGCGCTAGGGAACTGGCGCCGCTCAGGGATTCTGCACTCTCAGGAACTGGTCACTCTTGCTCGCGAAACTCGTTCCGGGAATACCCTTGCAGGTATAGCAAGGCCGTCAGATCTCCGAAGTTGACCCTGACGTCGCATTGCTGCGCGACCGAAGGTTTGGCGTGTAGCGCCACCCCGGTTCCGGCCTTGCCCAACATGCCCAGATCGTTGGCACCGTCGCCCACAGCCAGCACGTCGGCAGCAGACAGGCCCAGTCGTTTTGTGATCTGCTCCAACGCGTCCACCTTGGCCTGCTTGCCCAGAATCGGGCGCTGAACATCTCCGGTCAGTTTGCCGTTCTCAACCAGCAGCGCATTGGCACGGTTTTCGTCAAATCCCAGCTGCTCGGCCACCTTGGAGGCAAATGCCGTGAACCCGCCCGAAACCAAGGCCGTATAGCCACCGTTCAGGCGCATGGTTGCAACCAGCTCCGCTCCACCCGGCATCAGCGTGATACGTTCCTGCAGCACCTTGTCGATCACCGACTCGTCCAGCCCTTTCATCAGGCCGACCCGTTCAATCAGCGCGCCATCGAAATCCAGCTCGCCGTTCATCGCCCTTGCGGTGATCTCTTTGACCCGGTCGCCGACACCGGCCTCGTCGGCCAGTTCGTCGATGCATTCCTGCTGGATCATGGTGCTGTCCATATCGGCCAGCAGCATCAGCTTGCGCCGCTTGCCGAGGGGTTGCACGATCAGGTCGACCTCCAACAGCTGCAGTTCAGCCCAGACCGCCTCTTGATTGTCGGACAAGGCCGGAAACCTGAACTCGGCCGCCTCATTCTCGCTCAGCCAGATCGGCTCCGACCCGCCCCAGGCATTGCAGAGCGTCTCGACCAGAGCTTCCTCAAGCTTAGGCGTGTTTGGGTTGGTCAACAGAGTGGCTACGAACATGGTCAGTCTCCTGCAGGCTGTTCTGCGCATATCGCACAGCCGACCAATTCACCAGAGACCTTGTTGCGTTTACAGCAGGATGCAGGGCCGCAACGGGCCAAGCGCAGACCGTCGGGCGCGAGATTGCCGAGGGCATACTGGCCATCGAGTTCTCGTGACCGCAGGGGGAACTTGTGACCTTTACCAGGCGCTCTTTACCGCAGGGTACCGGATGACCACGGAATTCTGATCTCGACCCCGTTTTCCGCTTTACCGTCCAACCAATCCGGGACAGATTCAGCCCCGAATTGAGCAGGCGCAAAGGAATAGCACTATGGGCAACCCGCTTTATGACCGGCTGTTTGGCATTCACGCGGGCAAGCATACCCCGTTCCTGCATCTGCCCGATGGACAGACCCTGACCCATGCCGCCTTTCTGGATTTGGCCGCGCAGATCGCCAACGCCCTGACCGGATATGAGCTGGAGCCCGGCGAGCGGGTGGCCGTACAGGTCGAAAAATCCCCCGAGGCACTGGCGCTTTATGCCGCCTGTGCACAGACCGGTTTGATCTTTCTGCCGCTGAACACGGGCTACACTGCTACCGAACTGCAGTATTTCATCGAAAACAGCAGCGCCAAGCTAGTCGTCTGCGACGATGCGAAAGCCGAAGGGCTCGCTTCCATCGCCGCCGCCCAAAATGCAAGGTTAGAGACGCTGAACGCCGACGGATCCGGCAGCCTAATGCGGCGGTCACTGGGTATGCTACCCGCGTTCGAGCCTGTTCGCCGCACCGAGGATGACCTGGCCGCGTTCCTCTATACCTCGGGCACCACCGGGCGATCCAAGGGCGCGATGCTGACGCAAGCCAACCTGCTGTCCAATGCCGAGACGCTGGTGCAGGAATGGCGGTTCACAGCCGATGACGTGCTGCTGCACGCGCTGCCGATCTTTCACACCCACGGGCTGTTTGTGGCGACCAATGTGGTGCTGGCCTCGGGCGGGTCGATGATCTTTCTGCCGAAATTTGATCTTGAGGACATGCTGCGCCTGATGCCGCAGGCCAGCTCGATGATGGGGGTGCCGACCTTTTACACCCGCTTGCTGGACGATGACCGGTTCACCGACGATCTGACGCGACATATGCGGCTGTTCATTTCGGGCTCGGCCCCGTTGCTGGCCGAGACGCATGAACGGTTCCAGGCCCGCACCGGCCACCGCATCCTTGAACGTTATGGCATGACCGAAACCAACATGAGCACCTCGAACCCCTATGACGGCGAACGTCGCGCGGGCACGGTGGGCTTTCCACTGCCGGATGTGGACCTGAAGGTGACCGATCCCGACACGGGCGAAACCCTGCCCCAAGGCGAGATCGGCATGATCGAGGTGCGCGGTCCCAACGTCTTTCAAGGCTACTGGCAGATGCCCGAGAAAACCGCTGCTGAGTTGCGCGAGGATGGGTTCTTTATCACCGGCGATCTGGGGCGTGTGGACAAGGACGGCTATGTCCATATCGTTGGCCGCGGCAAGGACCTGATCATCTCGGGCGGTTACAACATCTATCCCAAAGAGGTCGAACTGCTGCTGGACGACCAACCCGGTGTGCTGGAAAGCGCGGTGATCGGTGTGCCGCATCCTGATTTCGGCGAAACCCCGGTGGGTATTCTGGTGCCCGAGCCGGGACAGAGCCCGGACCCCGAGGCCATTCTGACCAATGTGCAAGACGCTTTGGCGCGGTTCAAACATCCCCGCAAGCTGATCGTGCTGGACGAACTGCCGCGCAACACCATGGGCAAAGTGCAGAAAAACGTCCTGCGCGAGGATTACAAGGACCTGTTCACCAAGGGTTAGGGGTCAGCGGCACGCGCCCGGCCTCGGTCAGCAGCCAGCAGTCGCGGCCTTCGAATACAGCCGTGGCCAGAGGGCGGCCATAGCCCGCGCCCGCGTCCAGATTGATCCGTACGCCGCAGTGTTCGGCCCGGTCCACCGGCGTGTGCCCGTGCACCACCAGCCACGGATGCGGGCCGGGGTCACGCAGAAACTCGTGACGGATCCAGACCAGATCATCCTCGGCCTGTTGTTCCAGCGGAATGCCGGGGCGAATGCCCGCGTGAACAAACAGCAGCTCTCCTTCCTGATGATACAACGGCAGCGCATTGATGAAGTCGATATGCGCAGGCGGCACCGCGGTGCAGGCGCGTTCGTTGACCTGAAAGATGCGGTCTTCATCGACGACCTCGACCCCGTATGAGCCCAGCGTTTCCCGCCCGCCCAGACGCGGGTGCAGCCAGCTGAGCGTGATCGGCAGGCGATTGTCGGCAATCTCACAATCCTGCACGAACCGGGCCATCATCCGGTCGTGATTGCCCTTGACCATGATCCAGTTTCGATCCGCGCGCTGCCCTTCGATCAGCAGGTCCAACACACCACGGCTGTCGGGGCCACGATCCACATAATCCCCCAGAAACACAATTCGCGCATCCGGCCCGCCATCCTGTTCAATCAGGCGCAGCGCGTGTTCCAGCATGCCAAGCTGACCATGAATGTCGCCGATGGCGTAGATGGGGGCGGTCATGAAAATCCTCGGGCAAAACGAATACCCTGCTTGTGACGCGTTTCAGGCCGCCGGGAAAGAAAATACCCGCGCCTTGGGCGGCGCGGGTACGGATTGTCTCAGAATTTCAACACCGCTCAGGCGACGTCGAACTCCAGCGGCTTGATCTGGGTGAACAGCCCGGTTTCCGCCAGCTTGGCGCGGGCTTCGGCCGGGACCGGCTCGTCGACGTAAAGCAGAGCGATGGCCTCACCGCCCGCCTCGGACCGGCCAAGGGTAAAGTTGGCGATGTTCACGTCATTCTCACCCATGGTCTGACCCAGCGCACCGATGATACCCGGAACGTCCTCGTTCGTGGTGTAAAGCATATGCGCGCCCACCTCGGCGTCGATATTGATGCCTTTGATCTGGATGAAACGCGGCTTGCCGTCGCTGAACACGGTGCCCGCGATCGAGCGTTCGCGCTTGTCGGTGACAACCGTGACCTTGATATAGCCATCAAAGACACCGGACTTGTCCTGATTGGTGGTCGAGATCTTGATCCCCCGCTCTTTCGCGACAACCGGGGCCGAGACCATGTTCACCTCGGGGTTGAACTTTTTCATGATCCCCGCGACCACGGCGCAGTTCAGCGCGGCGAGGTTCATTTCAGCGGCTACACCATCATAGAGGATGTTGATCGCCTTGACCGGTTCATCCGTCATCTGACCGATGAAGCTGCCCAGATGGCCGGCCAGCTTGATCCACGGCCCCATGACCTTGGCCTCTTCTGCCGTCACACTGGGCATGTTCAGCGCGTTTTCCACCGCCCCGGTCAGCAGATAATTCGAGATCTGCTCGGCCACCTGCAACGCCACATTCTCCTGCGCTTCGGTCGTGGCCGCGCCAAGGTGGGGCGTGCAGACCACGTTGGGCAGGTTGAACAGGGCGTTTTCCTTGGCCGGTTCCTCGCTGAACACGTCAAAGGCCGCTCCGGCCACATGACCGGATTGCAGCGCCTCGGACAGTGCTTCCTCATCGACCAGACCACCACGGGCACAGTTGACGATACGAACGCCCTTCTTGGTCTTGGCGAGGTTTTCTCGGCTCAGGATGTTACGGGTCTGATCGGTCAGCGGCACGTGCAGGGTGATGAAATCGGCGCGCGACAACAGCTCGTCCAGCTCGACCTTTTCGACACCCATCTTGGCGGCTTTCTCTTCGCCCAGATAGGGATCATAGGCGATGACCTTCATTTTCAGGCCCAGTGCGCGTTCGCAGACGATGCCGCCGATATTCCCGGCACCGATCACGCCGAGGGTCTTGTTGGTCAGTTCGATCCCCATGAACTTGGACTTTTCCCACTTGCCCGCATGGGTCGAGGTGCTGGCCTCGGGGATTTGCCGGGCGACGGCGAACATCATCGCAATGGCGTGCTCGGCGGTGGTGATCATGTTGCCGAAGGGCGTGTTCATCACGATCACACCCTTCTTGGACGCGGCATCCTTGTCGACATTATCTGTGCCGATCCCGGCGCGACCGATGACTTTCAGATTGTCGGCTTTTTCCAGCAGGGTTGGGGTGACCTTGGTGGCGGACCGAATGGCAAGGCCGTCATATTGGCCGATCACCTCGGCCAGCTTGTCCTTGTCCTTGCCCAGGTCGGGCATGAAATCCACATCGATGCCGCGATCCCGGAAGATCTGCACGGCGGTTTCGCTGAGCTTGTCAGATACGAGTACTTTGGGGGCCATATTCTCTGGTCCTTGAATTGTATGGAGAGTCCGGGCCTTGGATGGCCCGGTGAAATGTCAGGCAGCTTCGGTTTGTGCCGCGATCTCGGCCTCGAAGGCCCAGGCCAGCCACGGCAGCATCGCCGCGATATCCGAGGTTTCCACAGTACCGCCGCACCAGATACGCAGGCCCGCAGGCGCGTCGCGATAGGCCCCGATGTCCAGAGCGATGTTTTCGGCCTCAAGCCGCTTGGCCACGGCCTTGGCGAAACTCGCGCCGTCCTGAATACGCGGATCGGTGAATTTCAGGCAAACCGAGGTGTTCGACCGCGTCGCCGCATCGTCAGCCAGATTGGCGATCCAGTCATTCTGGTCACAGAACGCATGCACAGCACCGGCATTGGCGTCGGTACGGGCGATCAGCCCTTGCAGCCCACCGACCGAGCGCGCCCAGTCCAGCGCGAACAGGTAATCTTCGACCGCCAGCATCGAGGGCGTGTTGATCGTGGCCCCGGTAAAGATACCTTCGATCAGCTTGCCGCCTTTGGTCAGGCGGAAAATCTTCGGCAGCGGCCATGCGGGGGTGTAGCTTTCCAGCCGTTCCACCGCGCGAGGGGAAAGGATCAGCATCCCGTGCGCCGCCTCACCGCCCAACACTTTCTGCCAGCTGAACGTGGTCACATCCAGCTTGTCCCAAGGCAGGTCCATCGCAAAGGCGGCGCTTGTCGCATCGCAGATCGTCAGACCCTGACGGTCATCGGCGATCCAGTCGCCATTCGGAACCCGTACGCCCGAGGTCGTCCCGTTCCACGTAAACACAACGTCATTGGCGAAATCGACCGAGGCCAGATCGACGATCTGCCCGTAATCCGCCGTCTTCACCTCGGCATCGATCTTCAACTGCTTGACCACATCGGTGACCCAGCCCGCGCCAAAGCTTTCCCAAGCCAGCATCTCGACCTTGCGTTCGCCCAGCAGCGACCACAGCGCCATCTCGACCGCGCCGGTGTCCGAGGCGGGAACGATGCCGATCCTGTAGTCCGCCGGAATGCCCAGCACCTCTCGCGTGCCTTCGATGGCCGCCTTCAGCTTGTCCTTGCCGACAGCGGCACGGTGCGACCGGCCAAGTGCTGCGTCGGCCAGTTTGCTCAGATCAAATGTGGGGGGTTTGGCGCAGGGGCCCGAGGAAAAACGCGGATTTGCCGGCCGCGTGACCGGTTGTTCGATAGTCATGTGTATTACCCTTCCAGATACACGCCCCTCGTTGGGGAGGGGTGTCCCACCTCAACACCTAGAAAGCCCGCCGCGACGCAGCAAGCAAAAAAGACGCTTTGAAATAAAAAAACGACAACTTCATTTGTGCCGCTTGCGGTCACAAGTTTCCGATAGGCGGCAAAGTGATGACTCCCCAATGCCGCGCCCGAAGCATTTGACTGTTTTTTAGGCAGTGCAGACGGGACGCGGACAGAATCGCGCCCGATCTCTTGTGAACAGGCAACACGCCGGTGAAAAGAGGCCATGCCAGACACGCTGACCATAGTAGTGGTGGAAGAAGACCGCGAACGCGCGATTGCCATCGTCGATGCGCTCAAGGCGTCCGGGTCTTATGATGTGCATGTGATCGGCAATGTCTCGAGCCTGGCGCGCAAGATCGCGGCGCTGGTGCCGGATGTGGTGCTGATCGATATCGACAATCCCACCCGCGACATGCTTGAGGAACTGACGCTGGCCTCTGGCCCGTTGGAACGGCCCGTTGCGATGTTCGTGTCGGGCGCCGCAGGGGATCTGGCCTCGACCGCGATCGAGGCCGGGCTGTCGGCCTATGTGGTGGACGGAATGCAACCCGACCGGCTGAAACCGGTGCTGGATGCCGCCATTGCCCGCTTTCAGATCGTCCGCCAGATGCGCCGCGAACTGGCCGAGACCAAACGCGCGCTGGAGGAACGCAAGGTGATCGACCGCGCCAAGGGCCTGCTGATGAAGGCCCACGGGATCGAGGAAGAAGAGGCCTATGCCCTGTTGCGCAAGGCCGCCATGGATCAGGGCCGCCGTGTCGCCGACGTGGCCGAGGCGCTGGTGACGGCCTCGGGGTTGTTGTCATGAACGCGGTCAAAATTCCTGTTGCCTATGTGCCTTTGGTCGATGCCGCCCCGTTGATCGTGGCGCATGAGATGGGCTTAGCCCGCGCTGAAGGCGTTGAGTTGGAGCTGATTGCCGCGCCCTCATGGTCATCCGTTCGGGACATGCTGGCCTTTGGCCGGGTGGATGCGGCGCATTTGTTATCCCCCGTGCCCGTCGCGATGGCGCTGGGTCTGGGCGGCGTCACACAGCCGCTCTCTGCCGTCTCGGTTCTGTCGGTGAACGGCGACGTCATCGGCGTCAGCCGTGCTTTGGAAACCCGCCTGC
This sequence comes from Ruegeria sp. AB10, assembly GCF_056542745.1. Lineage (NCBI taxonomy): Bacteria > Pseudomonadati > Pseudomonadota > Alphaproteobacteria > Rhodobacterales > Roseobacteraceae > Ruegeria > Ruegeria sp. AB10. The sequence goes on along the minus strand of NZ_JBQGAI010000007.1, from coordinate 10,910 downwards.
GCGAAACAGGCTATGATTTCGACTTCCAAGACCCGTTCAAAGCCGCCGCTGCGCTGGCCTCGGTTGCGGATCGGCCTTTGGTCTTTGGCGTACCCTTCCCGTTCTCGCTGCATGTGGAACTGCTGCATTGCTGGCTTGAGGCCACAGACCTGTCAGGGGTCGAGGTCCGCACCATTCCACCGCCCCTGATGGCGCAGGCGCTGGCCGAAGGGGACGTGGACGCGTTCTGCGTGGGCGAGCCCTGGGGCTCGGTCGCGGTGGAGGCGCAGGCGGGGGCGTTGTTGCTGCCCGGTCAGGCGATCTGGGCCTTTGCGCCGGAAAAGGTGCTGGCCGTGCGCACCGAATGGGCCGAGACCGAACCGCATCTGCTGGGCAAGCTGATGCGGGCCGTCTGGCGCGCCGGGCGCTGGCTGGGCCAGCCCGGAAGCCACACGGCCGCCGCCGAAATGCTCGCACGCGATACTTACCTGAACCTGCCTTCGGAACTGATCGACCGGGCGCTGTCGGGGCGGTTCACCATCACCGGCCATGCAGAACAGCGCGAGGTGTCGGGGTTTGTCGAATTCCACGACGGCGCCGCAAACTTCCCCTGGCGCAGTCAGGCCAAATGGATCGGGCATCGTCTGGCCGCGCGGTACGGTCTGGACCCGCATCTGGCACTGGCGCAGGCGGGCGGCGTGTTCCGAAGCGATATCTACCGCGATCAGATGGCCGGGATTGGGGCTGACCTGCCCGGCGCGTCGGAAAAACTGGAAGGCGCGATTCGCAGCACCACACCCGTCGCCTCGCAGAACGGGCAACTGTCGCTGCAGCGGGACGCGTTTCTGGACGGGCGCATTTTTGACCCTCAGGATTTCTGACGCCTAAAAAACAGGCATCGGCCTGCGGCGTGCGGTGCAAATGCAGCAATCTATGCCGCATCGCAGCAAAACCCCTTGATCAGACCTGCGCCATTTCTCACGATGCCTCTATCGGCACGCAATGGCGTGTGCCTTTCGAATTCCTCCCAAAGTTTGGGAATGACCGAGCAAAGCCGCTCACACTCTGGCCACCTCCTCCCGGTCAGAGCGTGCAGCGGCTTTTTGTTTTTCACACCCGGATATGCCGGGACCAAGAAAGGGACAGACCCAGATGACGCGTCTCCTCGCAGGCCTTGTCGCCACCACCGCCCTGATCAGCCCGGCTTTGGCCGAGACGCTGGACCTGGAAAAAGACGAACTGACCTTCGGCTTTATCAAACTGACCGACATGGCACCGCTGGCCGTGGCTTATGAGAACGGCTATTTCCTAGACGAAGGATTGTTCGTGACGCTGGAAGCGCAGGCCAACTGGAAGGTTCTGCTGGACGGCGTGATTGACGGCCAGCTGGACGGCGCGCATATGCTGGCCGGTCAGCCACTGGCCGCGACCATCGGTTACGGCACCGAGGCGCATATCGTCACTCCCTTCTCGATGGACCTGAACGGCAACGGCATCACCGTGTCGAACGCGATCTGGGAAGAGATGAAGCCGAACATCCCGGTGATGGAGGACGGCCGCCCGCAACACCCGATTTCAGCCGAAGCCCTGGCCCCGGTGGTCGAGAAGTACAAATCCGAAGGCAAGCCGTTCAACATGGGCATGGTCTTCCCGGTCTCGACCCACAATTACGAGCTGCGCTACTGGCTGGCCGCTGGTGGTCTGAACCCGGGTTACTACAGCCCCGAAGACGTGACCGGCCAGATCGGCGCGGATGTGTTTCTGTCGGTGACCCCGCCGCCGCAGATGCCTGCGACGCTGGAAGCCGGCACGATCTACGGCTACTGCGTCGGCGAGCCGTGGAACCAGCAGGCCGTGTTCAAGGGCATCGGCGTGCCAGTCATCACTGACTATGAGCTGTGGAAGAACAACCCCGAGAAAGTCTTCGGCATCACCGCCGAGTTTGCCGAAGAATACCCCAACACCGCCCGCGCCGTCACCAAGGCCTTAATCCGGGCCGCGATCTGGCTGGACGAGAATGACAATGCCAACCGCCCCGCCGCGGTCGAGATGCTGAGCCAGCCGGAATATGTGGGGGCCGATTACGACGTGATCGCGAACTCGATGACGGGCACGTTCGAATATGAAAAGGGCGACAAGCGCGAGGTGCCCGATTTCAACGTGTTCTTCCGCTACAACGCGACCTACCCCTTCTATTCCGACGCCATCTGGTACCTGACTCAGATGCGCCGCTGGGGTCAGATCGCCGAGCCGCAAACGGATGCGTGGTATGACGAGGTCGCCAAGTCGGTCTATCGCCCCGATATCTATCTGGACGCCGCCCGCATGCTGGTGGACGAAGGTCTGGCGAATGAGGCCGACTTCCCCTGGGACAGCGACGGTTACAAAGCCCCGACGCCTGCCGAGGATATCATCGACGGCATTCCCTATGACGCCCGCCAGCCCAACGCCTACCTGCAAAGCCTGCCGATTGGCCTGAAAGGCGAGCAGGTCGTCGTCGGCACCGAAGTTCAGGGCTAAGGCCTGCGCCCCGGCCTGTTTGGCCGGGGTCTTCCACATCAACAGAATTCCACCCCGCCCGGACACCGATCCGGGCCAGGAGACCGCAATGACCGCCATCGACCACGATACGCTATCCACGGATGCTGAACGCGAGGCGCGTCGCGCCCGCCTGTTCACCCGGATCAACGCCGCCGACAAATGGTTTCAGGTTCTGGGCCTGTCCTGGATCACCCCTGTTCTGCGCGCCGCCGCGGGCGACAACCCCCATGCCCAGATGGGTGAAATCTGGCGTCTGCTGGCCGTGCCGCTGCTGGCGATCTGCGCCTTTCTGCTGCTGTGGGGCACGCTGGCGCCCAAGGTGCAGACCTCGCTGGGCGCTGTCCCCGGACCGGCTCAGGTCTGGTCCGAAGCCGTCAGCCTGCATCAGGACGCACAAGCCAAGGCCGCAAAGAAGGCCAAGTTCGAGGCGATGGTCGAAAAGCGGAACCAGAAGTTCATCGACGCAGGCCAGCCCGAAAAGGTCAAAGAGGTCGCCTATACCGGCGCGCCGAGCTATTACAACCAGATCTGGACCTCGATCAAAACGGTGTTCTTCGGCTTTCTGATCGCCACAATCGTGGCCGTTCCGCTGGGCATCGCGGCAGGCCTGTCGCCCACCGCAAATGCAGCGCTGAACCCGCTGATCCAGATTTTCAAACCGGTTTCACCGCTGGCCTGGCTGCCGATTGTGACGATGATCGTCTCAGCCGTTTACGTCACCAATGACGGCTGGTTCGCCAAGTCGTTCCTGATCTCGGCCATCACCGTGACGCTGTGTTCGCTGTGGCCGACGCTGATCAACACCTCGCTGGGTGTGGCCTCGATCGACAAGGATCTGGTGAACGTCTCCAAAGTTCTGAAAATGAACACCTACACCAAGATCACCAAGCTGGTGCTGCCCTCGGCCCTGCCGCTGATCTTCACCGGTCTGCGCCTATCGCTTGGTGTCGGCTGGATGGTTCTGATCGCGGCCGAGATGCTGGCGCAGAACCCCGGTCTGGGCAAGTTTGTCTGGGATGAGTTCCAGAACGGTTCCTCCAGCTCACTCGCCAAGATTATGGTGGCTGTCTTCACCATCGGCATCATCGGCTTCCTGCTGGATCGCGTGATGTATGCGCTGCAGTCGCTGTTCACCTTCTCGAACAACCGGTGACCGACATGGCTGTGATGGAATTCAACAATGTCAGCAAATCCTTCGGCACCGGTACCGCTGCGACGGATGTGCTGAAAGACATCGACCTCTCGGTTGAAGAAGGCGAGTTCGTGGTTCTGCTGGGCTTTTCCGGCACCGGCAAGACCACGCTGATCAACCTGATGGCGGGGATCGAGTTCCCGACCAAGGGCAGCGTCTCTTTTCGCGACGCCCCGATCACCGGCCCCGCGCCGGAACGGGGGGTGATCTTCCAGAACTACTCGCTGATGCCGTGGCTGACGGTGACGGGCAATGTGCGGCTGGCCGTGGATGCGGTTTTCCCCAAGATGCCAAAGGCCGAAAAAGAGGAAAAGGTCGCCCACTATATCCGCATGGTCGGTCTCAGCCACGCCGCCGCCCGCCGCCCCGCCGAACTGTCGGGCGGGATGCGGCAACGCGTGAACGTGGCCCGCGCGCTGGCGATGGACCCCGAGGTTCTGCTGCTGGACGAACCCCTGTCGGCGCTGGATGCACTGACCCGCGGCAATCTGGCGGAAGAGATCGAAAAGATCTGGGAAGAGAACCGCAAGACCTGTGTCCTGATCACCAATGACGTGGATGAGGCGATCCTGCTGGCCGACCGCATCATTCCGCTGAACCCCGATGGCAGCTTAGGGACCGAATTCAAAGTTTCGATCCCCCGCCCCCGCGACCGCTCGGCCATGAACCATGACGAAGCGTTCAAGGCCCTGCGCGGCGAGGTCACCAAATACCTGATGGATGTGGGCATCGAGGCCAAGGTCGAAGGCACCAAGACCCTGCCGGACGTGACCCCGATCCACGGTGTGCCTGCGGCGGTGAAAGAGGCGCAGACCGGCCTGATCGACGAACGCTATCTGGATTTCAGCCAATTGCACAAGGTCTACCCCACGCCAAAGGGCCCGCTGACCGTGGTCGAGGACTTCAACCTCAAGCTCAACCGGGGTGAGTTCATCTCGCTGATCGGCCACTCGGGCTGCGGCAAGTCCACGGTGCTGACCATGGCCGCCGGTCTGAACGAAATCTCGAAAGGCGCGATCAAGCTGGATGGCCGCCATGTCGAAGGCGCCGACCCCGAACGCGCCGTGGTGTTCCAATCGCCCTCGCTGTTTCCGTGGCTGACCGCCAAGGAAAATGTCTCGGTCGGTGTCGACCGCGTCTATCCGCGCGCCAGCCAGGCTGAACGGCAGGATGTGGTCGAATACTATCTGGAGCGGGTCGGTCTGGCCGATGCGATGGACAAATCCGCCGCCGAGCTGTCGAACGGGATGCGTCAGCGTGTGGGCATCGCCCGTGCCTTTGCCCTGTCTCCGAAACTACTGCTGCTGGATGAACCCTTCGGGATGCTCGACAGCCTGACGCGGTGGGAGCTGCAGGAAGTGCTTATGGAAGTCTGGTCGCGCACCAAGGTCACCACCATCTGCGTCACTCATGACGTCGACGAGGCGATCCTGCTGGCCGACCGCGTGGTGATGATGACCAACGGCCCGCAGGCCACCATCGGCAAGATCACCAATGTCGACCTGCCGCGCCCGCGCACCCGCAAGGCGCTGCTGGCCCATCCCGATTACTACGAATACCGGCAAGAGGTGTTGGATTTCCTCGAGGAATACGAGCACGGCGCAAAGCCCAAGCCGAAAACCCCTTCCCCCAAAGCCATTGCCGCGGAGTGAATGACATGAAACAGAAATTGGTAGTCATCGGAGCCGGCATGGCCTCGGGCCGGGTGCTGGAACACCTGACCGACGCTGCCCCCGATGCATTCGACATCACCTTGTTCAACGCCGAGCCGCGCGGGAACTACAATCGCATCATGCTCAGCCCGGTACTGGCAGGCGATCAGACCTATGAAGAAATCGTCACCCATGACGACGCCTGGTATGCCGAGCGTGGGATCACCTGTCGGTTCGGTGAGAAAGTGGTCAAAATCGACCGCGAGTTGAAAGTGGTCGAAGGCGAGAACGGTCATGTTCCGTACGACAAGCTGATCTTCGGCACCGGTTCGAACCCCTTCATGATCCCGATGCCGGGGCATGATCTGGACGGTGTGATCGCCTATCGCGATCTGGAAGATACCGAGCAGATGATGGGCATGGGCGCGGGCAACAAGGTCGTCGTGATCGGCGGCGGCTTGCTGGGGCTCGAGGCCGCCGCAGGCGTGGCCGCGCGCGGAGCCGACGTGACCGTGGTGCATATCATGGGCCACCTGATGGAGCGTCAGCTGGACCCCGCCGCAGGTTACCTGCTGAAGAAATCGCTGGAAGAAAAAGGCATCACCATTCTGCTGAACGCCAAATCGACCGAGATCGTTGGCAAGAACGGCAAGGCCCGGGCGCTGCTGCTGGAGGACGGCACGGAAATACCCTGTGACCTGCTGGTGATGGCCGTGGGCATCCGCCCCAACACCGCTCTGGCGCAAGAAACCGGTCTGGCCGTGGGCCGAGGCATCCATGTGGACGATCAGATGATCACCTCGGACGCCGATATCTTTGCCGTTGGCGAATGTGTCGAACATCAGGGCGCGGTCTTCGGCCTTGTCGCGCCGCTTTACGACCAAGCCAAAGTGCTGGCGCAGACCCTGCTGGGCGAGGACGCCGCGTTCAAGCAACGCTCGCTGTCCACCAAGCTGAAGGTCACCGGCTGCGACCTGTTCAGCGCCGGTGACTTTGCCGAGTGTGAGACCCGCGAAGACATCGTCTTCCGCGATCCGGCGCGCGGCGTCTACAAACGACTGGTGCTGGAAGGTGACAAGCTGGTTGGTGCGGTGATGTATGGCGACACCGGTGACAGCAACTGGTTCTTCGGTCTGATCCGCGATGGCGAGGACGTATCCGAGATGCGCGAAACGCTGATCTTCGGCCCGGCCTATCAGGGGGGCGATTCTGCGGACCCTCTCTCAGCCGTTGCAGCATTGCCGCCTGAGGCGGAAATCTGTGGCTGCAACGGCGTTTGCAAATCCGACATCACCACCGCCATCGATGGTGGTGCAACCGATCTGGGCGCCATCCGCGCGACCACCAAGGCCAGCGCGTCCTGCGGAACCTGCACCGGGCTGGTGGAACAGTTGCTTCAGGTCACGCTGGGCGACGATTTCCAGATGCCCGCCGCGCAGCCCATCTGCGGCTGCTGTGACCTGACCCACGAAGACGTCCGCCGCCTGATCAAATCGCAAGAGCTGAAAAGTCAGGAGGCCGTCTGGCAGGAGCTGGGCTGGAAAACCCTCAACGGCTGCCATGTCTGCCGCCCTGCAGTGAACTACTACTTGCTGGCCGATTGGCCGGTGGAATATCAGGACGACCCGCAAAGCCGTTTCGTCAACGAACGCAAGCACGCCAACATCCAAAAGGACGGCACGTTCAGCGTCGTACCCCGCATGTGGGGCGGCATCACCAACCCTGCCGAACTGCGCGCCATTGCCGATGCGGCCGAGAAATACGGCGTGCCCACGGTCAAGGTCACCGGCGGCCAGCGCATCGACCTGCTGGGCGTGAAGGGGCCCGACCTGCCCTATATCTGGTCTGATCTGAACAAGGCCGGACTGGTCTCGGGCCACGCCTATTCCAAGGGTCTGCGCACGGTGAAAACCTGTGTCGGCACCGATCACTGCCGGTTCGGCACGCAGGACAGCACCGGGCTGGGTGTGAAGCTTGAGAAAATCCTGTGGGGCTCGTGGACGCCGCACAAGCTGAAGCTGGCAGTCTCGGGCTGCCCGCGCAACTGCGCCGAGGCGACCTGCAAGGATATCGGTGTGGTCTGTGTGGACTCAGGGTTCCAGATCAGCATCGGCGGCGCGGCGGGCATGGACGTGAAGGAAACCGAGCTGCTGGTGCAGGTGCCGACCGAGGACGAAGCGATTGAGGTCGTCATGGCCGTCACCCAGGCCTATCGCGAGGGCGGCAAGTATCTGGACCGTCTGTATAAATGGATGGCGAAGGTTGGCCTCGACTGGATCAAGGAAACCGTAGTCGACGACCTCGACAACCGTCGCGCGCTGGTTGAACGCTTTGAACTCAGCCAATCCATCTATCGCAAAGACCCATGGGCCGAGCAGGCCAAAGAGGCCCCGCGCTTTGCGCCACTGGCCGATCTGACACTGGAGGCCGCAGAATGAGCTGGATCGACATCGGGCATATCGACGACATTCCCCTGCGCGGCGCGCGGGTTGTGAAAACGCCAGTCGGCTGCATCGCCCTGTTCCGCACGGCGAGGGATGAGGTCTTTGCTGCCTCGGACCGCTGCCCCCACAAGGGCGGGCCGCTGTCCGAAGGCATCGTGCACGGTCAATCCGTCACTTGCCCGCTGCACAATTGGGTGTTCGACCTGAATTCGGGTCAGGCGCAGGGCGCGGACGAGGGGCAGATCGCCACCTACCCGGTGCAGTTGGACGGCGACCGCATCCTGCTCGACAGTACCTCGCTGGGGCAAAGGAGCGCCGCGTGAAGGATCTGAGTGCCTGCGCCACGCGCTCGACCTGCCCCTATTGCGGGGTCGGCTGCGGTGTTCTGCTGCAGCCGGATGGCGCCGGAGGCCTGACGGTCACCGGCGACCCGGACCACCCGGCCAACCTCGGGCGGCTCTGTTCAAAGGGTTCCGCGCTGGCCGAAACCATCGGTCTGTCGCACCGCCTGCTGGCCCCGCGCGTCTCGGGCGTCGAAACCGGTTGGGATGATGCGCTGCAACTGGTCGCCGACCGGTTTCGTGAGACCATCGCCGAACACGGGCCGGACTCGGTGGCCTTTTATGTCTCGGGCCAGTTGCTGACCGAGGATTATTATGTCGCCAACAAGCTGATGAAAGGCTTCGTCGGTTCAGCCAATATCGACACGAATTCGCGGCTGTGTATGGCCTCGACTGTGGCGGGACACAAACGTGCTTTTGGTACGGACACTGTGCCGGGAACTTATGAGGATCTGGACGAGGCCGATCTGGTGGTTCTGGTCGGGTCCAATCTGGCCTGGTGCCATCCGGTTCTGTATCAGCGCCTGATTGCGGCACGGCAGGCGCGCGGCACCAAGATCGTGGTGATCGATCCGCGCCGCACCGCCTCCTGCGACAGCGCAGACCTGCATCTGCCTCTGGCAGCGGGCAGCGACGTGGCACTGTTCAACCACCTGTTAGCCCAGATTGACGCGCGCGGGCTGGTGGATGTGGATTTCCTGACCCACACCACCGGCATTCCCGAAGCACTGGACAGGGCACTGGCCGAGGATGTCTCGGTCACCGGGCTGGACCCGGAGGATATCGACCGGTTCTGCCAGTTGTGGACTGGCACGCAGAAGGTGGTGACCATCTTCAGCCAGGGCGTGAACCAATCGACCTCGGGCAGTGACAAGGTCAACGCGATCCTCAACTGCCATCTGGCCACCGGACGCATCGGCAAACCGGGCTGCGGGCCTCTGTCGGTCACGGGTCAGCCCAACGCCATGGGCGGGCGCGAGGTCGGTGGGCTGGCCAATATGCTCGCCTCTCATCTGGATATCGAAAACGCCGACCACCGCGCCGCCGTGCGCGATTTCTGGTCGGCGCCGAGGATGCCCGAAACCCCCGGTCTGAAAGCGGTTGATATGTTCCGCGCCGTGGGCGACGGGCGGATCAAGGCGCTGTGGGTGATCCACACCAACCCGGCGGTCTCGATGCCCGAGGCAGATGCCGTGCGCGACGCCATCGCCGCCTGCCCGTTCACCGTGGTCTCGGACATCACCGCCCGCACCGATACCGCGCGGCTGGCCGATGTGCTGCTGCCCGCCTCGGCCTGGGCCGAGAAAGACGGCACCGTCACCAATTCCGACCGCACCATCAGCCGCCAGCGTTCAGCCCTGCCCGCCCCCGGACAAGCCCGCGCCGACTGGGATATCCTGTGCGAGGTTGGGCGGCGGATGGGCTGGGCCTCGGCCTTTGACTACCAAAGCCCCGGCGAGATTTTCCGCGAACATGCGGCGCTGTCCGGCGTGGCGGCGCGGTTGGGCAAGGATTTCGACATCTCGGGCCTCGCCGATCTGAACGCCGCAGATTACGACGCGCTGGAACCGACGCGCTGGCCCGTGACCGCCTCGCGACAAGGTGGGCGGTTCTTCGCGGATGGGCAGTTCTTTCACCCTGATGGCAAGGCCCGGCTGTTGCCGGTCAAATGGCGCGCTCCTGCGGCCAAAACCGGCCCCCGCTATCCGTTCTGGCTGAACACCGGTCGGCTGCGCGATCAATGGCACACGATGACCCGCAGCGGACTATCGCCCCGCCTGTCAGCCCATCTGCCCGAGCCATTTCTGGACATACACCCGGACGACGCCCGGTCGCAAAGGATTTCTGCCGCCGATTTGGTCGCGGTGACGAGTCCACACGGCAAAGCCATCCTGCGGGCGCGGATCACGAGGGATGTCACCCAGGGTCAGGTCTTTGCCCCGATCCACTGGACCGGAGAAACCGCGCCCTCGGCCCGCATCGACGCGGTGGTGGCGGCGGCGACCGACCCGGTCTCGGGCCAGCCCGAAAGCAAGGCGTCGGCTGTGAATGTCACCCGGTTCAACGCTGCATGGTACGGGTTCGCGGTTTCTGACCGTGAGATGAACCCAAGCTGCGACTACTGGGCCCAAAGCCCAACGAAATCCGGCTATCGCGCCGAACTGGCCGGGCTGAATCCCGTTGAAGACTGGCACGCCGCAGCCCGCGATCTGTTCGGGTTGCCCGACGCTGAAATCACCGCGGTCGAGGACCCGGCCCGAGGCGTGACCCGTCTGGCCTGCCACCAAAACGGGCGACTGGTTGCCGCCCTCTTTGTCTCAGCCCAACCAGTTGCGGTGATGCGCGATTACCTGGCGACGTTACCGCAAGCGCCCAATCTGAGCCTGCTGTCCGGCCGCGCCCCGGCAGACATGCCGGACCCCGGGCCAATTCTGTGTTCCTGCTTTGATGTCGGCGTGAACACGATCCTGACAGCAATCGAGACCCGAGGGTTGATCTCGGTCGAAGCCATAGGTGAAGCGCTGCAAGCCGGAACCAATTGCGGATCCTGCCGCCCGGAACTGGCTGCGCTGCTGGCCACAGCTCAACAGAAAGAAGCCGCCAAATAGAAAAACCCCCGCCTTTTGAGCGGGGGTTTCGTCTGTTCTTGTACTGAGCTTACTCTGCTGCGTCTTTGTATGCGTCCATTGGAGGGCATGTGCAGACGAGGTTTCGGTCTCCGTATGCGTTGTCGACGCGGTTGACGGGGGACCAGTATTTG